>JBLMYZ010000025.1:0-3298 GCA_050258575.1 Acidobacteriota bacterium
AAGCGATATGATATGGTTCTTGTTGATTTGGGGGTATCGTCACCGCAACTTGACAAGGCAGAACGTGGGTTTTCGCTCCAGCGGAGCGGTCCGCTCGACATGCGGATGAACCAACAGGGTAGCGAGAAAAACGCTGCGTTTTTGGTCAATCATGCGCCCGAGCGGGAGCTGGTGCAGCTGCTGAGGCAATACGGTGAAGAGCCGGTTGCGTCGGCGCGCCGGATTGCGAAAGCAATCGTGGCGGCACGACCGCTGAGAACCACCCAGGAACTAGCCGATGTCGTACTTTCAACTCATCGCGGGGCGTACCAAAAAACACATCCAGCGACGCGCACCTTTCAAGCTTTTCGTATCGCCGTCAATGACGAGCTTGGGCAGTTGATGCGGCTCCTACGGGTGCTGCCACAACTGCTACAGCCGGGCGGACGAGTCGCGATCATCAGTTTTCATAGTCTCGAGGACAGGCTGGTGAAGCGCTTTTTCGCGGAGCAGGCCGCAGCCGGTTACGAAGCCGAGCTCGACCTGCCCCAGAAAAAGGCGATTCGCGGAAAGACTGACAATGTTTCCAATCCGCGTGCGAGGAGCGCTGTGCTCCGCGCCGCTGTGAAAAAATAAAACAAAAAGAAAGGGACAAACGACTATGGCAATCAGAATTGTCAACAAATCACGCGCCCAGAAAATCTCTGTGCGAGTCGTACGGGGCAAATAACACCCCAGGCCGGTCATGCGGCGGATGTTTTCGCTGCATGACCGCGTATCTCGACGTGCCGTGCGCTGTTTGAGCGTGCGTGAGTGACGTCGAGTGGCATACAAAATAAACAATAAAACAGAAATTCCACCACATGACGTATTATCAAAAACAAACATCCGCCTCGTTCGCTTCGTCGCGTAGGGAACGCCAGTGGCAACGCAACCAAAACACCGTTGCATATGCGCCGAAGTTGAGCATGGGACCGATCACTCACACTGTCTTTATCGCCCTCATGATAGCAGTGCTGGGGTTGATCTATCTGTCGCAGGTAACGAAAACAAGCTCGTATGGCTACACGCTCGAACGCCAGAACACCGAAATGGCCGCTCTTACCGCAGAACAGCAGGATCTTCAGGTCGAAAACGCTCGCTTGCAAGCGCTGTCGCGTGTTCAGGACAGCTCGGTGGCGAAGGCGATGACTACCCCGACTGCAACTCGTTATCAGACGCAGTAAAACGCGATATACTAGAAATATACTTTTTATGGCGAAACTTACCACACACCAGCTTTCGTTGTCACCGCGCATGCGAGCGCTGTGGTGGATAGTGCTGACGTTGTTCGGTGTGTTTGCGCTCCGGTTGTTTTATATTCAAGTAGTGCAACACGCGCACTATGTCGAAGCAGCTCGCGAGCGGCAGGTGACGAAATTGACGATTTTTCCTGAACGCGGCACGCTGTACACCAAAGACGGCGAGACGGTGCAGCCGCTGGTGCTCAACGAAACGGTATACACGGTGTTTGCTGACCCAAAAGAGGTGAAAGATCCTGAGGAAGTTCGTGTGCTGCTGCGGCAAGTGGCTGGCGGTGAGCTTGACGAAGATGCGCTGGGGCTGTTGTCGAAAAAAGATTTGCGTTACGTAGTGCTGGCGCGGCAAGTGTCGCGAACCCAGGCCGAGATGATTCAGAAAAAGGCGCTGGACGGTGTTGGGCTTCAGCGCGGAACGCGGAGGGTGTATCCGGAGGGGGCGCTGGCGGCGCAACTGCTTGGCTATGTCAACAACGACGGCAAGGGACAGTATGGTCTCGAGGAAGCTCTCGATAAGCGGCTGGCTGGTACTGAGGGGATGTTGCAGTCGGTGACGGACGTGCGGCGGATTCCGCTGACGATCGGCGATGATAATATTAGCCAACCAGCGATCGACGGTGACGATATTGTGCTGAGTATCGACCGTAGTATTCAGCTAAAAGCCGAGCAAGTGCTGCAGTCGGGGTTGGCGAACGCTAAAGCGACGCGGGGCAGTGTGGTGGTGATGAACCCAAACAACGGGCAGGTCCTGGCGATGGCGAATTTGCCGTCGTATTCGCCGGCCGATTACACTAAAGTTGAAGATTATTCGCTGTTTCAAAACAGTGTCGTGAGCTATCCGTACGAAAATGGGTCGGTGATAAAAACGTTTACTGTGGGTGCTGGGTTGGACACTGGCGCCGTCACGACAGAGTCGACTTTTCCTGACGGCACGGGTTGTTACCAGATGAGCGAGTGGCCGCAGCCGATCTGTAACGTGGAAGAAGATCCCAAAAAAGCCGCCGCGAGTATGCTCGACACGTTGCGGTATTCGCTAAACACCGGCGTGGTATATGTGTTGCGCCAGATGGGCGGCGGGACGATCAACGACCAGGCAAAGCAGCAGCTCTACCGGTATTTTCATGACAAATATCGTTTTGCGCAGCTGACGGGTATCGAGCAGGCTGGCGAAACAACAGGGGTGATGATCGCGCCTGACGACCAAGAGGGGAGCAGTATTCGCTATGCAAACATGGCGTTTGGCCAGGGTATGAACACGACGATGATTCAGACAACAGCGGCGTTTTCGGCGATGATAAATGGCGGGACGTACTACAAACCGACGTTGGTGGCTGGAACGTATAAAAACGGAAATATTGCCGAGCAGCAGCCGACGGTAGTCGAGCAAAACATGTTTACGACCGGGCACTCGGCGGAGATTCGCGACCTGATATGGCAAGGGCGAAAGACTGGCTTTTTCGGGCGGTATGACCGCGACGGCTACAAAATCGGCGGCAAAACCGGCACGAGCCAGGTGATTGACCCTAAAACTGGCAAATACAGCAATGAGAACTCAGTCGGGAGTTACCTTGGGTTTGGTGGCGCTGAGACGCCCGAATATGTCATAATGGTGCGCGTAGACGACGCCAAAATAGGCGGGTACGCTGGTACGACGGCCGCAGGTCCAATTTTTAACGAGCTGTCCAACTGGTTACTTGATTATTTACATATTCAGCCGAGTGCAGGCTAGAAAGGAAATTGGACATGGAAGTAATTTTTGTCGATCAGCTCACGCAATATCTCGTCAAGATGTTTGCGCTGGCACTCGGGGCGTTTCTCATGACGATGGCGTTGACGCCAGTGTATACGTTTGTCGCCTATCGCTACCGATTTTGGAAAAAACCGCGTGCCACGAGTACGACCGGTGAGGCGCTGAGTGTATTTTCGAAGCTGCACGAAGAAAAACATAAACGACATATCCCGACGATGGCCGGGCTGGTGTTTGTGATCGTGATCACACTGGTGACGTTGTTGTCAAACCT
>JBLMYZ010000026.1:0-6398 GCA_050258575.1 Acidobacteriota bacterium
TAGGTATTGCAAAATGTTGCAAATTGTGCTACAATGAAAGTATAGATACGCCTCGACAGGGTAGTAACAGAGGCGTACAATAGAAACGGTTATGGCAAAGAAAAAACGACGCAGCTCCAAGAAAGCACCACCGAAGCCACAGCACAGCCTGCCAGATGGGTTCTGGGCGCAGGTCGGGGCAGTGGTGTTGGTGATTCTAGCCTTTTTGCTCGTGCTGGGGATTTTTAACACCGGTGGTACGTTTCCGGTTGCGACGAAAGACGTCGCAGCGCAGCTATTTGGCTGGGGACTCTTTGTTCTACCACTGTTACTCGTATTGCGGGCAGTCCATATTTTCAAAGCTGAGGACAACAAAATCCCTGTCGTTGTGACGATTGCAACGATAGTTTTTATGATCTGCGTGTCTGGATTTATACAACTCATGGGCGCACACCCGGCTGATCTCGAGGCAGCGCAAACAGGGGGCGGCGGAGGCGTTACCGGCTGGCTGGTCGGGCAGGGACTCTTGACGTTGGTGAACGCCCAAGTGGGAGCGTTGATCATGTTTTTTGGCATGTTGATCACCAGTTTGTTCGTACTCAGCGTGTCGCCGCGAGCGGTGATTGACGCAGTATTCAACCTGTTCCGACAGGAAAAAAACCCGAGCGTCGAACGAAATGCCGAGGTGGCAGCGCGTGCCAAAGAAATGGATTCGCCAAAAATGCGGCTTAACAGCGATTTCAAACTCAACGAAGGTGTGCCGACGGTCAAGCACGATGCTGCCGAGGAAAAACGTAAAAAACCGCTGTCGAGTTTGCGTAACAGCGTGTCGCAGGACAAAGCTGCTGAGGAGCAGGCGGCGCTGACGAGCCCAACCGACCCCGACTGGCAGTGGCCGAGTATGGATCTGCTCGAGAAAAAACAGAGTCCAGCCGATGCCGGCGACGTCAAACATAACGCCGAGATTATAAAAGAGACGCTGCACGAGTTTAATATTGAGGTCGAGATGGAAGGGGCGAATATTGGTCCGAAAGTGACACAGTACACCCTGAAACCGCCGAGCGGCGTGAAACTGAGTCGTATCTCTGCGCTGGAAACCAACCTAGCGCTTAACCTGGCGGCACAGGCGCTAAGGATTGAGGCGCCGATTCCGGGGCAACGTGCCGTCGGGATCGAAGTTCCGAACCGCAAGGCGGCTGATGTGCGGCTGTATGGTATTTTGAACGCCAAACAGTGGAAAAACGCCGCCGAGCCGCTCAGTTTTGCGATCGGGAAAGATATCGCTGGCGATGCAGTAGTGGGCGAGCTCAACAAAATGCCGCATTTGCTGATCGCTGGACAAACTGGTTCAGGGAAGTCTGTTATGATCAACGCGCTGTTGACGAGCCTGCTGTATCGCAATAGCCCGTCAGATATGCGGTTGATTTTGGTTGACCCAAAACAGGTAGAGATGGCGCCCTACGAGGATATTCCGCATCTGCTTGCGCCGATCATCACGGAGCCAGAAAAAACCATCTCGGCGCTCAAATGGGCGGTCAACGAGATGGAGCGGCGCTATGACTTGCTGGCTGAGCAGAAGATTCGCGACATCAAAAGCTACAACGCGAAAAATAAAGAAGAAGCGATGCCGTATGTGGTGATCGTGATTGACGAGTTGGCTGACCTGATGATGATCGCGGCGCGCGACGTTGAGGCCTTGATCGTTCGTCTGGCACAGAAAGCTCGCGCAGTGGGTATCCACCTGGTGCTGGCGACACAGCGGCCGTCGGTAGACGTGATCACTGGCCTTATCAAAGCCAATATTCCGGCGCGCATCGCCTTTACGGTGGCGTCACAAGTTGATTCGCGTACCATCCTCGACCAGATTGGTGCCGAAAAACTACTCGGACAGGGCGACATGCTGCTGCTGACGCCGCAGATGAGCAAACCAAAGCGCATACAGGGCGCATGGGTGACGGACGACGAGGTGAACAAAGTGACTGATCACCTACGCATGCAAGCGCCGGCGCAATATAACGAAGAGATTATTTCACAACCGGTGCAGTTGTCTGGCCGCGGTAGTATCGTCATGGACACCGACACCGGTAGCGACGACAGTATGTACATGGACGCGGTGCGCTGCGTCATAGAGGGCGGCAAAGCGTCGACGTCGTTTTTACAGCGGCGGCTTCGGATCGGGTATAGCCGCGCCGCGCGGTTGATGGAGGAAATGGAAGAACAAGGGGTGATTGGTCCGGCGGACGGCTCGCGTCCTCGTGAGGTGCTGATCACGAGTCTTGACGCGCTTAGCGGCGGCGGTGACGACACGGACGAATACGGTATTCCGCTATCGTAAAGAGTTTGTTACAATGTGGGCATGAAAAAAGCACAAGGATTTACACTCGTCGAAGTTCTCATCACAATAGCAATTTTAGGGGTTCTTGGGCTGCTGGGTTACACCGTATACCAGCAAACTGCCAACCCACCGGCTGAGTCGCGGATTCAGTCGTCGCTTCGGTCGCTCAGCGATTTCCTCAAAGGGAAAACTGAGTATCCTGCTTCGCTTGCGGGGAGTGATTTCGCTAGCGCCGTGCCTGGGTTTATGAAACGATACTACCTGGTCAACGGTGGGCAGGGCTACTGCGCCGAAATGCAGTCCAGCACCGACGACAACGCAAGCTACCACGTGACGAACACCAACGCGGCGCCGCAGTCGGGACTCTGCCCGCGCGACACAACAGAGGCCGAAGTTGCAACCACTACCGAGGGCCAGCAGGCCTACACTGTTGCTACCGTCGATACTCCAACGACAGCAGTGGTGAGCTCAGGGACATCCACGCCAACTACGTCGTCTGGCGGTACACCAACATCAACTCCGTCAACATCAGCGCCAACTACGTCGACACCTACTGCGAAACCAGTTCCGATTGTCGTTGCACAGCCTGTGACGCCACCGTCAACACCAACCCCAGCTCCAACGACACCGTCAACCCCAACGATCTCGCTATCTGCGGCAGACCAAGCACTCCTCGAGGCGCAGTCGTACCGGCCGAAAGGCGTTTGTCTCACTGTTCTGACCGAGGCTCGTCATATCGCGACCGGTGTGACGTACACTTTCCCGACCGGGTGTATCCCGAGCGGGTGGCAAGTGATCCCCTACGGCAGCAGCGGTATCTAACAACAAACAGCTGAGCGATATTTGTCAAACGGAGTTATCTCTGGTATACTTAGCTCACACAATACAACCTGCGGCGGGTGCGCCGCTCCTAAAAAGGATCCATAGGAGGAAGAACTATGCGAGAGTACGAACTCACCGTACTGATTCACCCTGATCTCGAGGCAGACCTCGAACCCGCACTGAAAAAAGTGCGCGACATCGTCACGAGTAACAAAGGTGAAGTCAAAAAAGAAGATAACTGGGGCAAAAAGCGCCTTATGTACAAGGTTGGCGGGCACGAATTTGCCAACTATGTCTATATGGAGATCGCGCTGCCAGCCGAGGCGAACGCTAAGGTGCAGCAAACTCTCAACATCACCGACGAGGTGATCCGCTACCTGCTCGTCGGCGTCGACGAAAAAATCCGCGCGCTGAAGGAGGAAGAGGGGAAGGAACAATAACAAGTACGTAAGTACGAAAGTTCGTAAGTACGTAAGTATAAAAACATCTTACGCACTTACGCACTCAACAACTTACGCACTATATTTACGGAGGTAAATACTATGGCAAAGGGATTTAACAAGGTCATTCTCATGGGGAACTTGACGCGCGACCCAGAGGTACGAACCACACCAAACGGACAAAGCGTCGCTAACTTTAGCCTAGCAGTCAACCGCACCTGGAAAGGTCAGGACGGGCAGCAGCAAGAAGCAGTGAGCTATATCGACTGCGTGGCGTGGGGAAAACCGGGTGAGATTATCGCTCAGTACCTCAGCAAAGGCCGACCAGTGCTGGTGTCAGGACGCCTCGACCAGCGCAGCTGGGAGGACAAAGAGACTGGCGCAAAACGCAGCAAAGTCGAGGTGGTTGTCGAAGACTTCAACTTCGTCGACAGCGGTGGCGGCGGTAACAACAGCGAGTTTGGTGGTTCCGCCCCGCACAGCAACGCCGCACCAAAAAAGTCCGAACCAGCGGCTGAGGAGATCGACGACAAACCAATTGATTTGTCCGAGATACCATTTTAACAACAATAACAAGTACGTAAGTACGTAAGTACGTAAGTACGTAAGTATAAAAACATCTTACGCACTTACGCACTCAACAACTCACGCACTATATTTACGGAGGTAAATACTATGGCACGAAGATTTAAAAAAGACGCCCCGGCGTATTTTGACTACAAAGACATCAAAACATTGCAGCGGTTTGTGGACCCCTACGGACGTATCGAACCGGCGACTAAAACCGGCCTGAACGCTCGCCAGCAGCGCCACCTCGCCCTCGCGGTCAAACGCGCCCGACATCTGGCGATGCTGCCGTTTGTAGCCGCAGGATAAACGCCGAAAGGCGTTTATCCAGTACGTAAGTATGTAAGTTGGAAAGTACGTAAGTATGACAGTTGTGAAAACTTACCATGACCTGAATGTGTGGCAAAAAGGGCATGAACTCTGCGCCACAGTATACAAAGCTACACAGACGTTCCCGCCAGCAGAGCAATTTGGTCTAACGAGCCAGATGCGGCGGGCAGCTATCTCTATACCGTCAAATATCGTAGAAGGCTTTGAGCGCTGCTCAAATAAAGAGTTCAAGCAGTTTCTCGTCATCGCTAGGGGTTCTACTGGCGAGCTGCAGGCGCAAACAGATATCGCACGCGACTTAGAATACTTGACACAAAATCATTACGAAGAGATTGCTAGTCAGCTTGTCGAAGTCCACAAAATGATCAACGCCTTCATCAAAGCTATTCGTTAACTTACGAACTTACGAACTTACGCACTTACTAACTAATAAAATCGGAGATTTTTATGTACCAGCCTACCGACCTAAAAAAAGGCACTATCATTCAGATCGATAACCAGCCCTACAAAGTGGTTGACTACAACCAAAAAGTCATGGGGCGGGGTGGAAGTATCGTGAACGTACGGGTGAAAAACCTGGTGACGGGCGCGGTGATTCCCAAAACATATAAGGGCCAGGAAAAAATCGAGGCGGCTGAGGTGCGCGGCAAAACGGTGCAGTACCTCTATAACGACGGCGCCAACTACTACTTTATGGACCCGAGCAGTTTTGAGCAGTTTCAGCTGCCAGCAGACGACGTGACCGAGGTAAAAGATTATTTCCTCGAGGGAATGGAGGTTAGTTTGCAGTTTTTTGGCGACCAGGTGATCAACGTCGAGCTACCGGTCAGTCTGCCGTTTGTGGTTAGCTACACTGAAAACGCTGTCAAAGGCGATACCTCGAGCGCTATCCAAAAAGACGCCACACTCGAGACAGGCAAGGTCATCAAAGTTCCAGCGTTTATTAAAACCGGCGACGTCGTCAAAGTTGACACTCGCGACGGCAGCTATATCGAACGAACAACCAAGTAGCTGTTTTCGCAAAAAATATGAGATGTTGTGAAATATTATTGCAAAATATTTTGTTTTGTGTTATTATGAGGTCAACCGCATTGCGCGGTGGGCTTGCTGAGGTTGCAGTACACTAGATGATAATAGATCTACCGGCCTTCAAGCCTGTACGTTAACAATCTGATTCATCTTTTGTACTGTTCCCTGAGCTTGCCCACCGGGCACACCGTGGCAGATGGTCTGCTGCGGAACAATCCCCGCAAGGGGGGAAGGGAGGAGGTCACCATGACCACCTCTTCGCGGCCCCGCCGTGGGCCGCTTAACAAAGTTGCAGCCGCTTCGGCTGCCGTCTGCCTGGCGTTCGTCGGCGCTTTCGCGCCGACCTCGGCTCAGGCCGAAGATGGGCCGTCCATGTCCTGCTACGGGGTCGCAGACAATGCGACCACGGCAGGCCTGATGTGTGACCTTCCTTATCAGGGATACGTCACTGGGTCCTTCACCGCTGGAGGCATCACCTCTCAGGCGGGGGGTGGCGGCACAGCAGGTTCCGTGCGCGTCGGCACTGTGAATTTCCCCGAGTGTCCGGGGACTATCAGCTACTCAGCGTCGGTGACGCTGCTCCCGGCAAAGCCGGAGCTGTATCCGTCGATTTCAACGACGGCGGCAGGGACGTTGAAGCTTCCCTGTGCGCCCACGCCGACGCCTGAGCCCACGCCCACGCCGACGCCCACGCCGACGCCGACGCCTGAGCCCACGCCCACGCCGACGCCTGAGCCCACGCCCACGCCGACGCCCACGCCGACGCCTGAGCCCACGCCCACGCCGACGACTTCGGCCACGCCGACGACTTCGGCCACGCCGACGACTTCGGCCACGCCGACGACTTCGGCCACGCCGACGACTTCGGCCACGCCGACGACTTCGGCCACGCCGAC
>JBLMYZ010000027.1:0-10569 GCA_050258575.1 Acidobacteriota bacterium
TCGGCAAACGCTACCGCCGCCAAGACGAAATCGGCACGCCTGCCTGCATCGTTATCGACTTCCAGACACTGGAGGATGGGACAGTGACGGTGCGAGATAGGGATACGACGGAACAGAAGAGGACTGATACGGCACGATTATTTGAGTCTTAGAGCAAAGAATTTTCATGCCATTTGTGAAAGTTCAAAATGCAAGCATAAGAAATTTATATCTGTAAATAGGATGAATGTGTTAAACTTGAGATATGAATAATGTAAAGTTGACCTATGTAAAAGTTAAACTTCCTGAGCCAAAATGGAACTCTGAGTTAGCTGAAAAAATTGTCGAGCTTGAGAAAATACGTGGCATGACTCCAAATCCAGCAAGTCTTGATGTTTTTATGATGTTAAAAATTATATTTCAAAACCTTGAGAATTGGGCTTCTGCGCGGATCGAGGGAAATCAAACTCGTATTCTTGACGCACTGGATCCAAAACGACAGGAAAGAAAAAAGGACGATTATCATATTCAGGAGCTTAATAATCTCGAGAAAGCAGCTGTGTATATTGATGAATGCGCCGAAAGGTCAACGACACATCGTTCGATAACAAAGAATTTCATTCTTGATTTACACAAGAGCGTTACAGAAGGCCTCCCGGTAGGCGATGATTTGCCAGGGGATGAAACTCCTGGTAGATACCGTACGAAAGCAGTTGAAATCACAAAGAGTAAGCATGTGCCACCTATGGGCGTGAAGGTGGACGATTACATGAATGAACTAATCGAATTTATAAATCATGATGATGGAAAAATAAACCATTTACTAAAAGTTGCTATTTTTCATCATAGGTTTACCTGGATACACCCCTTTAACAACGGTAACGGTCGTGTAGTTAGGCTGCTGACTTATGCATTGCTTGATATGATGGGCTATGGTGTTAGAAATGGCCGTATTCTTAATCCGACAGCGGTGTTTTTCGCAGATCGTCAACGGTATTATAAAAAATTAGCAGGCGCTGATAGTGGCACAGATGCGGGTATTTTAAGATGGGCGGATTATTTTATTGACGGGGTACTTCATGAAATACAAAAAATTGACATGCTCCTGGACAACCAGTTTTTAAAGGATGAGCTGTTGATTCCAGTATTAAGAGAAGCCGTGAATGCCAAAAGGATTAGCGGTGATCAATTTCAGGTGCTTAGAGCATCTTTCAATTCGCCTGACATGACGTTTGCGGCAAGGGACTTAGATGGTGCCCTGGGCAGACAATTTACCCCCCAGGAGAGGTCCCGCTTTATTAAAAAAATGAAACAAGATAGTATCATCAGAAACGCATTCGGGAAAACGCAAAGATATGTTATTGAGCTATGGTCAGATACCTTTATTAGATTCGTGGTTACAAGACTGAGAGATAATGGCTTCGTGACGGAAAAGCTATAAACTAAATGGATAATACGAAGCGAGCAGTCATACTTCACGGAACGGATGCAAGTCCAGACGCAAACTGGTTTCCTTGGTTGAAGGAAAAGTTAGAGGCGGAGGGCTATGAGGTTTGGGTGCCGGAGCTACCTGGAAATCACACGCCCAACAGGGAAGTGTATAACGACTTTTTGTTTGGGAGTGATTGGGATCTTACGGACAACATCGTGGTTGGGCATTCGTCTGGTGCGGTGTCGGTGCTGAACCTACTCATGGACGAACGCTGCCCGAAGGTCAAACTGGCGGTCGTGGTGAGTGCATGAGCCGGGGGTTTGCCAGAAGGCTATGAAAAAGACAGCGCGCAGTTCGACAATTTATTCCCGCCGGAAGGTTTTGACTTTGCACGTATAAAAAGCAAAGCCGAACGCATCGCTTTCCTGCATAGCGACGACGACCCGTACTGTCCGCTTGAACAGGCGAAATATTTAGCCGAACAGCTAGATGCGCCATTAACCGTTGCGCATGAAGGCAAACATCTCGGCAGTAACTTTACCGAATTGCCTCAGGTGTGGGAAATAATAAAGGAGGATTTATAAACGGCATACAAGGGGACAAAATTACACGGTTTTGAACCGCGGAAGGAAGCGGTGATGCAACTTGAGGTGACGGATGTGGAAATTGGTACTGGCGAGGAGGTAAAACCGGGCGCGACGATAACGGCTCACTACACTGGAGCGCTCGTCAAAAACGGCATCATTTTTCAAAGCAGTTTGACTTTGGTAACCCGATTAGCTTCGGGCTAGACCAAGTTATAGAGGGGTGGACAAAAGGTGTTCCTGGCATGAAAGTCGGTGGAACACGCCGTCTCGTCATGCCGGCCGAGATGGCGTACGGTTCGAGTAGTCCGGCGAAAAACATCCCGGCAAACAGCGACCTTGTGTTTGACATTGACCTGGTGGCGATACCGAAAAACGGAGAAGCGTAATGTAGGGCTCGTTGTCGTCTTTCCCTCAAAGTCTTCCTACAAAACGACTGAACCTGCTCATATACGGGCGCTATTGAACACAGAAGTTCGGTGTAATACTATGACAAGCAGTAGCGATAATACAACAAAGACTGTGTGAGGAGGGGCTATGAGTGTAGAGTGTGGGTTCACCACTGAGGAGCTTGCGCGTTTCGAACAGGAGGCAGACGAAAGAGATCAGACAGCCACTTTTGAACCCTTCAATAATATGGTTGTGGTAGATGACGGAAGAAAGACTCTGGCAGAGGTACCGGTTGTTACGCTGGACGAGCTACGGTCTCAGGAGGCTAGTGAATTGCCTGATGGAAGAATGGGTAAAAAAGGCGCTGAAGACGAGAGTTTACCCTCGGCGCGGGCTTATGCGGTGATACTGCATAACACAGAGTTAGATGAACATTTGTCAGCGTCATGATTATCAAATCTGTCGCTGTGCAATTGACAACTCGAGCCTATCATTATCTTGAAAGGATGATCCTTTTAGGTGGATGCTTTTTGGGAGGGGGTTTGGTACAATAGCACGTAGCATAAGAAGAATTGCGACGGAAGCAGTTGAGTTGAGGTGAGGGGGTGAGGATGCAGGACAGGGTGGTGTTTGTGACGGGGTCGGCGCGGGGGATTGGCGCGGCGACGGCGCGGTTGGCGGCTGAGCGTGGTGCGCGGGTAGTGTTGCATGATCGCAGCGACAGTGAACAGCTGCGGCAGTTGGCTGCCGAGATACACGCCGCTTATGTTGCTATCTGTGATGTTGCGAGCAAGGTAGCTGTGCAGCGGGCGGTTGCAGCGACGATTCAGCGGCTCGGACGAGTTGATGTGCTGGTCAACTCGGCGGGGATCAAGCACAAAAAATATTTTATGGATCTCGAGACCGAGGACTGGCTGCAGGAGTTTTCGGTGAACCTCGTTGGGACGGCGCACATGTGCCAGGCGGTGTTGCCAGGTATGCAACAACAGGGGAGCGGGGTGATTGTCAATATAGCTTCCATGCGCGGGCTGCCGTACATGGCGACGACGCGGCACACGCCGTACTGCGTGTCGAAGGCTGGGGTGATTTCGCTGACGCACGCGCTGGCGGCTGAGTTTGGCCCGACGATACGAGTAAACTGCGTGGCGCCCGGCGGCACTAACACTGAGATGATGCAAACAACCCCAGTTGAGACGCAGCAACAATACGCTGCCGAGTCGGCACTGCAGCGTATGGCGCAACCGGAAGATATCGCCCGCGCTGTCTTGTTTCTCGCGAGCGACGAGTCGGGTGTCGTTACCGGTCAAATGCTCGTCGCAGACGGCGGTTACGCTGGGTTTGGACGCTAAACTACCAAAATACCCCCGAGGCCGTCAGGGGTATTTGTACGCAGGCTCAGTCTAGCCATTGCTACGCGTGTCGAAGTTGATGTATGGGACGTACCGGGCCCAAGCGGCTTCGGCGTCGCCAGTGATTTTTTTAGCGGTTTCAACGATGGTTTTAACGCTGGCCGCGTCAAAACTGACTGCTTGACCCTCATTTAACTCAGGAAAACCAGCGGTTGACGCCAGAGATGTTTCGGCAGCGACAATTTGTGCAAGCGACAGTTTGACGTTTTCACGCAAACCATAGGTCTGCACAGCTTTGCGCGCTAGCACAGTGTAGTTGTCACCAGCTTTTGCGGTGTAGCTGTACGGGTCGCTGGCGGCTGGTTTTGGTGTATCGGCTGCGTGGACGTCAGTGCTGGCGAGAGCAACTGTTGCAAAAAAACACAGCAACCATAGCAAGACTTAGTTTTTGTACCATACGTATACCCCTTTTTCTCCCACCTGTTAGTGATTCCATAACCAGTATACACGATTTGCGGAAGGGTTTGTTACAATAGAAGTCGAAAGGGGAGTCTATGCGGCAAGACCAAGCAGACAGACTGAGTAGAATTTTAGTGAGCGCACGAGCGTTTCGGCCGTTTTTCAAAGGAATATTGTCAGGTTTTCGCGTTGAAGCGAGCTGGAAAGTGTTTACCGACTCAGATATCCGCGGGGTGTTTGTTAACCACAAACTCCGGACGGTGACATTTGGCAAAAACGCCTACACGATGTACACGTTTCAGCTGGTTGACCAGATTTCTGACGAAGATTTGACGTATTTGCGCGAAAAAGCGCTCGAGGTACCACCCGGCATGATGCGCGCAGAGGCTATCTACTACAAGTCGATGGATCAGTGGCTGGGCGATCGGCGCGATGCGTCGCAGATACAGTTTGCGATGGGCGACCAGGAAAAACAGCGATTTGTGTTTGTGGCGGCCTATACCGACGACGAAATGCCGCTGGTGGTATTTTCGCGCAAGGGCAACCAGATCAACCTGTTGCCAGTGACGAGCGAGGTCGTGAAAAAACTCGGTCTCGACAAACCGCTCGTCAGCCAGAACACGGAGCTTGCCTAATGGGTGTACTGAGCGATTGGCTGTTTGGTAAGCCAGACGAAGGATGGAAACACGCTGATGGCAGTGATGTAAATCCAACAACACATGACGAGACCAACGAGGCTTATACAACACCATCCGAAGACCTGACCCCAGGTGAATCGCATCCCGAGGACGTCGAGACGCCAGTGGCGGCAACGACCGACCCGTACCGCGACGCTTCGGGGTACAAAATCGTGCCGGATATTGCTGTCACAGGTGTGCGTACGAAAACTTCGGACGACCTGAAGTCGTTGGAGTTGTGGCTGCGGTTTCAAAACAACTCGGAGCTACCGGTTGAGTTGACAACGCTGACGCTGTTGAAGCACACCGAGCATCTCTACAACCATCTTGAGTCGGGCCGGTCGGAGGAAAACGAAGTGTACAGCGGCAAAACGCCGACGACAAACACTGTCACTACCGCGGAGTTGCAGTTCAAAATCGTCGGCAGTGGCGACTTTTTTCAGACGACCTATACAGTCCACTATGATCTCGAGAAGCGGCCGCACGGCACGTTTTATATACCAGTGCGTTTTACGCGGCGTGCGCCGACGAGGGACATCTAGTGCGGGTGCTCTACACCGACGGCAGCGCGAGTCCTAACCCCGGTCCAGGCGGGTATGCTGTGATCGAAAACAAGCAGCCGGTGGCACTGGGCAGCGAAGCCGGCGACACGACTAACATCCGCATGGAAGGCCGAGCGTTGATCGCCGCGTTACAACATCTTGCGGGCGACGAAGCAGAAATACACACTGACAGCGAATTTTGGATCAACGTTATTACAAAATGGGCGCCAGGCTGGGAGGCGAAAGGCTGGAGAAAGTCAGGCGGTCCTATAAAAAACCTTGATCTCGTGCAAGAAGTATATGGGTTGTACAACGGCGCAAACGCAAAACTCGTCTGGGTGCGCGGCCATGTTGGTCACGAAGGCAACGAGCTTGCCGACGAATGGGCGAACAAAGCGCGTCAGGGCGCTCGAGTTTAGAGACTATTTTTCGTGTATATCTCGCAAGATGATATACTCGCTGTAAGTAACTAAGCAAAGGAAACCTCAGTGCAAAACGCTTCTTTCACTCCACGGCTTCAGGTTCAGCAGAAAATCACGGCTTTCGTGAATAAATATCGTATCTATCATGCCGGAGCTGATAGCGTAGCGGGGGAGATGTATAGTTTTGCGCAACAAAAACGCGTTAAAATCAAGGAAAAGATTACTTTTTATAGCGACGAATCAAAAAAGACGCCGGTTTATACGTTGCGCGCTGAAAAAGTCCTCGATGTTCATGGCAGGTATTTTGTTGAGGATATGGAAGGCAAGCTGATAGGCGGTTTCAGGAAAGATTTTAAAAAATCTCTCGCGCTGAGTACTTGGTATGTGTTCGATGCTGATCAGCAGGATATATTTATCGTCCGTGAAAATAACTACGCGACGGCAATTTTGCGGCGTTTTTCGGACTTTATACCGCTCGTAGGCGATCTGATAGGTGTGATTATGTCGTTCATAAAATACCACTTTGAAATCATCGACAAGAAAACAGGTGAAGAGGTTGGTGTGTATCGAAAAATCAAACTGTACCGCGACCATTATTCGCTGGATATGGATGACGGGTCATGGTCTATGGTTGATCCGCGGGTAGCCGCTGCGCTAGGGGTAGCGCTCGATGCGCTGCAGTCGCGCTAGGCGGCTCTTTTATAGTGTCCGAGGAGGCGGATGAAACAGTTCTGGGCTTCGAGTTCTTTCGTGACTTTGCGTAAGGTCGCGGCGTCGATTTCGACATCGACGATGAACTGGTAGCGGAACGCTTCGCCGCGGACAGGGCGAGACTCAAGCTTGGTGAGGTTGGCGTTATGCCTCTCGAACACGCCAAGAGCCTCATAGAGCGCTCCTGGGGTGTGATTGGTCTGAATGACCAGAGAGGCTTTGTCGGCGCTTTCAACGACCTCTAGTGTGGGCGCAAGGACGAAAAAGCGGGTGATATTTTGCGTTTCATCTTCGATATCTTGATCTAAAATGGCCATATTCCACTGCTCGGCGGCTACTCTCGAGGCGATAGCTGCGGCATGGCGCATGTCGTGAGTTTTTATATAACCGACCGCCGCCGCGGTGTCGTAAAACTCGGAGATTTCCACTCTAGGGAAGTTTTTTTCCAAATACCCGCGGCATTGATCGAGTGCGGCGGAATGTGAATATATCTCCGTGATTTCTTTCTGTGAACTTCCAGGGAAACCGATAAGCTGTTGGTGAATATGTAGCGCTACTTCGCCGGTCACTGCCAGATTGTTTTCGAGCAGGAGGTTATACGAGTCGTGTAGCGAGCCGTAGAGCGAATTTTCGATCGCCACCAGACCATAGTTTTCGTGCGAAACGGATTCAAATACATCACGGAAGGTCTCGCAGGTGAGCACTTCTACGTCAACGCCAAAAAACCGCCGCGCCGCAGCATCATGAAACGAGCCGAGTTCACCCTGGATAGCTACTTTCATAGGAGAGTAGTATAGCATGAGTGGGGAATGGGGAGTGAAAATTGGAAATTGGGGAATATCCCCCTTTCCTTTTTCCATTCCCCAACCCCCCCAACTGCTATACTTATTTCATGGATCAAGAGTTAGCGCTAGAGATACTGCTTTCGGGGGAGAACGTGCTGTTGACGGGGCCGGCAGGGTCGGGCAAGACGTACCTGTTGAACCAGTTTATTCGTGAGGCAAAAAACATGGGCAAGCGTGTGTCTGTGACGGCAACAACTGGGCTGGCAGCGACGCATCTGGGCGGGACGACGATACACTCCTGGAGTGGAATCGGCGTCAAGGACGAGCTAGAGGCGGATTTTGAGGATTTTCTGCTGAAAAGCCGGCGCGATATCATCGAGACCGCCGATGTACTCGTGATCGATGAAATTTCGATGCTACATGACTATCGGCTCGACATGGTTGACCGCACGGCGCGGGTCGTGCGGGAGGACGAGCGGCCGTTTGGCGGGCTGCAGGTGGTGCTTTGCGGTGATTTTTTCCAGTTGCCACCGGTCAATCGCCGCGAGGGCCGAGAGGGTGGCTTCGTGACAAATGCAGCCGTGTGGGACGAACTCGGTTTGGCCGTGTGCTACCTGGCGGAACAGCATCGGCAACACGACGAGCAGCTACTTGACGTGCTAAACGCCATGCGCCGCGGCGACCTCAGGCGGCGGCACGCGGCAGCACTGCTGGGGCGAGTGGATGTGTCGCTCGACGGCGATCTGACGGAACTACACACAGTAAACGTCGACGTTGACCGGATAAACCATGCCAAGCTGACTGCGCTTGCCGCTGACGAACATGTCTACCATGCGGTAACGACCGGCAAAGAAAACTTTGTTGAGGCACTCAAGCGCTCGTGTATTGCCCCGGAGACACTGGTGTTGAAGCAGGGGGCGCTCGTCATGGCGATAAAAAACAGCTCAGAGCGCAAATACGTCAACGGCAGTGTTGGTACGGTAGAGCGGTTTGAAGAAGTGACGGAATATCCGGTAGTAAAGTTTCGCAGCGGCAAAACGGTGACGATGAAACCTGACAGTTGGGAACTCCGCGACGGCGACAAAAAACGGGCGAGTTTGACACAGATTCCGCTCAGGCTGGCCTGGGCGATCACTGTGCATAAAAGCCAGGGCATGACGCTGGACGCGGCGCGGATAGACCTGCGCAAAGCTTTCGTGGAAGGCATGGGTTACGTGGCGCTGAGCCGGGTGCGCAGCCTAGAGGGGCTGAGTCTGCTCGGTATCAACCAAATGGCCTTAAAAATTAGCCCAGAAGCAGTTGAGATAGACAAAAAGTTGCGTAAAAAAGCGGCCGACGACCATGCCAGGTTCGAACACCTGCGCGCCAACAGGGAAAAACGCGAGAAAAAGGCAGCTAAAACTTCTGCGGACAAGGAAAAACGGTCGAAAAGCTGGGCGGAAAAGCTGGAAAAAATGCGTGAAAAACACCCCAACGCTTACCGGCCATGGACTGACGAGCAGGACGCACTGCTGAAACAAGAGTTTCAACTCGGGAGCGGCCCGGCAAAACTGTCTCAGCTGCTCGGTCGTCACGAGCGATCTATCATCCTCCGACTGCAAAAACTCCTCGGCGAAGACGTAGTGCAGTTGTAGGAACGAAACTTTACAGACTTTTATAAACTTTGCAAAGTATTGTCGTAAAACTGCCGCCGTGAGGGCGGGGGAGCGATGGTATACTGGGAGGTATATGACAACGAAACCGGAGGGACTGCGGTTCCCGAAACAGTTTTTGTGGGGAGCGAGTACCAGTGCGCACCAGGTTGAAGGCGGCAACCACAACAACTGGACGGTGTGGGAGCTGGAAAATGCCAAAAGCCTGGCAAACGCGGCTCGGTACAAACTAGAGCATCTCGACACATGGGCCAAGATCGCTCCAGAGGCGACCGACCCGGCAAACTATATTTCTGGCAAAGCGATCGACCACTACAACCGCTACGAAGCTGACTTTGATATCGCCAAAAAGATGCACCTGAACGCGTTTCGGTTTAGTGTCGAATGGTCGCGCGTCGAGCCGGAAGAGGGCGTGTGGAACGCGGCCGCGGTCGAGCACTATCGACAGTATATACAGGCGCTCAAACAGCGCGGACTGGAGCCGGTGTTGACGTTGTACCACTGGACGGTACCAGTGTGGTTTGCCGAAAAAGGCGCGTTCGCGCGGCGGCGAAATATTCAGTATTTCGTGCGTTTCGCCGACAAGATACTGCGCGAGCTCGGCCGCGACGTGCGGTTTGTGGTGACGGTCAACGAGCCAGACACCGTGGCGTCGCATGGGTATTTTTTGCAAGATCATCCGCCCGGACAGCGTTCGGTACCGCGGATGGTATGGGTGTATCGCAACCACCTCAGGGCGCACAAAGAAGTATATGTCGTCGCAAAAAAGATCTCCCGTCGTTTTAAGGTTGGTTTTGTAAAAAATTACTCCTTTGTTGAGCCGGCAAACGACAAGTTACTCAGTCGTCTGGCAACGAAGCTCGACTACTGGCTGCGCGACGACGTACAGCTCAACTATGTGGGACGCAAACAAGATTTTATAGGGGTGAATTACTATTTTTCCGACAAATGGGACGGGTTTAAGCTGCGCCACGACGACAAAGAGGTGAGCGACATGGGCTGGGAGCTCAAACCAGAACATCTCGAGCCCGTGCTGCTGCGAGTTGGCCGCAAAAAACGGCCGATTTTCGTGCTAGAAACAGGGGTGGCGGATCGTGACGACGTTCACCGCGCGAACTGGCTGGTGAAAACTGTTGCAGCGGTGCACAACGCCCGCGCGGCTGGGGTAGATGTTCAGGGGTACATGCACTGGAGTATGTTTGACAACTTTGAGTGGGCGTACGGCCGCTGGCCGCGGTTTGGGCTAGTGGGGATTGACTACGAGGATAACCTGCGGCGACTGCCGCGGCGCAGTGCGGCGCAGTACGCGCGGTTTGTAAAAAAAGCGAGGGGTCTTTAGATGGTTGAAGAAACGAGCGAGGGAGCGAATTTTGTCGTTATTGGCGGCGGAACAGGCAGTTTTACGCTGCTGACTGGTCTAAAACGCTACGTCAACAATATCACGGCGCTAGTCAACATGGCTGACGATGGCGGCTCGACTGGGCAACTACGCGACGAGCTGGGCGTGTTGCCGCCAGGAGATATTCGCCAGTGTTTAGTGGCGCTGTCTGACAGCCCAAAGGCGCGCGAGCTGTTTAACTACCGGTT
>JBLMYZ010000028.1:0-8744 GCA_050258575.1 Acidobacteriota bacterium
GGCGCTGTCACGTCTATTGGCGGCAGTGCGCGCTGCTCGGCATATACAGCTGCGTCCGCAACCATCTGCTCCAGCTCCGTTTTAAGCTCGTTGACAGCTTTACCAAAATCACCGCGTTGAGCAGGGGGTAGTTTCGGAATCGCACCATACAACGACCGCAGCTCAGCGGCTTTGACAATATCTGCTTTCGTCTCAAGCGTCGCAAAACGAGCTAAAAGCGTCTCGCGAACGGCTGTAATTTTTTCCATAGCAGTTATTATACACCGAAAAACTCCGCGCTGAAATGACGCGGAGTTTTTTGCAGTCAATACATGTTTAGACTTCGCGGCGCTTGTATGACATGAGGACAAACAAGTTCGCGCCAAGTGTCGCACCCGCTAGTGTGCCTAGGAGTACCTCGGCTGAAAAGCGAGTGGGTGCCGTTTTCTCAGCTGGCATATTGTAGCCCTGCATGCGCATTTGCATCTGCTGTTCAGTCATCTCTACAGACGCTAGTGCAACAGCCGGGTTGGCTAACACGCCATCGACCAACAGCACTCGCGGTGCTTTTGTCGTTGACTCGCCAGTGGCGGACGCGTTTTGCATATTGCTCTGGTAGGTGTTCATCGCGCTTGTTTGCGGATAGCTCAGTAACACACCGCCAGCAACAAGAGCAATCGTCAACGCCATACCAGCACCAAGTGCTTTCGCACCGTTTGTCAGATCAGACCGTGACGTCACGGCAGCCACGCCAAAGGCAAAAATAGCCGTCGTAACAAGCTCTATAGCCAAAATTGTCCAGTCGATAGCGAAAAACTGTGAGAAATCAATACCGAACGACATACCGGATAGCAAAATAGTAAGTGTCAGCGCGAGCAAGGCACCAAACAACTGTGATCCGATATATACGAGCATAGTCGCCCAGTTGATACGTCGAGCCGTCCAGAGGCCGAAGCTTATCGCTGGGTTAAAGTGCGCCTGAGACACAGCACCAACAGCTAGCACCATGACCATGACGACGAGACCGGCATACAGCACATTGAACGAGCTTGCAGCAAGCGCGACGACTGTTAAAACAAACGTCCCGAACAACTCTGCCAAAATCACACCCGGCAAGTTTTCTGGCAAGCGTTTTTTCTTTACTGATTTTTCAACAACTACTGCTTTCACGGTTGCTGGTTTTGTCGTTGCTTTTGCAGCGACAGTTTTCTTCTTCGTCGTCTTTTTGGCAGCGTTAGCGCGGCTTGAAGTCGACTTCTTGGTACTGGCTTTTGTAGCCATAGTCGTTTCTATCCCTCCTGTGGTTAAAACGGTATAATACTTGTTAGTATAGCACATGTTAGTTTAACGAAAGGAAGTCATATGGGGATATTTCTGCGCCAAGACGAAAACCGCAGCGAACTGCAAAGTAAAATTATCGCGGACTTGCAGGAAAAATCTCGCACGACAGCACTGCAAGACACCGACCCGGAAACGTCGACGTATCTCGAGCATCAGCACGCAACGCGTCCAGCTGGCATAGTGATCGGGGTGTTGCTCGTTGTACTCGTTGCGGTTGTTGTCTACGCAGCGTCGCAACGTTAGTCTAGCCCACGAGCGGCTTGTCGAGCAGGGTCTGTTCGACCTGCGCATCGCCACCGGAAATCTTGACGATATCTTTGTCGATCTTGACAAACTCTTTGCTCGCGTTGTTGTAGTGATTGACTGTCGTTCCGAGCGAACTACCTAGTTTTTTCATAAACTCGTCGTACTTGGCGAGGTGTTGGCCGAGCTTTCCAACGCGCAGCTGAATATCTTTGGCTTGTTCTTCTATTTGCAAACTGCGCAAACCTTGCAGTACCGTCTGTAAATACGCCATAAAACTCGTCGGGCTCGTGATAATAACATGCTTGTCGCGAAACGCGTATTCTATAAGGTCGCGGCTGCTCCCGCCTTGCCCAACATTGTTGATCAGCAAATCATAATACAACGACTCGCTCGGGATAAACATGAACGCAAAATCCATCGTCTTTTCGCTCGGGCGAATATATTTGCTCGTCTCGTCGATTCGTCCTTTTAGGTCATTTTTGACAAGCGCCAGATACCGCGCTTTTTCTTCTTTTGTCTCGCTTGCCACCATGCGGTTATAGTTTTCTAGGCTAAACTTGCTGTCCACCGGCAACACCTGGCCTTTTTCCAGGAAAATAACCGCGTCAACCACCTCGCCATCTTTAAACTTATATTGCATTTGATATTGTCCGACCGGCAGAACGTTTTCCAGCACACTTTCGAGGTAAAACTCACCGAACACGCCGCGTTGTTTTGGATTTTGCAACACGTTTTGCAGTGTTTTTAGTTCATCCGCCACGTCGACAACCCGCTTGTTGGTCTCGTCAAGTTTCGCCAGCCGCTGAGTCACGTCGGTGATGATTTTTGCACTCTCACTCAGTTGTTTTTGCAGGCTGGTTTGCATGAGTGTTTGAGATTTGTCGAGTTTGTCGCTCACTGTTTGCTGCAAGCCATCTTTAAGCGCCACCACACCGCGGTTCAGTTCTATTAGATCCTGTTTGAGCAGCTCCGTACTCGACTGCTGTTGCAACCCGTTTATCTTCGACACCAAAAAAATCGTCACCGCCACAAACCCAGCAACAACTACGACTAGTAAAACAATCAAAAGCAGTTCCATACTTCAAGTATACAAGACTTGCAGCCAAAATCTGCCCAAACGTCTATAGTCCGACGACAATCCGCGCCACAACCACGACCACGATAACCGCTACTAGCGAGATAATAAATCGTTCATGTGCTGCCAACCATGAAAAGGCGGCGTATGCTAGGCCGAAAACCACACCTTGCCAAAGCAGCCCAGCCCACCAAGTCATCGACAAAAACCATGAACCGACACCCCAGAGCGCAACTGCAACAGCGATCACAACCAAAAGCGGCCGATAAATATTTGCCTGTGTCAACATGAAAACGCTCGCTAGCAGGACTATCACCATACCAGCAACCCAGGCGATCGTCCCGCCGTTTGAGCACACTGAAAATGTATCGGTCGAGCGGCAAAATAGGTTTTCGACGACTACTGAGCGGAAGAAGAGGGTTAGCAACCAGCCGACCACGCCAACAATTGCGCCTATAACAAACGCTTTCAGGGCCGACGCTTGTCCGAGGACACCGTTTGTGGTGGTTGTGGTGGTAGTAGTAGTTGTCGTGCTGTCCATACTAGCGTCTAGTATGAGTTATTTGCGTTTTTTTGTCAATTGTTTTATGCCATATAAATGCTTATATTTATAGACCCACACTAGCCCAATGAGTCCAGCCAGCGCACCACCGATGATATCTAGCGGCGTATGCACTAGCGCCGCCACCCGTGCTAGCGCCATGAGCAGTATCAACCCCGCTAACACGAGAGCGGTTTTTTTATATGGCGTCAGCGCGTACACCACACCGACAACAACAACCGCTAGCAGCACGTGATCGGACGGAAACCCCGGGTTGTCAATATAAGCCGCTCCAGCCGCGACACCTTGTTCCACGAACGGCCGAACCGCCTCAGGCTGCCAAAAACCCATGAGTTTACCGGCCAGCAACGACGTTAACCCTGCCATAACAACATACGGTAACACCACCGAGACCAGTGGCTTTTCACGTACCAGCCAGAGAACCGCCATGACAAACGACGCCGCTACAACAACGACGAGCCCGCCGTCAGCGAAGAGTTGCACGAGATTCATATCGCTCCGCCGTTTTTTTCCAGTCAACTACTTCCCACCAGGCCTTGACATAATCAGCGCGGTTCGATGTGTAGTCCAGATAGTAGGCATGCTCCCAAACATCAAGCCCAAGTATCGGTGCGTCTTGGCCCGACATGAGGGGATTGTCCTGGTTCGCTGTGGTTATCACACTCATATCTGGCATTAGCCATGCCCAACCGCTCCCAAACACCCCTAAAGCTTTCGCCGAAAACTCGTCAACGAAGCCCTGAAATGATCCGTATTTCGCTTCTAAGGCCTCTCGGAGCTCGCCAGACGGGTTTTGACCGCTATTTGGCGAAAGACACTGCCAAAAAAGCGTGTGGTTATAGTGGCCGCCACCGTGGTTGCGCACTGCCGTTCGGACCGCCTCTGGGGCCTTATCTAGCTGTGTCAGCAGCTCTTCGAGTGATTTTTCTTGCAACTCCCGCGCTTGGTCGATCGCCGCATTGAGCTTGTCAACATACGTTTGGTGATGTTTGGTGTAGTGCAGCTCCATGATCCGCGCTGAGATATACGTCCCAAACGCCCCATAGTCGTACTCTAGCTTTGGTAGTTCAAATTTCGCCATACCCCTCCTTTATTTATCTACCCTAGGCATGCGTTTGTTCTATCTGCGCCTGGCGCTCCTCTTTGTGTACCGGCAAGTCGTTACCGGCCTCAAACTCATACACGAGTACTCGTCCAAATTTCATCTCGACGTCAGCAATCGCCTCGTCGCTCACGTTTTCAAGGTACTTGATCAGCGCGCGGATACTATTGCCATGCGCAACCAGCAGAATCGTCTCGCCATTTTGCAGCTTCGGCAGTATCTCCGCCATAAAATACGGCACGACGCGTTCATACACTTGTTTCAAGTTTTCACCCTGAGGAATCTCATTATCCCAACCGCGGCGAATCACGTTGAACTCATCTTCGCCAACTTCCTCTTTAACCTCCCACTTGTCCTTGCCGGTATAGACGCCATAATCCCGCTCATTCAACTCGCGCGCTGCAGTTTTCGGCAACTCATTCATCGACGACCGCTCCATCCCCTGTATGATTCCCTGCAGCGTCTCCTCGGTCCGTTTCAGCGACGACACATATATCTCATCGTAATCAAAATCGCCAATAATCTTGCCTATCTCTTTGGCGTCATTAAACCCTTTTTCAGTCAGTCCAACATCTGTCCAACCCGTCCACTTGCCGAGAACGTTCCACTCGCTTTCGCCATGCCTTGTTACAACTAATGTTCCAGTAGTTTTATGTGATTCATTCATACCACCCAGTATACACCGTCTCCCAATAGCAAATAACAATAGCAAAGCCCTCTCACCACACTCCACGCAAACTACTCACTACTGCTACTCAAGGTCCGTCCTTATAGCATGAGAAAACACGAATTTGCTATAAGGTCCGTCCTCATAGCATAAAGGGTGTCGCAGCTCAGTTTTTCTATACGAGTCATATCGCCTCCCTACCCGCGCCCTTCGGGCAACATCTACTCCAGCAATTCCTGCTATAGTAGATGTATGACTTATACAATTACATCTATCACAGCTAGACAAATATTAGACAGCCGCGGGAATCCGACGGTCGAAGCTGACGTCGTACTCGAAGGCGGCGTTCTGGGGCGCGCAGCCGTTCCTTCCGGAGCTAGCACCGGTTCAGGCGAAGCCCTCGAGCTCCGCGACGGCGGCGAAGCCTACGGCGGCAAAGCCGTCACCAAAGCCGTGGACAATGTCAAAGAAAAAATCGCCCCTACTCTCGTCGGCAAAGACGCGAGCGACCAAAAAGCCCTCGACCAGGCCATGTTTGACCTGGACGGCACAGACAACAAATCCAACCTCGGCGCCAACGCCGTCCTCGCCGTCAGCCTCGCCGCCGCCAAAGCCGTCGCAAATGCCAAAAACATTCCACTCTGGCAGTACGTCGCCGATTTTACCGACACCACCGCCACCAACCTCCCCCTCCCCATGATGAATATCGAAAACGGCGGTGCGCACGCCGCATTTGCGACCGATATTCAGGAATACATGATCGTCTGCAAAAGCGCCGCGAGCGTCGCACAGGCCGTCCAAATGGGCTCAGAAGTCTTTCACGCTCTTGCCAAAGTACTTAAAGAGCGCGACTATCCGACCACTGTTGGCGACGAAGGCGGTTTCGCCCCGCGTGTCCGCAGCGGTAACCGTGAACCACTCAAGATGATCTCCGAAGCTGTCGCCAACGCTGGCTACACGCTCGGCACAGATATCGTCTTTGCTCTCGACGTCGCCGCGACCGAGCTCCACCACGACGGCATTTATGACCTCAGGTGCGAAGGTCAACAACTCACTAGCGAACAAATGGTCACGTGGCTCGTCAGTCTCGCCGAAGAGTTCCCGATCGTTAGTATCGAGGATGGTCTTTCCGAGGACGACTGGCAGGGGTGGAAACTCCTTCACAGCCAGGTTGGCGACCGTATTCAGCTAGTTGGCGACGACCTGCTCGTCACCAACACGAAGCTTTTGCAACGGGCAATCGACGAACAAGCCGCCAATGCTATTCTCGTCAAACCAAACCAGATCGGCTCGCTCAGCCAAACTATCGAAGCCGTTAAAATGGCACAAGCTGCTGGTTGGCGCACTGTCATGAGCCACCGCTCTGGCGAAACCGAGGACGTTACTATCTCCCACCTCGCCGTCGGGCTCGGCTGCGGTCAAATCAAAACTGGCTCATTGTCGCGCACTGACCGGGTCGCCAAATACAACGAGCTGATTCGTATAGCCGAGTTTGACACCAATCTCCAGCTCGCGCAACCGTTTCAGGACAGAAAAAGTTAGAAAGTTGGCAGTTCGCTAGCTATCTACGACTTCTACATACCGTCAATGCCCGTAATAAGTTTTATTACGGGCACAACTTTTTATTTGTTGTGGTGGAACAAACTAAAGCGTCGTCGATATTTTTGGTGATTTTTTGTTTTCGATGTTGCTTATGCCATCACTTTACTCCCTGTTCGTAAAAAGCACAAGTATTTTGTTAAAAAATACAACGCATTCGGGTATACTAAATACATGAAAAAATACACTATTCGCGCGGTCGATCCTCCAAAACTACAGAACCCTTACGGTGTTTGGTTCGGTTTTCTGACGGCTATGGTCGCTGTTTTTTTCGCGATCTTACATCTGTTCCGTGTCGATACCCTCGCCCCTATCGTCAACACATACCTCCCGGGCGATATTGTCGCAGCCAACTTGGTCACAGTCAGTATTATAACCGTTGAAATTTTTAGCGTTCCGTTCGCTCTACGTATGAAACTTAGTCCGCTTGCTCACGTTGTTAGTGGTCTGTTTGTCGTTATAGCACCGCTTTCTTGGTTACTTTTAACCATATGGTGCTTTGGCCTCGATGTTTCGACCGGCCAGTTCGGGCAATTCGCGTACATAACCAGTAGTTGGGTGCCGATTGTTATGAATAGTCTATGGCTAGTGTTCTGTTTTGTGACGCTGTGGGTACTTGGCTACAGCAAATACAAGCTGCCGGAGCGCCGCAAAAATAGTTGAGAAACCACTGCTGTACCTGTTATACTAGTCACCGGATTCCTAGTGGGGAGTCGCCAAGCGGTAAGGCACTGGGTTCTGGTCCCAGCATTCGGGGGTTCGAATCCCTCCTCCCCAGCCAAGTATTGACTTTTTACTGTGCATGTGCTATTATATTTCTATCTTTTGTTGAGGTGACTCCAGAAGAGCTTTTTGACATGCTGAATACACGAGAATGGGTTATGATTTAGTTTCACAAGTGAACCATAACCCCGTCTCGTGTCTCGCCACCGTGGCAGACCTATGCACGATGGGGAGAAGAGCAAGAAATGACATACGTGCGACCGCAAGTACCCGACGTCGACCGCGCAGCTCTCGAGGATCTCCTCAACAGGAAGCGACCGCTCACTGACCAAGTGATGCGCCACATGCTCACGACCATTCGTCCAGTCGTCAGGCGGGACGGAGAGCTGCGCTACATCGAGATCCCCGAGGACTTGAAGGGCGTGGCATTCACATGGTCTCCGAAGATCACCGAAAGTGCCGACGGCCTGACTGAAGTCGGGAGGGTTCACACCCTGCACACCTGGGCCTACTACGGCTGCTTCAAGCCGTCGCTCGAAGAGGTGTTGACCATGATCCCGCCGGATATGCTCGACACAGCCAAGGCATTCGAGACCGTGGGGCCCGAGGACGCCAGCGACCTCAATCGCCAGCCCGCCGCCATGGACGAGGGCTATCACGTCGCCGTGACCATCCTCTACGGCTGACGTCGTAGGCGAACCTCTGTCATGCTCTACTCCGCATGTCATGTTCGCTTCCATAACTGAATAGTTATGCTGATGAGTCCAAAAGGACGAAAAGCGATAATTCGGTAAGGATGCTGGCGCATTACTAGGCGTCCTCGCTAGCTATAATCACCGCCCTATTAACATATCTGAACCCGAGTTTTTCTAGTTTATCTGCAACCAGGAGAAAATCCGACAGTAGGAGTTGCAAGCGCTCCCCCCACACCCAGCCAAGATGTTTATTTTATATACCTCGTTATGAGGTCTTTTTTGCTATAGTAGTAGTCATGAAACTTAACACACAACAGAAAAAATCACTTTTAGTAATTATTTTCAGCTTAATTATCTTAGTGCTGGTCAATACGGTAGGTTTTGGGAAATATCTTAGCACTGTATTGCCTTGCACAACAAGGCCGCAGGATTCGATAGATTGTTACGTAAGCTATGATATGATAATTTTTCTCGTCCTAGTATTTATCATTGCCATATGCGTTGTTGGCTTATCCATAGATTTTATCCGAAGCATTGCGAAAAGAAAGTAATCTTTTTCCTGAAACGCGTCCACTACCCCCAACCAAGATGATTATGATTAAAAGACCTCTTCGTAAGTCATTTTTGATAGCACCCCAGGGGCACGAAGTAATTACAAATAACGCTATTAATACCTGTTTTTATAAGCAGTAATAATCGCCCTATGCGCTTCTGGCAGCTCAATCTGCTCAGCTTCCTCTAGAGTCATCCATTTG
>JBLMYZ010000029.1:0-6057 GCA_050258575.1 Acidobacteriota bacterium
AACTCATGCTCGTGGTAGCGCACTTGGCGCGCGTGGCCGTGGTCGCGCGAGATCACGAGATCAGGGATAAATGCCGACCCGCTGTGCCGCCCGAGCGTGATAACGACTTTCGGGTCAATAATATCAATCTGCCGCATGAGATACGGCCAAAACTCCCTTTTTTCCTCTGGCAACGGGTCACGGTTGTCCGGCGGACGGTATTTGACGATGTTTGTGATATACACATCCGCCCGCTTCAGCCCAGCCTCGCTGAGCATTACGTCGAGAAATTTGCCCGCCGCACCGACAAACGGCTTGCCCTGCACATCTTCGTTTTTACCTGGCGCTTCGCCGATGAACACGATATCTGCGTCAGGGTTGCCGTCGCCCATCACTAACTGCGTCGCCTGCGACCGCAACTCCGAGCAAACAGCCTCTTGCTCAATCTCGCCCGCCAGCGCATCGAGTTTTGTTTGCTTCGTCATGGCTGGTACACCTGGGCGTGTGTGCCTATGACAACAAATCGGTAGGCATCGGCCTCCTCAGTGTGTATCACTCGCACGTCGCCCGTCACAGAAAAAGCCCGAAATGACACCATGCCGCCATTTAGAGCGTGATCGTTGAGAGGAGCTCCTCTGTGGCCACTGTTAAATAGCTGCAGCCTTACCATAAATTGTTTACTCAGTTTTTTGTTATGGGCAACTCGTTTTTCAAAATGTTTCGAGAACTTTTTCGTAAAGATGATGGGCTTCATGGTTTTAGTATACCACTCGGCTATTGCTCGTTCAGATACCGCATCGCGTCATCAACGTCGGTAAAAGCAGGTAATTCACCACGCCGTTCCTGGGTTTTTGCCTCCTCTACGTCGCGTTCCCACGCCGCCAACACCTCCCGAGGCGGCTCAGGCCACGGCTCAGCTTCGCTAAAAGTAACCGTACGGCCAGCCGCGTCGTTTGTTGCTACGAAACGAAAATACGCCTGTATACTGTCAAATCCACGCTCAGCAGCAACCCGCGCGACCGCGTCACGCAACGACTTAGGCATAGGCACTTGTACTTTAACGATTGCTTCACTCATACTAAAATGGTATCAAAATAGTATAAATATGTCAATACCTGCCTATTTTTTCTTGGTGGTTGTCTCGTCCATGCGCTTGAATGCCCACGAGACAACCAACGGCACGAGCCAAAACACGGCTTTGCGCACCGTTGGATTTTTGAAAAATGCGACGATTTTCTTCCGTACCATACGTACTAGCATATACGCAGCTAGCGTGCTGCGCCGTGACATTTATCACATTTCGAGGTCTTGCGGTTTCATGCTCAGGCTGAGGCGCCCGCGGTCGTCGATCGCCATCAGTTTGACGCGAACTTTTTGGCCTTCCTTTAGCACATCAGTGACTTTTTCGACTCGCTTGTCGCTGAGCGCCGAGATATGCAACATGCCGTCGATCCCTGGCATGATATTCACGAACGCCCCGAAGTCTTTGATCGTCACGACCGTACCTTCGTATATCTTGCCGATTTCTGGTTCTTCGACCAGTGATTTGATCCAGTTGAGAGCTTTTTCGATCGCTTCAGTGTTGACCGCCGACACCGTCACTAGTCCTGTGTCTTTAATATCCACCTCGGCGCCAGTTTCGCTCGTGATTTTGTTGATCGTCTCGCCGCCCTTGCCGATAATAGCCCCGATCTTCTCCGGGTTCACCATGATCTTTTCGATTCGCGGCGCGTACGGGCTCATGTGGTCGCGCGGGCCGCTCAGTGTTGTCAGCATGTGGTCGAGGATGAACTTGCGCCCTGGTTTCGCCTTTTCGATCGCTTCTTTGAGCACATCTACCGGCAGCCCGTGAACTTTCATGTCCATCTGGATACAGGTGATCCCGTTGGCCGTACCGGTTACTTTAAAGTCCATATCGCCAGCGAAATCCTCCGCGTCAGCGATGTCGGTCAACACGTACGGCGTGTTGCCGTCCATCATCAGTCCCATCGCCACACCCGACACTGGACTTTTCAGCGGTACGCCAGCGTCCATGAGCGCCAAACAGCTCGAACAGGTCGCGGCCATGCTGGTTGAACCGTTCTGGCTCATTATTTCCGTCACGCTGCGGATCGCGTACGGGAAGTCTTCTTCGCTCGGCAGCACCGGTATCAGAGCGCGCTCCGCCAGGTAGCCATGGCCAATCTCGCGGCGTCCCGGCGACCCTAGTCGACGCACTTCGCCCACGGTATAGCCCGGCGCGTTGTAGTGGTGCATGTAGCGGCGCTCGCCGTCGGTCACTTCCATGGTGTCGACGATCTGGGCGTAGCTCAAGGGAGCGAGCGTCACTATGTTCATGCCCTGCGTCACACCGCGCGTGAAAATACTCGAACCATGCGTTCGCGGTAACACACCGACCTCAGAGCTCAGAGGACGCACCTCGTCGAGCTTACGGCCATCTGGGCGGACGCCTTTTTCAACAATCCCCTGACGTACATCTTTATGAATCGCGCTGGTCAGCGCCTCGCCGTATTCGCCCTTGAGTTCAGCGTAATCCTCGCCATGTTTTTCTGCCATGGCAGCATGAAACTCCTCAGTTAGCGTCGCAATACGTGCGTTGCGCCCCGGGTACGGCGCGCGGAGGTTGTCGCCCAGTTTGCCTTTCGCCCAAGCGTTGACTTCAGCCTGAATATCCTCGTTTGGCAAGATGAGGTCGTAGGCACGCACCTCTGGAGCAATCTTTTCCTCAAGCTCTTTTTGCAGCGCAATCGCCGGCTGGATCATGTCGTGCGCCCACGCTAGCCCTTCGGCCACTAGTTCCTCGCTAACTTCGTTTGCGCCGGCTTCAACCATGGTGATACCACCTTCGATCCCCGCCACCACGAGGTCAAGCTCGCTAGCGTCGCGCTCCTCAGGACTCAGGAAGGCTTTAAATTCGCCGCCAACCCGCCCGACACGCAACCCGGCAACCGGACCGTCAAACGGCGTACCGGTCAGCATGAGCGCAGCGCTCGCCGCCACCATCGCCACCATATCTGGTCGGAAGTTCGGATCCATCGACAAGACGCTCGAAACTACCTGCACTTCCTGGCGATACCCTTTCGGAAACAGCGGACGGATCGGCCGGTCGATCAGTCGGCCAATCAAAATCGCCTCGTCACTCGGTCGCCCCTCGCGTTTTATAAACCGGCTGCCAGAGATTTTCCCCGCGGCATAAAACTTTTCTTCGTAGTCAACCGACAGCGGAAAATAATCCATCCCCGAAACCGGCTCGCTCCCCACCATTGCCGTCCCTAACACTACTGTGTCACCGTAACTCACCAGCACGCTAGCGCTGGTACGGAAGCCAACGCGGTTGACTTCGAGCGTCAGTTTTTTCCCGCACCAGTCGGTGCTTACCGAAACAATATCCTTCCCGCTCGGATTGATAATACTCATATATATTCTCCTTTTCGCCCCAGAGTGTAACAGGTGCAGGTGCTCGACGCTTCCAGCAACTCCATCTATCACGCCCTACGGCAGGTTAGTTTACACCTTATAGTATAACAGGTGCTTTAGTACGTTCGCTGCGGAAATGCTCCACAGCATAACCACTGTGTCTTATTTAGTCACTAGTCGTCTCGTCTATCTCTGGAGATTCTTCAGGTTTTGGCTCCTCACTAATATGATTTATCAACCCCCTTACCCATTCGATTGTGTTAGAATCCGCGGGTTTACCGTCAACCGTCACTTCACTACCTTTTACTCCTATATTATGGTCGTCAGTATGTATAACAGCCTCATCGACGACAATATTCTCGCCAGATCCATGCGTTGTCAGCTCTAGCGCTACACCGTTTCCGAGTGCAACTCTTTCAGTACGGGACTCCACCTCACCAGACTTGGCAACTTCGACTAAACGGTTTATTGACAGTGGTTCGCCTGTCACTTCCTCTACTGTTTGGCGAATCTCTGCTTGCGCTCCTGGGCTGATGGGAGACTCCAGTTAAGCGGCAACATCGCCTGCGCTCAGTATCTCACCGTTACTGGCATTGACGAACGTCCCCCCGGCTCGTGGAACCGAAGGTTCTTTTCCACGGAACATGTCGTACAACACACTGGTCGTATGGTCAAGACCATACATTCGCTGCTAATCAGCTATTTGGTCGCTGGTAAAATTCTTGTTGACCCAATCTGTAAACTCTCTCCCCTCTTCCTCTCTGCTGTTTTCCACGCCGTCTTGCGACGACTCGGAGGACGAGTCAGGCGACTTGCTTGCTGCTTCTTTTGCGGCATTCCATTCCTCCTTTGATATAGCGCGTACACCTCCAGTACTATCTGAAGTCTCCACGAGTATCCTTCGAGGGACACGAGAAGAATCAACTGTAGGAGCTAACGTATCCTCCGTTGGGGTCGGAACGTATACATCGGACCCCTTTAACGGCGTACTATCGAAGTCACCTCGACTAGCTTCGTGCATGGGTTTTGTACGATGGCCTGGCTCCGGGGCCTCAGATTGTGGATGTAAAGGCGATAGGCTAAAACCCTCAATCGCCCCTTTCCCTAAACTTCTTCGACTTGTCGCGCTATCAACCTGACGAAGCTTCTCTCCTAGATCCGGTACTCTATAACCGATTTTCGACAACTCTGAGTCTAAGGACTCCAGAGCACCAACATTTTTCGTAGCGCCAGACAAGTCAACCCCTCGCGAGGGCTCTTTTCGGGTGGTGGCATGAGTATTTCTGGCATTTTTGTTCTTATAAACCTATACCTCCATATTAGCACCAATCGTCGAAAAAGTCAAGTCTTTCAGAGGTGACGGATAAGCTCGTTTACATGTGAGATCAGTTTGAAGTTGCCGGATTTTTGGGCGTAGTCGCGCATCCGGTAAATCGTCGCACGGTGGCTTTGTAGTTGGTCAACTGTTTTCGCCCCAGCAATGAGCTTCTGCTCGCGAAAAAATAGCCCCTCATAGCAACGTTGCACCATGGTGTGGTCGTTGTTGCGCTGAAAAGCCCGCACCGCCTCGTGAAACTTCCCCGCTTTGTAGTAAAACACCCCTTCATTGTGGGAAATAGTTTTGTTCAACTCGGCCGAGCGCCTGGTGTGCGCCGCGTACGACCGCGCCGACGCAAACTGGTTTTTTTTCATGAAGTACACCGCGCCGTTATGCCCGACTAACTCCACCAGAGCACCATCTTCGGCCTGTCGCGCATACACGAGAGCTGTTTTGAACTTTTTGTGTTCAAGCAGTTCTTTCACCGCGTTGTTGTACGCCGCTTTCAGATTTTTACGCACCAGCTCGCGCTCGCTGCTGATCATATATGCCAGCCGCGCCGCCTGCAAAAACGTTTCAGCTGGGATTTTGTGCTGTTTAAAGTAGCTATCGCTCGTGTCGAGCAGGTTGATACTCACAATCTCTTGCACCGGCACAACACGTCGCTCGGGCTTGTCGTGAAACGTAAAACTCGCGTTCGTTGCCTCGACATCTACCCCACGAAAATGCAGCGCCACGTGCCCGGGGAGCGACACCAGCCGCAGCTCGCTGACGTCATAGCGCGTACTATACAGGTAAATATACAGCGTCACAATCTGGTTGCAGTCACCTTCGAGCGTCGTATCGTCGGGACTCTGCAACAACCGACCAAACGAGCTCGAGGCTCGGTATACATACCGCCCGTGCGCCGGCCGCAAAAAATCCATAATCTGCGCCAAAAACACCAACTTGTCCGGCTCTTGGAGCGCTAGCCCCGTGTCAGTTCGTACCTGGCCCACGTGTTGCGCAACAGCCTCTGGCGCCAGCGGATGTGCCGCGCAGTGCTGTTCGAACAATTCCTGTATACGCGCCAAGTTCTCATACATCCGCCGCCGCGCCGGCTTGGATAAATATTTGTACCCTTTATAGCGGTATTCTGCCCAGAGGTTGAGCGCGGCCGCGTTTTGCTGCACCAGACGAACTAGTCCGTCTCGCACCGCGTACTCGCTGTCTTTTTCGTGCACGCGCTGAAAAAACTTCGCCACGTGCTTCTCGTCACGGTTAACGTACGACCGAAACATATACGGCAATTTCAGCAAAAAGCTCATGGTACTACTATAGCACTCGCCGCCCGTCTACGCCGC
>JBLMYZ010000030.1:0-15218 GCA_050258575.1 Acidobacteriota bacterium
CCCAGCATCCAAATCGCAGTAGTATTCGCGTCTTGAGTGTGTAGCGCTTCTGGCAAAAGCCCCAAAAACGCCGCTGCCAGCAACGCGCCCGCCCCAAACGGCAGGGCATACCGCACAAAATGTTCTCGTTTTTTCGACACGCCAGCCAGTAACACCCCGCCGACCAGCGACACCACGCTCCCGACCAGCGACCACACAACCACATACAACACGTCCATAGTTCTCCTGTTCTTGTTATTTCATTTGGCGAAAAGTATACTCCTCGGCCGGTGCTCTTGCAAATTTGTTGCAACTAGCGCTATACTTGCAACATATGGAACAACTACAGCATTTTTTTCGAGAGCGCGGCGTTCGCCTCACTGAACCTCGGCGCGAAATCTACCGGCTACTCAACGAGCACGAGCAACCGCTGACGATCGCTGAGCTGCTCAAGATGAGTCGTATCGCCGAGCGCACGAGCGTCTACCGAACACTTGAGCTGTTTTCAAAGATCGGCCTCGTCGAAGCCGTCCAGATAAAAGGCAAAATCCGCTATGAACTCGCCGAACCGTTCAAACCGCACCATCATCATCTCGTGTGCACGTCTTGCGGAGCACTCGTCCCGCTCGACTCCAGTCGTCTCGAGAAAATTATCCGCCACCTGGCCGACAGCTCACGCTACGAACTCACCTCGCACCACGTCGAACTCCAAGGCCGCTGTCCTAGCTGTCGCCACCTAAAAGATCGTACATAAAAAAAGCAACCCAGCAAGGGTGGGCATCGCTGGGTTGCTTTATCCTCCCTTCGACCCACCCCACATGGAAGCGCTACAAGGCTACTCGATAGCTCAGGTACGCCTGTTTTCACACTACTGGATAGTCCATGTTCGAACGGGGTCCCAGAGACAAACGCGTGTTTATTTCTGGGGTCAAAGGGGTTAGAGGTTGGTAAAACATGGTGTCTTGAAGTGGAGGGTAGATAACTTCGAGACGCTTTACCAACCGCCTAACAGATTTATTCTGTTAAAATGGGGGTATAAGGTGCATTTTGACTGCCGAAGCAATCAAATACATAGACATAATAGCATGTTGTTACATATAAGTCAATACTTTTAACCACTTTTTTTATGAAAATCAATAACATAAGCATTTCTGACCCCTGTTTCAGCGGACGACTGCAGCACATACCACACCCGCCAAAACAACTTTTTTCGCTCGGAGATACAACAGTTGGCGAACGCTCTGTCGCGATTGTTGGGACGCGAAAACCAACCTCGTACGGGAGAGATGTGACGAACAAAATTGCTTCACGGCTTGCTGAGCGTGGCGTGACGATCATCAGTGGTTTAGCCCTCGGTGTTGACGGACTCGCTCATAGTGCTGCCGTTGCCACAGGCGGACGAACACTTGCTGTTCAGGCAAATGGACTAGACCAGATCTACCCAAGCAGTCACCGAAAACTGGCTGCAGATATTCTCGCAACCAACGGTGGTATCCTCAGTGAGTACGAGCCAGGTACGCCGTCGCTCGCACATCAGTTTCTTGAGCGCAATCGAATCGTTTCAGCGCTCGGTGACGTTCTCGTCGTCACAGAGGCAGCCACGCACAGCGGTACGATGAACACCGTCATGCACGCGCTGCAACAGGGGAAAGAAGTGTTCGCTGTTCCTGGTAATATCACTAGCCCCATGAGTGCTGGCTGCAACAAGCTGATTGAACAGGGTGCCACGCCTATTGTCGACATCGAAGCTTTTGTTGACAGTATCGCGCCGAGCAACGAGCCGTCACAGCAGCTACTACTGGCGCAAACACCGGAAGAACAAGCAATCGTTGAGCTGCTTCAAAATGGCACCACTGACGGTGATGAACTTCAAAAAAAATCACGGCTCGACACCGTAACATTTTCGACCACTTTGACCATGTTGGAACTGCGCGGCGTCATTCATCCGCTCGGGGCGAACAACTGGGGTTTGTAGTCTAGTCCTCAGCCTTAACGGTAACAAGTGAGCCTACGGCGACTTCACCGGTGAACTGTTTAGCTTGCTGTTCAATCAAAAACCGTAGTCGGTCCTTACTGAACGGGTCGTGGCCATCTGGTGGAGTAGCTCCTGGCAGATTTCCTCCTGCCGTTAGAATACTTTTGTTTTCCGGAGAGAGTGTATTTGTATTCATAGACTATCCTTTCTATGTCATACATAATTAATAGTAGACAAATTATACCACCATCTACGTAAACAACAAGCGTTTTCGCGAATATTACATCATTTCACACTTTCTATATTTTGTGATATAATATGAAAGTTCTATCGTCTCTAGAGAGGATGTAACATGGGGCAAACACCCCGACCGACATGGCGGTATATTCTGCCGATCGTCGTCATCTTGGCGCTCATCTGGTTCCTTGAGTTCGCGCCGCTCATCTTCAACCTCCCGACCGTCAGGTAGAACCTGACGCCCCGAAGCGCCTCGACGGTCCTACGCCGACCTCGGCCTCTCGGGGCGCTTTTATTTGCATTTTTTATAGACTTGTTTTATATTTGCCGTGGTTTGCAAAAAGTAAGCGGAAAGCGGTATAGTTAAACGATATGGCAAGAAACCTCGTTATAGTTGAGAGTCCGGCGAAAGCCAAAACTATCGAAGGATACCTCGGAAAAGAGTTCCAGGTGTTGTCGAGTATTGGTCATATCCGTTCTATCGCGAAAAAAACCAAAAACGGTACGCCGCCGATCGACGTCAAAAATGGGTTCAAGACTGTTTACGAGATCGACGGCGACAAGAAAAAAACTATTGCCGAGCTGAAAAAAGCCGTTAAAACTGCCAAGACTGTTTGGCTCGCAACGGACGAGGACCGCGAAGGGGAGGCGATCGCCTGGCATCTCTGCGAAGTGTTGAAACTTGACCCTAAAAAAACCAACCGGATCGTCTTTCACGAGATCACCAAAAGCGCTATAGAAGCAGCGGTAAAAAACCCGCGAACCGTTGATATGCACCTCGTCCAGGCCCAACAGGCGCGGCAAATTCTCGACCGGCTAGTTGGTTTTGAACTCAGTCCTGTCGTGTGGCAAAAAGTTCCGGGTGGTAAAAGTGCTGGCCGCGTTCAGAGTCCAGCGGTCCGACTACTCGTCGAGCGCGAACGCGAGATTCGCGACTTTGCAAGCAGCTTTACCTTTAAAGTAACGGCCGAATTCGAGCTACCAGGCGTCAGCGACACAATAAAATCGGAGCTTTCCGAAAAATTCACAACCGAAGACGAAGCAAAAAAATTCCTCGAGAGCCTGCGCGGAGCAACCTTCACGATCGCTGGTGTTGAAAAAACGCCCGGCAGTCGTAACCCTGCTGCGCCGTTTACGACGAGTACGCTCCAGCAAACAGCCAACTCGTTACTCGGTTTTGGCAGTAAAGCAACTATGGCAAGTGCTCAAAAACTGTATCAAGAAGGTAAAATTACCTACATGCGTACTGACAGTGTTAATCTGTCAAAACAGGCCATGGCGAGCGCCGCAAGCTTTATTGAAAACACCTACGGCAAAGACTATGTTCAGGTTCGCGCCTACAAAACTAAAAGTGCCAGCGCTCAGGAAGCCCACGAAGCCATCCGGCCAACCGATATGTCGCGCGACATCGCTAGCGGCAACGAGTACGACCAAAAACTTTACGACCTTATCCGTCGGCGCACACTTGCCTCGCAAATGTCTCCCGCCCAACTTGAACGCACAGAGATGATTATTTCAATTACCCCAGTTTCCAGTATCCAATCCTCACTCCCTCACTTCATCGCCAAAGGCGAGATCGTCACCTTTGACGGGTTTTTGAAGGTCTACGGCCGCAGTAAAGACGACTCTCTCTTGCCAGCCGTCACAAACGGCGACGAGCTACAGCTCGCTGAAGCGCTTGCTCGCCAGACGTTCGCCCGTCCACCTGCCCGCTACACCGAAGGTTCACTCGTGAAAAAACTCGAAGAGCTCGGTATCGGGCGGCCTTCGACATATGCAACGATTATCAGCACCATCCAAACCCGCGGCTACGTCGAACGCGGCGAAGGCGAGGGAACTGAGCGAGAGGTAGTAGAGCTGAGGTTGGCAAAAGAGCCGGAAGGGGAAGTCCAGAGGAGTGTCGTCACTGAAAAAACTGGCGCTGACCGCGGAAAACTCGTCCCAACTCCGGCGGGAGAGCTGATCGCCGACTTTTTAGGCAACCATTTTGACGAAATAGTCGACTACAGTTTCACCGCCAACATCGAAAACCACCTCGACCGTATTGCCGACAACAACCTAGAGCGTAACACGCTGTTAAACGAATTTTACACGCCATTTCACGCCCGTATCGAAGCCTCGGACAGTATCGACCGTTCCAGCGTCGCGCAGGCCCGCACAGTCGGCACTCACCCGAAAAACGGCAAAATCATCCTGGCGCGGTTTGGTCGTTTTGGACCGATGTTGCAGCTTGGCGACACCGAAGGAGAAGAAAAGCCGACCTTTGCCCCTATGCCAAAAGGTGCTCGTGTTGACGAGGTCACGCTCGAACAAGCCCTCAAAGCCTTTGAACTACCGCGCGTCGTCGGCCAGACCGAGGACGGAGAGGTGATCAAAGCCAACGTCGGTCGGTTCGGGCCATATATCCAGGTTGGAAAACTGTATGTCAGCCTCAAAGACGACGACCCGCGCGAAATCACAGAGGAAAAAGCCCGCCAACTCTACGCCGAAAAACTAAAAGCGGAAGCGGAGAAAAACATCGCGGACTTTGGCGACGGCATAAAAGTCCTGAAAGGCCGCTACGGGCCATACATCACCGACGGCAAGAAAAACGCCAAAATCCCAAAGGATACTGACCCAGCAAAAATCACTCACGAACAAGCCAAAGAACTCCTGGCGGAGGCCCCCACAAAACCTAGCCGACGCCGCATACCTAAACGCAAGAAGTGATGACTCAACTAACAGATTCCTTGCTTTTGCGGTTTATTCTGATATAAGTTATATTTACTCTTGCACAGGGCAAGGGTTGTTTCTCAGAGGAGAGATACATGTTTTACCTAGTCAACGCCGCTTGGAACGTCTTCAAGGGTCTGAGTACCGGCATCGATGCTCAGACCAAGGTGAACGCCGTGACGTACATCACCGAGCACCTTGAAGGAGAAGGATACGACACCGCCGCCCAGTATCTGGACGAGGAACGTCCTGTCGTGGACGAGCGGATCCAGTACTACCTGCGGCGACACCTCAACCACAAGCGCTACCAGGGAGAGCACTTCCCGGGCAAGCGCGTCACCAGAGAGTGCAAGGAGCTCAAGGACACCCTGACCATCATAAAGCCCATCCGGGTCTAATGGGGTTACTGTGAGTCTTCCAAAGGGTAACTGTAAGAAGCGACGGTTTTGGACAAACCTGCTGAAGCGCCTCGCTGTTGCGTTCAACGCTGAGCAGCGTGAGGCTGCCAGGCCTACCAGGCCTCCCTCAACTCCGGTTACGACCAGTGACGGGAGCTATCCTATTAACCCACCTACGTGACGAATCTACTCGCTAGCCAGTCCAGCTCGAGAGGACTCGCCAACGGGTGGGTTCGTCATAGGTAAAGATCGAGGATGAAAAAGACCGTGAGATTGAAAGATAATCACAGAGGCTACCACTGTGATTGAGCAAGCATTCACACCGTGTTTTTGACACTTTCAAAAACCATGATTAGCCTCACCATACTTTTTTACAATAAAAAGCCGAACATAAGTATTTACCATAAGCGTCGAGTTTGTGCTATAATTATTTTAGCTTGAATTTGTCCTTGACTTTTTTATAACATAGTCTATAATACATAGCAGATTCATCGCTTTCTTGGGCAAAAACGCGAAAATATCAATGTAACAACAAGGAAGTATCTACCCATGCAAGAGCCAGTTGCAGCAGAAAACACTCCGGACGTCGCAAAAGCAGCCGAGAATGTTCTCCACATCATCGACCGAGAGCGCGAGCGCGAAATTATCTCTCGCCGTTTTGGTCTCCACGACCGCAAAGAAACCCTCGAACAGATCGGCGAGCTCCTCGGAATCACCCGTGAACGCGTCCGCCAGCTGGAAAAAGCCGTGTTGATTCGTCTGCGTATCGCCGGCGAAGAGGGTCAGTCAGATATCTTGGCTATAGAAAAAGTCCTCGTACGACATCTGAGCGAGATGGGCAACACCGCACGTCTCAGCGACCTCGCAACCGCCGTGAAACCCGGCGCCGACGGTATTTACAAGTCTCAAGTTGGTTTTATCGCCGAACTGTCGCCGCGTCTTACCACTCTCAGTGAAAACGACCGCTATCACCAGGGCGTCACCCTCAAAAGCAGCTTCAAAGACGAAAAAGCCGTCAAAAAAGCTGTCGACAGCCTCGTCAAAATCATCAAAGAACATGGTGAAGCGATTGACCTCGAGGCACTGTTTGAAAAAACCACCGGCTACGACAAACCAAGCGAGGTTCATGCCGTAGCGTCACTATCTAAAAACCTCGCTGAACTGCGCGGTTTCTGGGGTCTCACCAAGTGGCCAACGGTCAACCCAAAAAATATCCGCGACAAGATCTATGTTATTTTGCAAGACAGCACCAAGCCAATGCACTTTTCTGACATCGCTCGGGCTATCAAAGACAGCGACTTTAAACGCAAAAACGTCACCACGCAAGCTATTCACAACGAGCTTATCAAAGACAAACGGTTCGTTCTGATCGGCCGCGGTATCTACGCCCTGAAAGAATGGGGCTACAGCAAAGGGACTGTGTCCGACGTGATTGCTGATATCTTGAAAAAAGAGGCTGCGCCGTTGCACCGCGACGAAATCGTCAAACGCGTCCTCAAAAGCCGACAGGTTCGCGAGACGACCATACTATTAAACCTACAGAGCAAGCCCGAGTTCAAGCGAGTCGCCAAAGCCACGTATATTTACGCCGAACAAGATGCCTAGCGACCTCTAGTTGCGCCGAGAGCCATTTTGCGAGACAATAGAGGGAGATGAGTATCCTTTCAGCACTCTTTGGTATACTGTCACTTTGGTACATCTGGGTACCGGGCGTACTCTTGCTGCTGTATCTGGCGCGAAAAAACTACAAAAAAGCCGACATGTTGGAAAAGTCCGAGCACCGGTTGCTCGTACTTGAGATTCCAAAAGCAAATGACAAAAAAGAGCTAGCTGCCGAGCAGATGTTCGCTAGCCTACACGGCATACTGCGCGACAAGGCCGAGCTGCGCATGAGTGGCGGGCTACAGGAACATATCAGTTTCGAGATCGCGTCAGTCGAAAAACTGATCCGTTTCTACGTCTGGGTGCCGCGGCATCTGCAAAACTTCGTCGAGGGCCAGATCTACGCGCAGTACCCGTCGGTGCAAATCTACGAAGCAACCGAGGACTACACCAAGCGCCAGTTTGAACACAGTGTTATCTACACCGCTGAACTCAGTCTGACCGACAGCGAATATCTGCCGATCAAGACTTTTCAGAGCTTCGAAGTCGACCCGCTGGCTGGTATTACGGCCACGCTCGCCAAAATGGACACCAACGACGAGGAGGTGTGGATCCAATTCCTGGCTCGTCCGGTCGCCGACAGTTGGCACAAAAGCGCTTCGCAGTATTCAACCCGTCTACGCGACGGCAAGAAATCAATCACGTTTGACAACGCGCTGGCCAATATCGGCTCGTATCTCATCCAAGCTCTCGCTGCTCTCTGGTCACCACCGGTAGCGACCGACAACAAAACCACCGTTGAGCTGTCCGAACGCGACAAAACTCGCATCTCCGAGGTTGATAAAAAGTCAACCAAACTAGGTTACCAAGTCAAAATCCGCATTGCCTACCTCGGTAGTGACCAGGCAACAGCCAAACTCCGCATGCAAGCGATCGTCGGCGCGTTCAAACAGTTTAACAGCACCAACCTCAACGGTTTCAAAATGACCGGCGCAAGTTTCAAGCAAGACGATATCAACAAATACACCGCTCGTTATTTTATCGACCGCGGTTATATCCTCAACATCGAAGAGCTCGCCAGCGTTTACCACTTGCCGCACACCAACGTCGAAACGCCAAATATCGTCTGGGCAACCAGTAAAACCGCCGAACCGCCGAGCAATTTGCCGGTTCTCACCGGTAACAACACTGTCGACAGCGACATCAGCGCTTTTGGGTTGACTAACTTCCGCGGTATCCACCAGCAGTTTGGTCTCTGGCGGCGCGACCGGTCGCGCCACGTGTATATCATCGGTCAGACAGGGGCGGGAAAGTCTGGTCTACTGGAGTTGTTCGCGTTATCTGACGTCTATCACAACCAAGGCTACGCTATTATCGACCCACACGGCGATTTCGCTGTCAACAACCTCAAGTTTATTCCTCAGCACCGAATCAAAGATATTGTCTACTTCAACCCAGCCGACACCGCGTACCCACTCGGGTTTAACCCCATGGAAGTGATCGACCCGAACATGAAAAACAATATTTCTTCGGAAATCATCGGCGTTTTGAAGCGTATGTTTGGCGACAGCTGGGGGCCGCGCCTCGAATACATTCTGCGCTACACGATCCTCGCACTGCTCGATCACCCCAACACCACCATGCTCGACATCACCCGCATGCTCACCGACAAAAAGTTCCGCAAAGAAGTCCTGGCAACCTGCCAAGACACTGTTGTACTGCAGTTTTGGAACATCGAGTTCGCCAGCTGGAACGACAAATTCCAGGCCGAAGCGGTCGCGCCGGTCCTCAACAAAGTCGGTGCGTTTACCGCCAACCCGATCATTCGCAACATCATCGGCCAGCCCAAAAGCACGTTCAATATCCGTAAAATTATGGACGAGGGCAAAATCCTTATCGTCAACCTGTCGAAAGGCCTGATCGGCGAAGACAACGCCGGGATTCTCGGTTCGTTCCTGGTGACAAAAATCCAGCTCGCCGCTATGAGCCGCAGTGATATCCCAGATATCGAGGATCGTCGGCCGTTTTACCTCTATGTCGACGAGTTCCAAAACTTCGCCACCGACTCGTTCGCAACTATCTTGTCCGAGGCCCGCAAATACGGTCTCAACCTAACGGTCGCCAACCAGTACATTTCACAAATGCAAGAAACGGTGCGCGACGCCGTGTTTGGCAACGTCGGCACGACCATATCGTTCCGCGTCAGCGCTGACGACGCACCTATCCTGGCGAAGCAGTTTGAGCCAACATTTGAACCAGGCGACCTCTTGCAAATGCATAACCGCAACTTCATCATCAACATGGTTATCAAGGGCGAAAAAGCCCCAGCGTTCAGCGCTCGCACGCTTGATATCCCAACCCCGCAGGTTGACTATTTTGAGTATATCGTCAACCACTCCCGCGCCAACTATTCTCGCAACCGCTCAGAGGTCGAACAGGAAATCCAGCAACTGATCGCCCCACGAAACGATACGCCGCAGCCGCAACAGCAGCGTCCTGCTCAACCGGCGCCACAACGTATTCCAACAACGGTCATCCATCAACAGCCCGCCGCACAGCAAACAGCAGAGCAGGGAAGTGCCTCTGTGGGCGTCGTAGAGGCCCCTCAAAGCGTTTCTACCCCTCAACTGGCTCAACAGGCGGCCTCCGACAAACCAAAACGCAAACGCAAACGCAGCCGCAAAAAGAAAACCGGAGAGGGGAGCGACCAGCCAAACCAACAACCCCTACAGACTCAACAGCCCGCCCAACCCCAGCAGACTCAACAATCACCCCCAACCACGCCAGCCTCAGACCCAACCGAGCTGCGGTTGAGACATTAGAGGACCGTATAGAACTCAAAACCTTTGCAACATGAAGAACGCACGCTTGGTTCACACTTGAAGATTTTGGAAGTTTCTTGTCGCAATATTTACTCTATTGGTTTTGGTGAGTATCGGCGTGGGTGGCAGATACTGTATTGACCGAAAAAATATAGAGATAAATGATCTCAGAGATAAGATAAGCACTCTTGAGAGCGACTTGCGTAAATCAAAGTTTGAGCCAAAACTGTTAAAGACACCGTCAGCTGCGGATATAATATCTAGGACTAACGACTACAGATCCACGAAAGGGCTAGGTATACTACGAGAAAATCAAAAGCTCAAAGAGTCTGCGTGCTTAAAAGAGCACGATATGATTGATAACAACTACTGGGCGCATATATCACCAAATGGTGTTGAACCATGGTACTGGTTTGACAGAGCGGGATATATGTATCAGAGAGCCGGAGAAAATCTATCATATGGGTTTGGTAACAATAAGAGGCTGGTTGATGGATGGATTGATAGTCCCGAGCACAATAAGAATTTAGTTGGTGAGTACACTCAAACAGGAGTGTGTACAAAATTTAGTGATATTTTTCACGAATTGCATACCTGGGTGACGGTCGCTCATTATGCGCTCCCTAAATAAGTAAACATAGCTAGTTCTCAACATCTCCTAAAGAGTAGGGCAGTAAAGAAGTCGAATAAAAACAAGTTGCACCATATATGAACAAATATAGAACATACAGAATTGTTGATTTTTTTAGCACTGTATATGCATGAAGATACGCAAATCAGATAATACAGTATGAAAAGGCATTCGCAGAGGCAAGCACAGAACGTCCGTGAGGGAACTGGTAGAAGTCCTGCGAAAAAAACCATGAAGCAACCCGTAGGGAATGCAAGGTGAATCATGTTTGTGATAAATATGTTGTGTCGCACAATATATCTTTTGCGACATAAATAATACAATTCAAAGATGGTTCACTATACCTGTTTTTTACTTGATATATCTGTTAAATGGGGGAGTTTTTGGGTGGCACTACTTTTCCAGTCGTGTCACTACTTGAGTTTTACTTTTAATACGCAATACTACTCCTAACGAAGTCGACACTGTGTTGTTGCGCAGCGTACATCGTTTTAGACTATACATCCGGTTATCCACATACCTGGTATCAACACATGCAGCATTTGACTTCTTTGAAAAAGTAGTACCCCACTACTCTTTTTGACAATTTTTGACTTTTGTTCTTTTGTATTGTTTTATATGTTTTTTCTGTGTATGCTAAACTAGAACAAATATAGAACACACATTATCAAACGGGGAGAGGAGTTAGCGATAGTAAGCTTGTGACGAAACGCGCACATCGACATACTGCGGCTGTAGTTGTTGCGCATCAAGATACGCCACGATGGCTCGAATATCCGCCGCCTGCCCCGCCGGGTCACGGTCAACCGTCGTCTTGAAGCGATACCCCTTCCCCTCCAGAAAAACGTCAACTTCTCGGGACGTTAGCGCCGGCAGCTCGAGACGCTCAACGTTGTACCCCTGTTGCTGTATGAGTGCAACCAGGCGCCCAATATAGTGAATCATGCGAGATGACGCCACCGCACCAGCGCTACTAGGGTCAATACCGGTTTTGTCATCAACCGCGAGCGCCGGTTCGCTACCAACCAATGTCGCGAAACGAGCGCCGTTTTCGTCGATATAAAACCGCTCGCCGCCAATCGTCCAGCTCGCGATCGCCGTACGCGGCGTCACCACCACATCACCAGACCGAAACAGACCCTGACGGTGTGTCACACTGACCGCCAAGACTTCCGGGTGCTGCTGCCGAACATACTCGAGTAGCACCTGTTGGTTGAGCGCAAACAAAAACCGCTCGTTCGGCCGCGTCGAAAAATATGTGTTGATTGTCGTTGTGTAGCCGTTCACGATATCGCTAGAAGCGCTCGAAGTTACTTGAAGCGACATCATAAACTGCGCGAGCAACAGATACAATCCGCCCGCGACCGCCGCCACGCCAACAAACCACAACAACAACCGGCCGCGTTTGTGCCGTAAGTCATGATGTTTCATACGATCAGAGGTAAAATCCGCGTGCCGGCTATTGGCCGAGGTCATGATCCGCTCAGATGTCGTGCCAGTGAGCGTTCGACTGCGCCGAAACGCATACGACTCGTTCTGGTCGCTGATATGCGGTTGGCGAATCGGCGCTTCTTTTTTCTTCTGGAACCACTTCACGCTGCCGGTCCCTCGCTATGATGCACTTGCCAGATCAACTGCGCAACATCTTGAGCAGCATGTGGCCGTGCGAACTTGTAGAGATTTTCGGCCAATGTCTGCGTTGCTACCGCGTCAGCTAACAACTCGAGCAGCGTCGCCGTCAAAACACTCGTTCCGTCTGGCGCCAAAAGCTGAGCGTCCTGTAGCACTTGCGCTGCACCAGCTCGTTCGTACATGAGGGCGTTTTTTTGCTGATCAGCCAAGTGCGCGCCGGGCACTGCGACGACAGCTTTTTTCAAAGCCGCCAGCTCTTGCATAAACGTTGCGCTTGCTCGACTCACTACAATATCTGCCGCCGCCAAAACCTTCCACATATCTTTGTAAACAAACGCTTCGAGCGTATACTGCGGTGTTTCAGGAACTAGCCCGCGCAGCGAATCGTAGTTTTTTTTACCACATACATGATACACCCCTGCCCCACTCGCCAGCAATTCGTCCAGACCGTGAACGAGCGCGCGGTTGATCGACTGGGCACCTAGCCCACCGCCCGTTACCACCACCAGCGGCTGGTCGGGGTTTTTGCCTATGTCAAGTTTGAGCTGCCGCTGCTCTTCCCTGTTCACGACTCGGTATTCTGCTGAAATCGGCACACCAGTGTAGGTAGTTTTTGCAGTGTCATATGGGTAATTTTCAACCGGCGAGCCAGTCGCAATCGCTGCCGCATAGCGCGCCAATACACGGTTTGTAAGACCGGGTTTGGTGTCCGAGTCGTGAATAACAAGCGGTATGCTGCGGTGAAAAGCGGCCAAACCGACCGGCAGACACACGTAGCCGCCTTTAGCAAAGACCGCGTCGGGTCGAAAACGACCGAGCAACCGCCAACTTCGCCAGTAGCCTCCCAAAATACGAAATATATCCACGAAATTTTTGCCATGCGTGGCGATGTCGAGCAACCGAATATGCAACGGCTCGTTGCTATAACGACGCAGTTTTCCAGCCGGGATCCGCACTACCTCAACGGGAGCTGCAGCTTGCTGCATAAGTTTTTGCGCCTGCTCAAAAAAAGCTTTGTCGCAGACAAAAACTACTTCGAGCGACGCGTCGAGCTTAGCGAGTTCGTTGATAACGGCGAGAACCGGCGTCACGTGACCGCCCGACCCCCCGCCGGCGCACAGAAGTTTCACTGCGAGCCTCCATTTCGGTTATGTCCTGATGAGTAGTATAGCGCGAAATCGCAAAAACCACACCTAGTGTCAGCATAGTAAACAACAAGCTTGTACCACCGAAACTAAGAAACGGCAGCGTCACGCCAGTCAGCGGAATCACCCCAGTCATCGCGCCAATATTGACAACTACGTGCGTGGCGATCAGACCAAACACGCCAGCGACGATCAGCCGCTGGGTAGCGTCAATAGTTTGCGACGCCGTCGACAACAGCCGCCGCAGCAGCACTGCGTAGAGTATAAGTATCAGCACAACGCCAACAAAGCCAAACGTTTCGCCAAGTATCGCAAAAATCGAGTCGTTGACCGCTTCGGGCAGATATCCAAACGCCTGTACGCCGTGACCGAGCCCTTTACCAAACAACCCGCCCGAACCCAGTGCAATCGTCGCCTGATCAATATGGTACGACGCGGCGTCAGACACGTCCGACGGTTTCAAAAACGTCAGCACACGAGCGATACGGTGCGGCGACGACACAACGAAAAACACCCCGGCCGCACCAACCACGCCGAGCGTGCCGAGCAATAGTTTTTTGTTGAGCCCAGCAACATACACCATGGCGAGGATCATACCCAGCAGCGTCAGCCCTGTGCCCATATCTTTCTGAAACACGACGATCAGCAGAGCACTCACACCGGCGATCACGCCCACTGGAATCAGTGTTTCATGCAAGTCGTTGACTTTACCTTGTTGCATACGTCGCCCCAAAAACACCGCGAGATACAACAAAACGCCAAATTTGAGCAGCTCGGCCGGCTGAAATGACGCCACGCCAAAGTTGAACCAGCGCACAGCACCGCCCGCTTTAATAATCGGTCCACCGTCTAAAAACAACCCCAACACCGCGAGCAACAAACTCGCCCCTATACCAACCAGTACGATATGCCGGGCGTATTTTTTCCAAACCGTCAACGGAACTACTGACGCACCCACAAATGCCGCCAACCCCAGCCCAAGATACATGAGCTGCCGCTGCATAAAGTGCGCCTGGTCGAGCGAGCTCTCGCCCGCCGCGTTCATGAACTCGACGCGCGCCGGAGAAATAGAATAAATCACGATCAAACCAATAATCATCAGCAACCCCATAAAAAGCACGATCTGATAATCGGGGCGATGACGCCGCGTTACTGTCGCCGGTTCTTGACCCACCCGGGAACGGCTCATGCGAGGCATTGGCTAAATATACCCTCCAACGAGCGCCAGGAGCAGCCCTATAAACCCAGAAACGCCGCCGATCACCCAAAAACGCATCGTAACTTTCGTTTCCGGCCAACCGGAAGCTTCGAAGTGGTGGTGTATCGGCGCTGATTTGAAAATCTTTTTACCACCTCGTAGTTTTTTAGACAACACTTGCAAAAGACTTGAGCCTCCTTCGATCACAAACATCAGCCCGATCACCGGCAGTAAAAACAGCGTGTCGGTCAGCATTGCCACTAGTCCCAAACCCATCCCGAGCGCAAAACTCCCGACGTCGCCCATGAAAAACCGCGCCGGGTAGATGTTGAACCACGTATAACTGAGCAGCGCCCCGACGACCGTCAGACAAAACCCAGCGATGCCATAGTTACCTTGCAAGAGCGCGATAATCCCAAAGATACCGTAAGCGATGATAAGCAACCCGCCAGCCAGCCCGTCCAACCCATCGGTAATATTGACGGCATTGCTCGTTGTCACCGCCGTTAGTACAAACAACGGCATAATCCACCAGCCTAAGAAAAAGTCGCCGACAAACGGCACGTATATAGTCGTATACTCAAGCCGTGAGAAAAAATACCAGGCGCAGATCGCCGACAAAATCGTGATCAGCAAGAACTTAATACTAGAGCGCAAGCCGCTCACACCCGTGCCATTGCCTCTGACGTTGATAATATCGTCAATCAACCCCACTACCGCTCCGCCGAGGAGCGCCAACAGCGGCAATAGCGTCTGTTGTTTGTCAAGGTTTGACAACAACGTCACCAGTGTGATCACGATCACAAACACCAGCCCGGCCATCGTCGGGATATGTCGTTTATGTTTTTCTTCGTGCAGCTTCGAAAATACACTCAGCGCCTCACCGG
>JBLMYZ010000031.1:0-18650 GCA_050258575.1 Acidobacteriota bacterium
GCCTGCTTTAAGCGCTCGGCGCGAGCCATGAGCGTAGTTGCCCGCGCCGGATTCGCAAGATGTTTTTTGTATAACTCAGCGGCAACGACCAACGCTTCGTAGGTGCTCGCCTGCACTTCAACCGAACTAACACCACCCGCCCGATGCGCCAACGTACCATCGGCGTGATGATACGCGTCCCAAGAATCTTTCCATACCTGGTTCTCGATACCGTGCGGTAGCGGTGAACAAAACTCCACAATCCCCTCGTCGTTGCTGTCCATACGGTATTCCAACCAGCCCAGCGCAGCGTCAAGCGCCTGCGCGATCGTTCTGTTTTTCTTTGCCCTGTCGACATATGCTGTTTCGAGAAAGTCGTATCCTTCGGGCGAGGTCTCGCAGTACCGCTGCAGGAGTCGCACAAACGACGCATTGCAGTCAACGTTGCCATAGTACGGCCAATCCCAGCCGCGTTCCTGCGTGATCTGCTGCGCGATCACATCGTCTTTGCTGCGCATTTCGTGGAACATGCGTCCAGGCTCTTCTTCACGCGCTTCGTGAAACGAAACACCCTGAAACATCGCGTGGGTTAGTAGGGTTGTTCGCGCAAGTTGCGGATAATAATCGACGAGATCATTTGCAATCGCCAGCGAATCACGACCAAAAATTGCCTCATACAGCCGAAGCTCCTGCGGGACGAGCTCGTCGCCATGTTGTTCTGGACCAATACTCGCCAGCGCCGGACCAGCCGTCCCGATTATTTCTAGCGACTCGACTCGGCATAGCCGCAAAAGCTCATGTTCGACGGAAAGTACTGTCTGGAGTGGTTGTTCTTCTAACAAACGCACTGCTTCAACAAATCGCTCGCCTGGCAAGAGCGCGACGTCGACATGAGGAACCAGAACTGGTGTGCGTAAAAGTGTGAGCATAGAACTTTTTGTTTATAACGTGAAAAAGTACTGTATCTACAATACGTGGAACGGGTATGAAAAACAAGCCGCAGCTTTTGCTAAGTTTTCAGTCATTTTTAAGCAAAGGACGTGTAGTATAGAAGTATGAAGATATTGGTTGTCGAAGATGAACACCGCGTCGCTCAGGCGGTCAAAGAAGGACTAGAGCTAGAATCGTACGCCGTCGATGTTGAGTTTGACGGCGAGGACGGGCTCAACGCCGCTCTAGCCGACGAGTATGATGTGATTTTACTCGACGTTATGCTACCGTCAATAGACGGCCTGGCGATATGCAAAAAACTACGAGAAGCTGGCAACCACACGCCAGTTCTCATGCTAACCGCCAAAGATCAAGATCGCGACGTCGTGTCAGGTTTGGACAGCGGCGCCGACGATTATTTGGCGAAGCCATTTTCGTTTGAAATACTTTTGGCGAGAGTCCGCGCCCTGCTGCGCCGTCCGCAGGAAACGCTCGAGGATATACTGCGCGTCGAGGACTTGTCTCTCAACCCTGCAACAAAAGAAGTTCGCCGCGGAGACAAAGCTCTGCAACTCACCGCCAAAGAATACGCTATACTCGAGTACATGATGCGAAATCCGGGTCGGATTTTGAGCAAAAATAACATCATGACGCACGTTTGGGATTTTGACGCAGACATTTTACCAAACAACGTCGAGGTGTTTATCGCATATTTGCGAAACAAAGTCGACAAGCCGTTTAAGACACCACTTATCCAAACTGTGCGAGGGTTTGGATACCGCCTCGGAGGGCGCCATGACTGAAAAACCGAAAGTCTCTGCGCTACTTGGCGCGCCAACACTGCGCGTAGCGGCGACATACCTCGGTATCATCATGTTCATGAGTATCACGTTTAGTGTGATTTTTTACCAAACGTCAAAACAGCAGTTTTCTCGTCCCGTTGATCCGCCGCGGCAAATACGTAGTATTGACCCAGATGTGTTTCGCAATGCTGTTGAGGAGCGTTTCACCGAAGCACATACCGCTTTGGTGATAAAACTGATCTGGATCAACGTTGGAACATTACTGCTCGGAAGTGTTATTAGCTATCTTCTCGCGCGGCAATCACTGCGGCCTATCGAAGAGTCTATGGAAGCGCAGGCGCAGTTTATTTCCGACGCTTCACACGAGCTGCGCACGCCGCTCACTGTCCTGCAAACTACCAACGAAGTCGCCCTGCGGAAGAAAACGCTAGCCGAACATGAAGCTCGGGATCTCTTACAACACAACGTCGTGGAGGTGAAAAAACTGCGCGACTTGTCTAACACACTGCTTGATTTACTCAAAAACGAGCACGCCCTCGAACTCCGACCTGTTTCCGTCCAACAAGCCGTCAGTGAAGCACTAGGGCAGATCGTTACTGTGGCGCAAACGAAAGAAATCACCATACAGGACGCGTCGGAAAACATCAGTGCTGCAAGCGACCAAAAAGTACTCGTCCGGATCATATGCATTTTGCTCGACAACGCCGTCAAATACAGCCACAAAAAAACGACTATTTATATTTCGACAGAAAAGACCAGCAAGCACGTGCGGCTGCATATTCGCGATGAGGGGGTTGGCATACCAGAGGCTGATCTGCCGCATATTTTCCGCCGCTTTTACCGCTCCGACAAATCGCGCGGTGCTCAGTCTGCAAAAAGCTACGGTCTTGGTCTGGCTATCGCCGAGAAACTCGCCGCACAGATCAACGCCCGCCTCTCAGTCAAAAGTACCGTCGGCGAAGGTTCGACGTTCACCGTTGCTCTCCCGGTAAAGTCTGTATGAGCTCGTAAAAATATTTTAATGTCGTTCCAGCCAGCGAGATAGTGCTTTAGCGTCTTCAAATATTTCTTCAAAGATACAATACAGCGTTTCAGTCTTTTCCGGCTTGCCAATCGCGTAGCATTTTTTACCTGCGCCGTACGCCACTCCCGCCTCAACATGCCCAGCTATTCCTGCCGGAAGTACGAGAATAAAATGTTCCGAATTTTTTTCAGCTTGCATATCTGTCTCAAAGATTTTTTGTATAAACGGATCTGTTTGAGACATAGCTTCAGTCTTCTTCATGGAGTCATCGGCATTACCGTCCATACGGAACTCAACTTTTTCACCTTCGTACGTATTTTCTATAAAACAATATGCCGACTTTCCACTCGCCCTTACGACATCCAACACAGCTTTCACATTGTCTTTATTCCGCCATCTTCCAGCTATAAAAAAGTCATACTTCATACCAACAGTATAACAAAAACACCCTGAGTAGGCTCGGGTGTGCTGGTGAGTTTTTATACCCACGCTAGACCCCATTTTAGCACCAAATGCCAGAAATGAGATTTTCGGCGGGTCGTCCCCGCCCCGACCCGCCATAGCAGCTCCAGATTTTTTTAGGGGTGGCTAGAAGTAGGATTATATGATTAAATACTTTTCCAAAAACAATTGAAAATGACAATTATTTTTGGGAAAGGCAGATGCTTCTGGGGCATCTGCGATGGATAGATAAGACACCCAGAATGTCTATGGGGGGTTCGTTCTACTCTAGTCGAACCGACTACTCGGAAGCCCTCTTGGGCTTCTGGATGCGGCTGAGTTCAAGTGGACGCTCGCTCTTTCGGTTTCGCCAGTTGTAGTGCCAGCTACCGCCGAACCGCATGACGTACCCGCGGAACGACAACATGACGACCATATCGCCATCGTTGTAGCTCGTTCCAGACCAGAAGCCCCACACGTCTCCGATGAGCTTCACATGGCGCTTCTTTCCCGTCCGGATGTCGGTCATCACGCCAGAAAACCGGAGCGTCATGTTGACGTCGGGATCGTGGTGGTACTTCGCCGCGTCAGCGATGCGCTGAAACGACGGACCATCCGTGACCTCAAACAGGAGCGGGTATGCCGTTGTATACGACACTTCCTGAACTGTACTCACAAGAGTACCCTTTCTCTCGCGGGGAATCCCCTATGTCCTGAGATAAACCCAGAAATACCCACGAACGCAGGTATCGCATGTTATTGTATATTATATACTATTATTTGTCAATGTTTTGAGGTGTTTACTCATGAGGGTTAGTGTGTATTTTACCTAAAACCCACTGTTGCCCTGGGATGCTTCACGATTGCCGCCAGATCAATATGTGGCTAAGTCCCTTGATCCCCCTAAAAAAATCTGGAGCTGCTATGGCAGGTCGGGTCGGGGGCGACCTGCCGAAAATCTCATTTCTCGGATTTGGTGCTAAAATGGGTTCTAGCGTGGGTGTAAAAACTCACAATTTCAGAGAAAAAATCCAAATCTTCGCCCGAATGGGCGATTTTTTGGTTCTGGTTTCCTAATTTCTGCCACAGGCAAAAATTCAAAAATACAAAAGAAAAATCTCTCGTGAGAGCGAATTTTCTGGAAAAATCCCGATTTTGGTGCGGGTGGGGGGAGTCGAACCCCCGTTTCTACCTTGGGAAGGTAGCATAATAGCCGTTATACGACACCCGCATGAAAACGATACAAGAGACAGTGTAACAAAATTAGGAGCGATTTTCCAGCTCATGAATACGGTCGTGGTCGAGGCCGTAGTGATGAGCAATCTCGTGCCAAAGCGTGTGTTTAACGCGCTGGTAAAAATCATCTTCGTCATGTGAGAGTTGCAAAATTGGCTGTTTGAAAATCGTAATCTTGTCTGGCAATACCAGGTTATACCCAGCGCCCCGCTCGGTGAGTGGTACGCCTTCGTACAGCCCTAGCAACAAATCACCCTCTCGCACACCTTGTTTTGTTAGTTGCTCAGGCGTCGGTTCGTTTTCGTAAGTGATTGCAACATTGTCAAGATGATCTATATAGCGCCGCGGCAACTCGTCAATCGCTCGAGCAATCAGGTCATGAAACTGTTGGTCAGACATCTGCATATTTCTAGTATGACGAAAAAGTAACAAAAAATCGACCGCAAGGGTCAATTTCTTGTTTTGGTGGCTCCTCCCAGACTCGAACTGGGGACACAAGGCTCTTCAGGCCTCTGCTCTACCAACTGAGCTAAAGAGCCACGACGAAAGATTTGTTTGATGTGAAAGGTGCTAACAACTTGTTCTAGCGGCAGAGGCTCTGCTCTACGAATATTTGCGTTTCACGCAGGATCTAAAGAGCCACGACCAGCACCAATTCATTGTATCCTAACAGATATAAATACACAAGTTTACGTGCTACCTTTTCACGACAACGATCTTACACTCAGTAACAAGCGCGGCAACAGCGCCAACAGCGGCAAGAACCGGTGCAACAATCACACCCACAACGCCAATCGTCACAGGAAACTTGATCAGTGTTTCGTTTTTCTCGTTTTTAATAATAATCTCGCTAGCGTTGCCGGTCTTAATGATTTCTTTCACCTTTGCGACCAAGTTGTCGCCAGTAACAACATACTCTTCGGTTTTTTTCTCTTGTTCGCTCATTGTTCCCTCCTTCATACACACCCAGTATATCGTGCCAGGCTCGAAAGCGGTATACTAAGAGTATGCCACGGAGACCACTGGCTGAGGAAATGCGCCCAAAAACACTCGACGATGTGATCGGACAGTCGCATTTGTTAGCTGAAGGTGAGATTTTGCGGCAAATTGTTGCCAAAAAAGAACCGGTCAGCTTGATTTTCTGGGGACCGCCAGGCACCGGCAAGACCACGCTGGCGCGGATCATTGCCAACGAACTCGAAGCTGATTTTGTTGAGCTTTCGGCTGTGACGAGCGGCAAAAAAGACGTCGAAAAAGTTGTTGAACATGCCCGGCAAAACTGGAACTTACAGCAGCGGACGGTACTTTTCGTCGACGAGATTCACCGGTTTAACAAAGCGCAGCAGGACGCATTTTTGCCACATGTTGAAAGTGGACTTCTCACGCTCATCGGCGCAACAACGGAAAATCCTAGTTTTGAAGTTATCACGCCACTACTGTCGCGAACCCGTGTGTTGGTACTACAACCGCTGAGCAAGACAGAAATAATCACGGTCGTAAAGCGCGCACTCAAAACACTGAAACGAACTAAAGATATCACCCCGAAAGCACTCGACTACCTAGCAGAACTTTCAGGCGGCGATGCGCGCGTCGCACTAGGCAATCTCGAGCTCGCGCTAAGTTTAGGCCAGAAGATAACACCTGACCTCGTAAAAGTTGCCGCTCAGAAAAAAGTTCCTGGCTATGACAAAAAGGGCGACATGCACTACGATGTCATCTCGGCATTTATCAAAAGCTTGCGCGGGAGCGATGTCACTGCGACGTTGTATTATTTGAGCCGTATGATTGATGCGGGTGAAGATCCAAAGTTTATTGCTCGTCGCATGGTGATTTTTGCGAGCGAAGATATTGGCCTAGCCGGCAACGGTGCGCTGAGTCTGGCCGTTGCGGCATTTCAGGCTGTCGAGCGAGTTGGGCTACCGGAAGCAAACTACAGCCTCTACCACTGCGCTACCGCCCTCGCCCGCTCACCAAAATCACGCAAAGTCGCCGACCTTATGAACGATGCTAAACAGCTCGCTCGCCAGTTCCCTGACTCGGCCGTTCCACTTCATTTGCGTAACGCCCCGACAAAACTGATGAAAGATCTCGGCTACAACAAAGGGTACAAATGGACCTCAGGTTTTCAGCACGACAAAGGATATTTACCTGAGGACGTCGCAAAAAGTAGCTCATGAATGCGCCACGACTTCGCAAAAAAGATATTGGAAAAATACTCCGCGTACTGTTCGCTCTCGTTGTGCTTGTAGTTGGATATGTCGAACTTCAACAATCACAAGCTGACGTCACTGACCAAACCACCCTCCCTCACGTAACAACGTCTGACGCCGGTGTTGCGCTCAGCCGGCTTGCTGTCAAAGGCCGCGCGCCAAAAACAGGCTACCTGCGCACGCATTTTTCAGACGGATGGGACAAAGTTGGGACCTGCAATGTGCGCAATCTCATACTGGCCCGCGACCTTGTTGATGTGACTTTTGTTGACAAAACATGCAACGTTGCAAGCGGCGTACTATATGACCATTACACCGGAAAAACTATCACGTTCGTACGCGGCGCCGACACGAGCGACGACGTGCAGATTGATCACGTAGTGGCGCTCGGCGATGCTTGGCAAAAAGGCGCTCAGCTTCTCACGCCAGAACAACGTCATCTTTTAGCCAACGATCCGCTCAATCTGCTTGCCGTCGACGGCGCGGCCAACCAGGTAAAAGGTGATGGCGACGCCGCGACCTGGCTGCCAGCAAATAAGTCATTTCGCTGCGAGTATGTAGCTCGACAAATAGCCGTGAAACAAAAATATACGCTATGGGTAACTGTTTCCGAATACAAAAGCATGGCAACAATACTCGAAAATTGCCCTGACCAAAAACTCCCGTCAGTTACGCCCCTGGGTGAGTCACCAGCACTGCTTCGTACGCCATAAGCTCAGTAACATTTTTAGGAAACTCGCCGCGCTGTGACGAGCAAATAACTTGGCCCGCAACTGAAACTGGTTGTGGCACGTCGGAAAAATTAGCAAGAACGAGATACGTTTCGCTGTCGTCAGTACGCAAGAACGCAAGAATATTGTTGTCGTATCCAAGCAACTCGAACGCGCCATCTCTCAACACGGGTAGCTGGCGACGCAACTGTGCAAGCGTGCGGTATAACGACAGGACTGACAACGGTTGAGCGGCTTGTTGTTCAACATTTTTCTCAACATGATTTTCATGAATAGGCAGCCACGGATGTGTGTCCGTAAACCCTGCGCCCGGTAAGGAGTTCCACTGCATGGGTGTGCGCTCAGGGTCGCGGCCGCCCATCATGCCTTCTGTTCCAAAACCATCTCTCATAGCAGACGGCGGCACGCCGTCAACCATCGCAAGCTCTTCGCCATAGTAAACACACGGCATACCAGGTAGAACATACTGCAAAAACCCGAGCAGACGTGCCTGACCCTCACCACCAAACCGTGTCGCCATACGTGACTGGTCGTGGTTGCCAAACGTCAGCACCGGTAAACTTGCGGCCGGTTTGTTGCGCAAAAACGCTGCAATCCCCTCGCCAAACGTTCGTGCGTCAAACGACCAGTTCATAGCTTCAAAGAAAAAGGTTGTCATATGTTCCGCGGCCAGTGACTGTAGTTGATATAACTGCTGATATGCGCCACCAAACTCGTATGACGGATAATATTCTAAAATCAACAGCTTGTCCGAATACTCAGCGGCGACGTCAGCCATAACCCTGAGATACTCACCCAGCCGTTTGCCGTTGCGGCAGTGGATGTGTTGGTAGTCGCCGTACGAAGCCCCGTCGTGACCATCGTACAACATATCGTCGCGAAGTTCAGGATCTTTGGCGAGCACCCACACCGCGTCGATCCGAAATCCGTCGACGCCACGGTCGAACCAAAAACGCATCACGTCGCATAGAGCGGCACGAACTTCAGGATTTTCCCAGTTAAGGTCAGGTTGGTTCGACATCCATGAGTGCAAGTAGAACTGTTTTGTCGTGTCGTCAAACGTCCATGACTGGCCGCCCGCTAAACTCACCCAGTTGTTTGGCGGACTCCCGTCTTTTTTTGGGTCGCGCCATACATACCAGTCACGTTTTGGGTTGTCGCGCGAGCTACGCGATGTTTTGAACCATTCGTGTTGATCGGAAGTATGGTTTGGCGTCAAGTCCATCATAACTTTCAAGCCCTCGTCGTGTGCCTGTGTGACCAAACGGTCGAAATCTTCTAACGTACCGTATTCGTCGTGAATATCGACAAACGAGCTCACGTCGTATCCAAAATCTTTCTGCGGCGATGCGTACACTGGCGACAGCCATACCGCGTCAGCGATAGTTTTCACGTAACTAAGTTTTTGGGCAATACCACGCAAATCACCGACACCGTCAGCGTCTGTGTCTTTGAAACTACGCGGATAAATTTGGTACAGCGCCTGAACGTCACGCCACGGCGCATGCTGCTTTTTCAAGCGTTCTGTACGCTCCGACAGGAACCGTTTGTACACAGAAAACGTCGACGACGGATCATGCTGTTGCGCGGCGACGTTCACCGTTTTATCTCCCAAGGGCAACCACGGATCAGCGGTGCTAAAGTCCGCGTACGTACTGTCGTCCCACTGCATAGGTGTCCGAAACGGGTCACGGCAACCAACGAACGATTGGCTCGCAAAATCGGTTTGTTTTTCTGGCGGCACAGCCACGTCTTCCATACCAATTTCGTCGCCATAGTAGATGATCGGCAGCCCATCGAGCTGTAACTGTTTCTCGAAAACTTCACGCATTTTTCTTTTGCCATAATGCGACGCTGCGCGCGAACGATCGTGGTTGCCGAGCGGAAAAACCGCCAAGCTTCCATGAGCGCTCACATACTTTTTCACATCAGCAACCAGCGTGGTAAAATCTGGCGTTGTCGGGTCAACCCACGTTGACTCTATGATCATCGGCGCGACATGTTCGGGACATATTTTAGCGAACGATTCGTAGCGGTCGACACCAAGCTGCGTGCCTTCTGGATAAGCCTCGAACGTCAAAATTGTATCGTTAGATTCATGAACTACCTCGGCTAGCTCTGTCAAAAAAGCCTGCAAGTCGTCACCGTAGCTAATATTGTTTTCTGTAAACCGATACCGCGTGTCGTCACCTTCGTGGTACTGTTGGTTTGGTGGATTGTCGGCATAACTAAAGTTTTTTGCGATATATATTGCCGCGTCAACCCGATAACCGTCTACTCCACGACGCAGCCAAAACCGCGCAACGTCTTTTAAAGCAGTTCGTACTTCAGGATTTTGCCAGTTCAAGTCTGGTTGGCAATCTAAAAATGTGTGTAGAAAATACTGCCCGGTGTGTTCGTCAAACTGCCACATACTGCCGCCAAACTTTGATACCCAGTTGTTCGGCGGACTCCCGTCTGGTTGCGGGTCGCGCCATACATACCAGTCACGTTTTGGGTTGTCGCGCGAACTACGCGATACTTTGAACCATTCGTGCTGGTCGGAAGTATGGTTGACGACGAGGTCAAACATGATCTTCATACCACGCGCGTGAACTTCTGTAACAAGCTGGTCTACGTCTTGGAGCGTGCCATACTCTGGTGCAACAGCGCAAAAATCTGATATATCGTAACCAAAATCACGCATTGGCGAGGGGTAAAACGGCGTGAGCATGACAGCGTCAACACCAAGCGAGTCAGGTTCTCCTTTCAGATACGGGAGCCGCTGTATAACACCTTGTATATCGCCAATACCGTCGCCATTGCTGTCCTGAAAACTTCGAACAGCTATCTGATATATTGCATTGACATCGCGCCAGGTTTTGCCCACGTTCTACCTTTTGTGCTTATGTTTATATCAATTATATCAGTTAGTCTAAAAATATTGTCTAGCTTTTCCCATGGCGTTTGCGCTCGTTGCTGTCGAGGTAGCGTTTGCGCAGGCGCAGGTTTTTCGGCGTAACTTCGAGTAGCTCGTCGTCGTTGAGAAAGTCGATACATTGTTCGAGGCTAAGTTGCGTAAATGGCGTCAGCTGTACTGTGCCGTCGGACGACTTGCTGCGCATATTTGTCAGATGTTTTTCTTTGCATACATTGATCTCGAGATCTTCTTGCCGGTTGTATACACCAACGATCATGCCAGCGTATACTTCTGTTCCAGGACCGACAAACAGTTCGCCGCGTGCTTCGGCTGTTTCGAGTGCGTACGGCGTTGTCGTTCCAGCCTCGAATGCCACTAGCGCACCGTTTCGAGTGGCTGCTAGCTTCGCTCCAACCGGCTGGTAGCCTGCCGGCAGACTGTGCATGATCACCGTGCCTTTGGTTGCAGTCAACAAAGTATTTCTCAGCCCAATCAGCGCCCGCGTCGTGATGACGTAACTCAAACGAGTCATCCCTGCGCTGGTTGTCTCTTGTTTTTTTAACTCAGCTCGGCGTGTGCCCATTTCCTGACTAACCACGCCAACAAATTCGGGCGAAACTTCCACGAGCAACTCCTCGACTGGTTCTTTTTCCTGTCCGTCCTCTTGGATCGTTACTACTTGCGGCCGACCGACTTCAAACTCGTAACCCTCGCGCCGCATTGCTTCGATCAGTACCGACAAATGTAGTTCGCCGCGTCCCGAGATAACAAACCCGATTCCCTCGTCGCGAACTTTCAGGGCCACGTTTGTTTCCAGTTCGCGCTGTAACCGTTCACCAAGTTGCCGCGACGTATTAAACTCGCCCTCGCGACCTTTCATGGGGCTAGTGTTTGGACCAAGAAACATGCTGATCGTCGGCGCTTCAACATGGATCACCGGCAGCGCTTCGGGGTTATCTTTCCCAGCGATAGTGTCACCTATATGCGCTCCGGTCACACCGGTCAGCGCAACAATATCGCCGTGCACTGCCGACTCGACTTCTTCTCGTCCCAACCCGCGGGTCGCAAACACTTTGTCGACCTTGGCCGCAACCTGCGAACCGTCAGCTTTCATGAGCACAACTGGCATATTTTTCGCTACGTCACCGCGTTCGATTCGACCGATCGCGTATTTGCCGAGGAAACTGTCATGAGCCAACGCGGCAACAACAAGCTGTAGACTGCCTTGTTTTGCTGTTGGCGGATCGATATCTTTGACGACCGCCTCAAACAACGGCTTAAGTGTCGCCGGCTGCTCGGTTGTGTCAGGCAGTTCTTTCCAGGCTTTGCCGTCGCGCGCAATCGCAAAATAGGTCTTGTAGTGCAGCTGGCTCTCGTCGGTTGCGAGCTCGAGAAACAAGTCGGCCAGTTCGTTTTCAACTTCGGCGATTCTGCGGGCAGGTTTGTCGATTTTATTTATCACTACCACTGGCCGCAACCCCAACTCCAGCGCTTTTGACAAGACAAACTTCGTCTGCGGCATCGGGCCTTCCTGGGCGTCAACAACGAGCAGCACGCCGTCGGCCATGTTAAGCGTACGTTCAACTTCACCAGAAAAATCCGCGTGCCCAGGCGTGTCAATGATATTTATTTTGTAGTCGTGCCAATACACCGTTGTTTGTTTTGCGGTGATCGTAATCCCTCGTTCGCGTTCCTGATCACCGCTGTCCATGATGAGTGTCTGGCTCATCTCGGCCTGGTTGTCGCGGAACGTGTTCGACTGCTTCAACAACCCGTCGACCAAGGTTGTTTTACCGTGGTCCACATGGGCGATGATGGCAATATTGCGAATTTTGTCAGCTGTTGTCATAAAAAATAAGCCGTTTTTTCTGGCTTCCTCATAGGTATTTTACCAGTTTTTTCTCATAACGTAAATGCCATCACCACGAGCGACAATGTAACTGTGCATAGCAGATAGACACCGACCGCCGGAAGTGTATGCCGAATCGCGCGCCATTCCTGGTGGTGCAACCCTGAAACGGCCAATGCTGCGACTGTGTTGTGGATCGCGATAATATTTCCAGCATTTGCCCCGGACACCTGCTGCGCCATAGCGATATCAACCGGTATACCGAGTTGCGAGGCAACCCCAAACTGAACTGGCGACATGGTTAGTGTCGATATCGTCGAACTCCCCATGATAAACGCGGCGATTGTTCCCAGAAATGGCGCGACCGCCAACCAGACTGGCCCAAGCGCGTGCGCCAAAGACTCCGCGATATACACCGGCATCGACGACAAACCGTGTTCGTTGATTCCTGAGTTGGCAAACACCTGCACCATTACCAGCGTCGCCACGAGCGCAATGCCCGTTGCCAGGACGGTCTTTCCGGTATGACGCAGTGCGTCAGTCATAGTTGACACTACCCCAGGAAATATACACGCCGTCACCACCGCAACAACGAGCAAAGTCGTCCCGGGCGAATACAGCACATGCCACTGCGACGCAATCGTCGCAAACCCAAAAATATTTTCCCACGACCAGTCGAGCACCGTTTGCGATATATCGCGCACAGCTGGCACGAGACGTTGCACGAGCAGTAGCCCGACGATCAGCCCATACGGCAACCAAGCTTTGACGAGCGGCATAGTTGGTTTGTCGTCGATAATTTCGTCCTCTTCCATAGCATGATGTCGCCAGGGCGTTTTGGGCTGCAAAATATTATACCGAGCCGTCACTACGCCAGCCAACAGCGTCACCACTCCCGCAACAACCGACGTAAACTCAAACCCGAGCAGTTTCTGAGCTGCAAAAGCGGTCGCTGCGTAAACGCCTCCCATCGCCAGCGTCCACGGTAGCACCTCGACAATATCTTTGCGGCGCTCGCTTTTACGGCCAAATGCCACCACTAAAACAGCTACGAGCAGTACCGGCAGTACCACTGCGTACAGCGAATCAATCACGACAATTTTTCCTGCAACGTCACCAAGGAGTTGTCCTGTATCGTCCGGGATATTTGACAAACCCACCGTCAGTGGCGTTCCAAGCGCACCAAACGACGTCGGGACCGAGTCTCCGATAAGCGCCAAAACAACCGACGACAGCGGATGAAACCCGAGCGCCACCAGCAGCGGCACAGCAATAGCAGCTGGCGTCCCAAACCCAGACACGCCCTCTATGATCGCCACGAAACCAAACGCAACCAGCACAACCTGCACTCTCATGTCGGTCGTAATACGGAAAAAACCTTGTTTAATACGCAGCATTGCGCCAGTTTTTTGCATAACATACAAAAACAACAAAGCACCAGCGAGTATCCAAATAATCGTCGCGGCTCGGTGTATGCCCTGCAAGCCCGATGCTGCAACCGCGCTGTCGCTCATCCCCCAAACAGTCACACCAAACAGCGCCACTGCTAGCGCCGAGATCGGCATGCTGTATTTGGCTGGAACACGCAGAAAAACGATGAGAACGAGCGGTATAACGATAGCCGAAAACGCAACCAACAAAAGCATATGCTTATATCATACCATGGGCTTATTGGTTTAAGGTCTAAAACGAACATCGAAAAAGATGTTCGTCAACTAGCCGCATTGTCGTCCGCACGAATGAAAGCAAAAACATCCACTGGACGTTTTTGACTGTCGGTCACAGGTTCAGTATTCTCCATAACAATAACCGACCAAAAGGTCGGCAATTGTTATGGTGGGGAATACAGGGCTTGAACCTGTGACCTCACGAATGTGAATCGTGCGCTCTAGCCAACTGAGCTAATTCCCCTCGCTAAAGTTTGGTTATTAGCTCTCATCATAGTTGGCTAGAGCGTGCGCTATTTTTTTGCGCCGCAAGGCTCTCCAACTGAGCTAATTCCCTTTTTACAAAAACTTTTACTCGCCTTTGTCTGAGTCGAGTAAAGTCTGTGGTGCCGCGGAGAGGACTTGAACCTCCACATCATTGCTGACACTAGCACCTGAAGCTAGCGCGTCTACCAATTCCGCCACCGCGGCATAACACCATAGAGTAAAAAAGAGCGATCGAAGTTTTAGGCCGTTCTCGGGCACGCGCCGCGCGTCTACGAATACTTGCGTTGCCCACGCAGTCGCCACCGCGGCATGACACCATAGAGTAAGAAAGAGCGATCGAAGTTTTAGGCCATTCTCGGGCCCATCTTTTATGACATCACCACCTACAAAGTACCTGCAGGATATTATAGCAAAAAATCTGTAGATTGAAATTTATCGTTCATATCTGTATGATAAATAAGTCCTTGGGTCGCTAGCTCAGTTGGCTAGAGCACCTCGTTTACACCGAGGGGGTCGGGGGTTCGAGCCCCTCGCGACCCACCAAGAAAATATTCTGACACCTCGTCGGGATATTTTTGTTTCTCGTTAGTCTACTCATGCTAGAGGGGCGCAAAACCGTCGTCTAGACGATCGGCGGCAGCCAGAACTTTCATACGCTCGCGTTACTGACCGTTAGTAGTTATACACCCAAATAGTCTTCTTCTGTGGTAGCTTCGCCCCACGTTACAACCTCACCGTGTTCGTCAGCTTGCTGCATGGCAATGTGGCTCATGAAACGGTCGGGCGAGGCGCCGTGCCAATGCTCTTCGCCTGGCTCGATATAGACAACATCGCCAGGATGGATTTCTTGCTTGCCTGCACGAGTGCCGACATAGCCGATGCCATCGGTGACGTAAAGCGTTTGCCCCATTGGATGCGTGTGCCGAACCGTGCGGGCACCAGGTGTGAAGTGAACATGTGCGCAGCCAATGGCGGTTTGGTTATCTGGGTTACGTATGGTGTCGACGTAGACGTCGCCAGTGAACCAGTCGTGTGGGCCTTTGGCGGATTGACCGCCGCTTTGGGTGTATTTCATATTATCGCTCCTCCTCTGGAACAAGTTTCACTGTTGTACATCACTACACCTCACTCACTTTGAGATACGATTTGATTGCCTCGCGCTTGTCCATTTTTTCGTAGGCTTCCTGAACGTGATCGAGATCGGTACTGAAGGTGAAAACTTTGCCCGGGTTGATTTCGCCTTTTAGCACGGCGTTGAGCAGAATTGGTGCATAGGCGCGTTGGGGCTGGTCCGCCGTGGACGCCAACGGTTGTGAAAAAGAGTTGCTGGAATGGCACGGTGATGCCGTGCGGTACGCCAACCGTGCCGACCATTGCGCCAGCGCGAGCCATGCGAAATGCCATCTGCATCGCAGGGTCGTTACCGACGCATTCGAGCACGGCGTCGAACCCGACACCTTCGACGGTGAGGGCTTTTGCGTTGGCAACGCCTTCCTCGCCACGCTCGGGCACAATGTCAGTTGCGCCAAATTCTCGCCCTAATTTCTGTCGATTCTCGTGGCGGCTCATCAACACAATTTTCTCTGCGCCGAGCATGTTGGCGGCAATTACCGCGCACAGCCCGACTGCGCCGTCACCGACTACCGCGACCGCGTCGCCTTTCTTCACACCTGCCATGACAGCGGCGTGATAGCCTGTGCCCATGACATCGCTGATCGTGAGAAGTGACTGTAGCTGATCTTCGTTGTAGTCGCCAGCGGGGATTTTGTACAATGAGCCGTTTGCGTGGTCGATTCGTGCGTATTCGGCTTGGCCTGTGCCGTAAAATTTGACCGTCGTGCAGTTAGTATAGTGTCCAGCACGGCAGTTGGCACATGTGCCACAGCCAAGTCCAAATGGAATGATGACGAAATCGCCTGGCGCAAAATCGGTGACTGCACCACCAACTTGTTCGACCACACCGATACCCTCGTGACCGCACTGACTACCATGTTCTTTTGGCTCGATCCCGCGATAAAACCACAGGTCGCTGCCACACACGCAGGCACGCACAACGCGTACAATTGCGTCGGTCGGGTTTTGGAGTGCCGGTCTTTCAACCTCTCCTGCTTGGATGTTTTTTATGCCCTTAAACAATGCTGCTTTCATACACACTCCTTTTAACGCCCATTATAGAAGAAATTCAAAAATAAACGACCTTATTTCTTATATAGGTTTTCCCTCTTGCGTTTTTATGTAACTTATGCTATAATGAGGAGATAGTAACACACATAGAAACATCTACTGGATGAATACTTGGATACCCTTGTCGTTCATCGCTGATGATAACGAAAGGGTTATACATGAAACGAAGTTTTAGGCCTGGCGCCCAGCGCCGCAGCCACCATGCGCCAAGCAAACAACACAAAACCCGCCAGCCGGCAGCGATTCATGCCAGTAAATTCATTAACCAAGCGGTTGCCGCAGAAGCGGAATTGCCCTATGAGCCCGAGCATACGTTTCATACTATGGGGCTTAACAAGCGCACCGTTGCCACGCTAGATTACATTGGGTATAAAATACCCTCTCCTATCCAAGACCAGTGCATTATACCGGCGCTTGCGGGGCGCGATATTATTGGCCTGGCCAATACCGGCACCGGTAAAACCGCCGCGTTTTTATTGCCGATTATCGAAAAACTGTATTCCGACCGCACACCTGTAACGGCGCTTGTTCTTGCTCCGACGCGTGAGTTAGCTCAGCAGATCGACGAAGAGTTTCGCCGCTTTAGCGCTGGTCAAAAAATGTACAGTGTACTAGTGGTGGGCGGTGCTAATATTAACCGCCAAATCCAGCAGATTAAGCGCGGCCCGCAAATCGTCATTGGCACACCGGGGCGCATTAAGGATTTGATCGACCGCCGCGTGCTGCGACTGAGCGGCGTCACTACATTCGTGTTGGACGAAGCCGACCGCATGTGTGACATGGGATTTGTGCGTGATATCCGCGCGATTGCCGCCGAGCTGCCGCAGGCGCGCCAAACTTTTTGTTACAGTGCCACTATGACGCCTGATGTGCAGCGGATTGTGGAAGAATTTATGGTACATCCGCACACGGTGAGCGTGGTGAAAAACGAAACCAACGTTCACATCGAGCAAGATGTGATGTACGTGCGCGACAAAGCGCATAAAATTGAGCTGCTGACGGAGCTTTTACAAAAGCCGGAGTTCACCAAAACAATCGTGTTTGGCGATACGAAATACAGCATGCAGCGCCTGAGCGACACGCTGGTAAAAAACGGTATTAGAGCCGCGGCGATTCATGGCAACAAAAGCCAGGCTCAGCGCGAACGCGCGCTCAAAAGTTTTAAGACCGGCGAAGTTGACGTGCTGGTGGCGACAGATGTTGCTGCGCGCGGACTGGATATTCCGAACGTCAGCCACGTGATCAATTTTGACCCGCCAAAAGTATACGCCGACTACGTGCACCGTATCGGCCGCACAGGACGGGCCGGCAATACCGGCAACGCCCTCACCTTTATGATTGGAAACCCTGCTAATACTACTGCGCAGCACACGCCGGCGCCCGCCCACCGCCCGCCGCGTAAACCGCGCCGCCAAAGCCCCGCCGCTACCGCCGAAGACCGCTTAGTACGTTTGAGTAACGGTTTGGACGCCTAGGTAAACCTAAGATTTGTCAGTTTTTGGCGGAAACACGGTTATGAGCGGATATTTGCCACTTGAGTCTACCGTAAATTGAACGCCCGAGCGCTGCAGTATTGCCAAGTTGCGTTCGGTTGAACTGGGTTGCGAACGCGAGTGTAGTTCAGGTATACCCTGCTCGCTTGCCTCATTTAGGACTTTGCCTAAGAGCGCAGCACCCACGCCGCTTCCACGTTCTTCAGAATCAACAGCTACACCATCAAAAAATGGTACGTTCCTACCAAAGTCATAGCTGGCAACGCCCACAACGGCCGCGCCGCGTTTTGCGACTAGGTTTTTTTGTCCGGACATAGCGTCGTATGTTTCATAAAACTCGTCAATTGTTTCAAAGGTGGGTGTTGGGCTGTCAACCCCGTCCTGCAATGCACCGGCATATATCTCTGCCGCTCGTAGCAGTTCTGGCGGAACATCACTCAGCTATTCCCACCCCTCGTCGGGAGGCAGTTGATACGTTTGTATGCTCAACTCATCATTTTCAATAGTCATATATACATAGTAAAGCCTACGACAGCTTAGTCAAAGTTATACACGGGGTTCGTAGGTCGTTCGGCATAGTTGAAGCGTAAAGTTGCGAATAATTTATACCGACTTGAGTGTGGCAAAAAATGAGAATTTTGAATATGCCTAAATAGCCGTGGTTCACCTACTGGTTATCGGACGCGTTTTTCCTTACAGCTGGATTAATGGCGGCGGATCAACGTCGTATGACGTGCGAGTGAACGTTTCTCTAGTAGGTATGATTCCGTTAGTTATTTTGGGCGCGCTCACATATCTTGCTTCGTCCATTTCAAAGGTCCGTATGGGCGTGCGGGTGAAGATTACGCTGCGGTTGTTGGCGCTGAGCTACGTTCTTACGCAGACCTAAAGAGTATAAGGACGGCGTGAGTTGTTTTAGGTGGGTAACGCATTTGAT
>JBLMYZ010000032.1:0-7501 GCA_050258575.1 Acidobacteriota bacterium
CAGCCTGAGCAGTTGGTATGGTAGGGCTAAGCAATAGACTTGTTGCTGTTAGGGTTGTGACGAAAGCAGCGAAATAGAACGTTTTGGCTCTGGCTGTAGTTGGTTTTTTATGCTAAAAAGCAAGCGCAGGTTGGTACGCATAGTAAGGAATCTCCTTTTTATACTTTGTGTGTCTGTTTCTCGCAGAGAAAGGTAAAGCCAAAAAACCTTACCTGGTAATTGCCTCTCGAACAGTGTTTGTTATGTGCTTGGTGGAATGTGGTTATGGGAGCACAAAAAATCTCAGAGCACAATACCCCCGCCGAGCACTTCGTCGCCGCGATACAGGACAGCCGACTGACCGGCAGCAACAGCGCGCTCTGGTTCAAGCATAGCAAGGCTTGCACCGTCAAACTTACAGGGGTGAAGCGCACCTCGGTGTCGCAAACGAACCCGAAGCTGTTCGCCCTGAGCTGGCGCCTCGTTGATAACATGCACATCGCCCAGTTCGAGACGAGTGCGCCACATTGTCTTGTCGCCCAGGTCACGGCTCACATACACCGTATTTGACGACATATCCTTGCCAACAACATAGTACGGCAGTCCGCCGCCTAGCTCTAGTCCGTGACGCTGTCCTAGCGTATAAAACACCGCGCCGTCATGACGGCCCACTACCGCGTCAGTTTGTTTGTCGACGATATCCCCAGGGGCAGCGTCGATATATTGGCTCAAAAAATCCCGAATCCCTACCTGCCCAACAAAACAGATCCCTTGGCTGTCCTTTTTGCGAGCAGTTGCAAGACCCTTTTTTTGTGCAATTTCGCGCACCTGGTCTTTTTTGTACTCTCCGAGAGGAAAAAGTGTCTTCCCAAGCGCCTCCCCCGTCACGCGATATAAAAAATACGTCTGATCTTTGACTTTATCTTCCGGTATAAACAATCTCCCGCGATTTTTGCAATCCCCCCCATTTTCCATTTTCCAATCCCCGTTCCCCACCCTGGCATAATGCCCTGTCGCAATCATATCCGCCCCGTCAGCCAGTGCCGTCTCTAAAAACAGGGCAAACTTTACCTCTTGGTTGCACATGACATCTGGGTTTGGCGTTCGACCAGCCTGGTACTCGCGTATCATGTAGTCGACGACTTTGTCGCGGTATTCGTCCTGAAAGTCGTAGACTTTGAACGGTATACCTAGCTGTACCGCTACGCGTTTGGCGTCGGCGACGTCCTCCGCCCACGGGCAGCGCATACCAGGCAAGTCCTCAGTCCAGTTTTTCATGTATACACCGGTGACGTCGTACCCCTGGTCTTTGAGTAACGCTGCCGTCACCGAACTGTCCACCCCGCCGCTCATACCGACAAACACTCGTGTCATTGCAGTACCTTGGCGCTGATAATAATGATTTTCATGATCTCACTCACCCCGAGCCACCAGCCATACGGTGTCGCCCACCACCACTGCGACCACTGTGAGTCACTTCGCACCGGGTGGTTCACGACCACGACGTCTTTGCCGAGTTGACGTTCAAACTCGACGCTCGTGCGGCGCTGATGGTACGCAGACGTTACCAGCAGCACGCGTTTTGCGCCCATGTCTTTGAGTAACTTTGCGGTGAATTCAGCGTTTTCCGCCGTCGTTTCGCTTTGGTCTTCGAGGACAATATGCGCCTGGTCAACCCCTGCCTCTACCGCCTGGTGTTTCATCGCCTCGGCATTTGACATGCCGGTTTTGTCAGCTGCCGCCCCTGAAAAAACAAGTAGTTTTGACCACCCTTTTTGGTACAAACTAACTGCTTCGGCCGTTCGCGCCCTGGTGTCGCCGCCGCTCACGGCAACGATCGCGTCTACTGCGGCACATTTGCCCGAGTCGGTTGGCTTGAAACACGAGTCTATGTCGTCCGGTCCCAGATACAGCGGCAAGGCAATCGTCGCTACTAACCCAAACACCAGCAGCGTGACCAGAAATGCTTTCATAGCCGCCGCTCCGTTTCTATCGCCTCAACCAACAGCACCGCCGCTGTACGCACAGACGCTTCGTCGTTGAGCCGCCCTAGCGTGAGACGTAAACTGCCGTCGGCCTCTTCGGCGGGCATACCAACGGCGTCGAGGCTCGGCGAACGACTGCCGCGGTTCGCCGAACAGGCCGCGCCAGTTGCGACGCAAACGCCTTTGTTGTCGAGGTGAAACACCACGCGCTCGGCGTCGAGACCTGGTATATGAACGTGTAAAAATCCGGGAAGATGCTTTTTTGGATGCCCGTCAACCATGAGTCCATCGACTTTTTGCAGTTCGTCAAGCAACATACCGCGTAGCCGTTTCAACGTCTCTGCGGCCGCATGACGGCCGCCCTGCGATATGCCGAGCGCAGCCGCAAACCCAACCACGCCAGCGACATTTTCGGTACCGCTGCGCAGCCCGGCCTCTTGTCCGCCACCGCCAAGCAGAGGCGTCAGCACCACCTCAGGTCGTTTCCATAGTAGCCCCACCTGTTTGGGGCCGTAACATTTGGCGGCGCTCAGCGTCAGCATGTCGACGCCCAGCCGAGCCACCGACACGTCGAGCGCTCCCACCGCCTGCGACCCGTCGCTAAACAGATACAACGGCGTGAGGTTGCCCTTTGCGCGACGCTCGTCACGAACCGTTTGCAGCATGCGAGCGATGTCCGCCACCGGCTGCACCGTCCCAAACTCGCCGTCCGCTAGCGTCACACACACCAGGACAGTATCGTCACGAATCGCTTCACGCACCATGTCGGGCGTCACGAGCCCGGTGTGTTCCGCTCGCGTGACCGAGTGGTCGTATGGCGCGGCCGCACCGCGCACCGCCACGTGCTCGACACCGCTCACGACAACATGACCGCCGCGGCTCGCCACACCGCGTACTGCGAGGTTGATCGACTCGGTGGCGCCGGCTGTTGTCGTGATATCGGTCGGCTTCGCTCCAATAATCTGGCCGATGGTATGTTTTGCGTCCTCATAGGCCTGTCGGGCGCGGCGTCCGCCCTCGTAGACCGACGACGGGTTGTAAAACTGGTCGCTAAAATACGGTTGCATAGCCAAAAACACCCGCTCGTCGAGCGGGGTAGCTGCTGCGTGGTCAAGATACATGCTGCCCATCGTGTCTATTTTACCTCGCCCTCGCTCGCCTGTCGAATACGACACTAAGCCAGCGACTGGCCTGTATAGGGGTCAAGTTGGTAAACGCGGCGCATAGTGCGTTCGTAGTACAGACGAATCGCAACAGCAAGGTTTTGCAGCTCAACACCGTCAACATACGAGTAGTCGTGGCCGGTTTGAACTTTCAAAATACCGTTTGGCTGCACCTCGTAGCGCGTGATCAGCTGACGCAGTTGGCCGCTGTCAGGATCTTGCCATTCTTCCTGCCACACCCACGTTGCGTTGTCGAGGCAAAAAAAGTCCCGCCGGTGGCCGTCGGGAACCGGACCGAACAACTCACGACCAACCTCGCTCTCGAGTTTGATCAAATCACGTTCAGTCACGCTCGACACTGGCCGGCCTAACAGATCCGGCGTGCCGGTAAACATCGTCACGAGCTTACGAAACAACGACACGGCTTTCTCCTATCTTGCGCTGACGAAGTTCTGGCATGCGGCGCGACACGTCAACAATCAGCTGAAGTTGAGCGTTAGCTGGCATAGTGTTGATGAGTTGTACAACATCGGCTTCGCTGTAGACTGTCGGTTGCTCACGCGAAAGCTGCACCTCAGCCGTTGGTTCCGGCGTGCGCACGGCGGTTGTTGCAGCGGTGCCAACAAATGCGTCAATCATCGCTTTTAGTACTCCACTCATAGTTGTTGCTCTGTTACTTGCCAGCGAAAAAGAGTCTTTCGAAGTTCTGCTCCGTGGCGGCCGCGATATCTTCGAGCGACAAGCCGCGCTGCTTCGCATGAAACAGGGCAATGTCACGAATATACATCGGCTCGTTTATTTTACCACGATGTGGCTTCGGCGTCAAATATGGGGCGTCAGTTTCGAAAAGTATTCTGTCTAACGGGGATACACCGACGGTCTTGGTGACATCGGTTGCAAAGGTCGAAATGCCGTTCAAGCCCACGTATAGCCCCTTGGACAGACCAACCTGCATATTTGACAAAGTGTCAGTAAAACTGTGTAAAACGCCTCTCAGCCCATCGTAAGCGTCGAAAATCGGCCAAAAATCATCAAAAACAGAGGTACTACCCGGTTCTTTACTGTTACGAACATGAAAACTCACCGGCAAGCCGAACTCAGCTGCGATGTCGAGCTGTTCGCGCAGCATTTGTTGCTGTAGCTCGCGCGGCGAATGTAGGTAAAAGTAGTCCAGACCAATCTCGCCGATCCCTGCAAACCACGGTTCGGCATGGTGTTGCTGGGCGAGGTTTCGAATATCGGCCACATAGCTCGCCTCGGTGGTGGCTTCGTGAGGATGGATCCCTACGACGGCGTACACGTTGTCATGAGTGTGCGCGAACGCCACCGCCTCTCGAGAGCTACGCAGGTCAGTCCCAACCACCATGACGCGCGGGACACCCGCCTCGCGGGCTCGCAGGTACGGCGCGTCGCCACCCTCGGGAAAAAACTCCGAGTCGTGGATATGGCAGTGCGTGTCGCTGAGGTATGTCATGAGGCGGCCGGCAAGGCAGGCGCTGCTGGAGCGACCGGATGAAGGTCTTTTTTAGGAAATAAGATTTCGGGTTGTTCGCGAATCACGCCGTCTTTAAAGATAGCATGGATTTTTTCGGCGGCGGCTGGCAAAAACGGATACAAAAGGTCAGCAATCTGGACCAGCGACGACACAGCGTGGAGCAATACTTCGACGAGATGCGCCTCGGCGTCGTCCTCGCGGCCGCGTTTTTTAGCGATTTCCCAGGGTTTAACGTCCTCGAGATACTGGTTGAGTGAACGGACACTGAGCCAGACCTCGTCCATGGCGCGGTCAAACTGCAGAGCGTCCATAGCGTCGCGGTATGCCTGCATGTCGTGCTCTGCTCCGTCGCCATCGCCGACAACGCCAGCCTGGTAGCTGAGAACCATTTTGGCCACGCGCGAGACGAGGTTACCGAGGTCGTTAGCTAGCTCGCCGTTGTAGGCAGCTTCAAACTTTTCCCAGGTAAAGTCGCCGTCCTCCCAGGTGGATACACGGCGTGAAAAGTAGTAGCGAAACGCGTCTTGACCGTAGTTGTCGATAATCTCAAACGGGTCGACAACGTTACCAACCGACTTGCTCATCTTGGCACCGCCGACGTTGATAAACCCGTGCACCAGCAACTTTTTCGGTAGCGGCACGTCAAGTGCCATGAGCATAGCTGGCCAGATGGCAGCGTGAAAACGTAAAATGTCTTTGCCGATCACCTGAACGTCCGCCGGCCAGTAGTCCTGCCAGCCCTCTGTGTCAGGATACCCAAGCACCGTCAGATAATTGGATAAAGCGTCCATCCAGACATACATCACCTGTGTCGGGTCGCCTGGTACTGGTACGCCCCAGCTGAGGTGTTTGACAGGGCGCGAAAAACTCACGTCTTGCAGCCCGCTGTCGAGCAACCGCACGATTTCATTTTGGCGAAATGTCGGGACGATCTGCAAGCGTTTTTTGTCGATAGCCTCACGAATACGGTCAGTAAACGCGCTGAGTTTGAAAAACCAGTTCTCTTCGCTGAGGCGCTGGTATGGCTGGTTGTGGTCCGGACAGACACCGTTGTTTTCCGTGGCTTCTTTGTCGGTGACAAAACTTTCGCAGCCTACACAGTACCAGCCCTCGTAGGTGTTTTTGTACAGATACGGCTCAAGTTTTTGCCAGATAAACTGTACGGCGGCTTTGTGGTGCAGGTCGGTCGTGCGCACAAAGTCCGTCACGTCTGCGCCAACTACGCCGTAGAGCCGTTGAAAATTGCCGTACATCGTGTCAACGTAGGCCTGCGGCTCCATGCCTGCCTCAGCGGCTTTGGCGGCTATTTTCGTACCGTGCTCGTCGGTTCCGGCTTGAAAACGCACCTCGCTCCCGTTTTGTTTCTGGTAGCGCGCCCAGATGTCAGCATACAAATAATCCATCGCGTTGCCGATATGCGGCGTTGCGTTGGCATAAGGAATAGCGGTTGTTACGTATAAATGTTTTTTGCTCATCGCACCTAGTATACCAGAGCTAGCGCATGACCGCGAGTAACGCTAGGCGCCCCATCGTTTCACCGTTCTGGTGCGAAAAATAATCAGCACTAACCATCGTATCGACTTTTGACGCATGAATATTGTCGGACGGTATACCTTGCTTCATGAAAAGTTGTCGATTAAACCCCGCCAAATCAAGATATGTCCCGCCGTCACGTTCTTCAAAATACCCCTGCCAATCCGGGTCGTTAGCACGATCAAACCATGTCATCTTATAGCTTTCTTTTTGAGCGTGCGGGCTCATCCAGACGATAATATCTTCTGGGTTACTACCATGATGTATGAAGTGCTTTGTGATATCTGTTGCTAGCTTCGCATAGGTCGAATGCCGTCCGAGGTGCGCTATCGCTAGCGCATGCCGTTTCGTGTCGTATATCGCTGTCGCTGCGCAATCAGCCACGGGCAAGAATAGCCCGACATTCTCCTGCTCGGTATATAACGCGTCCGCCACAACCTCGCTCGTAAATTTTGTCGTCGAACCGTTGTCTGCTTCAGCGATAAGGTGATATGTGCGTGATTCATCATAAATAATCCGCTGGTATACCACGTCGGAATAACTCACTTTGTTCGCTTCGCAAAACTTCGTGCGATTCGAAACAGTTATACCGTTGTGCACACCTATGGCTTTGTCGAGCATCGTGCCGTCGCTCCGAGATGATACAGCAACAGTTACATTGTTCGGGAAGCAGGTTGGTTGGTGTTGGGTTATCATACGGTTAGTATAGCACTCAACTGCACCCACTGTTCGACGGATACATCGGCGGCACGCGCTTCGAGCGAGATACCGCTACTCGTCAGATATCGTTCGACTTCCGCTTTTTCAAGCTGTAAACCGCCCGCCAGGGAACTGCGAAGTTTTTTGCGCGGCGCTGAGAAGCCGGCTCGGAGGACTCGTCGGAGCGCCACGCGGTCTATTCCTGCATATTTGTCCAGCTGGTGTTTTTTGCATACTACTACTTGACTGTCAACCTTGGGCGACGGAGTAAAATACTCTTTTGGCACACGTGGACCAAGTTGTATATTGTAAGCACTTTGCAGCTGCACCGCTATGGTCGTCAGGTCACCCGGCTTTGCTGCAAGCTTTTCGGCCACTTCTTTTTGAACGAGCAGCGCCATAACCTCAGGTTGGTTCTCTGCTCTCAGAAACCACTCCACGATTTTTTGGGTGATATAATACGGCACGTTCGCGACAACTTTGTAACCCGATGGTAACCGACCGAGGTCGTAGGTTAAGATATCACCCGCTACCACCTCGAGCGCTGTGCCGGGAAATTGCCCGGGAAGTTTTCGCGCCAAGTCGCCGTCATACTCGACAGCAACAACTCGACCTGTATGCCTCAACAGTACAGAGGTCAGTGTCCC
>JBLMYZ010000033.1:0-8930 GCA_050258575.1 Acidobacteriota bacterium
AGTTAGTATATCTTGTTTCGAGGCAATTAGCGAATCTCGTAGCCCGGGAGGAAGTCAGAGACTATACGAAAGCAAGAAAAGTAATATCTTGTTGTAGATAATTTTTCGTCAGTCGTAACAGAAGTTCTACAATCTATATCACTATCGTGAATGTTTGTATATCTAATCTCAAAGGTCTCACCAGACTTATCTAATAGCCTATGCACATTACCGGCATTTATAACACTATAACCTACCGTATTAGTTATAAGTTCTTGCATTTTTTCTTTCCGAAAGCTTAAATCTTCGAGTGAGTTATATGTAATTTCTCCAGAACCACCACAACGAATTATCCCTTCTCCATATTTAGCACTTGACTGCCCACAATATCTTAAAATATTACTGGATTTCTCGTGATCAATTTGTTTGTCATTTACTAATTTTATACTGCTGTCATATAAGTTACCAAGCGAGGCGATCGACTCCTCCAGATTAACTACTCTTTGTTGTTCTGTCATTGTCGGCTCAGTGATCAATTTATAACCGATAAATAACATGCCAATACCCACTAAAACACCGATTACGACAATAATTATTCTTATAGTCGTATACGACAACGTTTCATTTTTTGTCTGAGTATTTTTCTTTTTCTTGTTCTTCGTCATAGCCTTATTGTACCGGGTAGATGAAAATTAGGAAATACGCTTACGTAAAAGAAATACTACTACACCTACGCACGCCACCGCTGCACCTACAGCTATTAACCAAGATATCGATAATGAATCTCGTTTACTGTTGTCGTCCACGACAGAACTTTGGTTACGTGAGGGCTCTGCAGGAACGGATTTCTCCTTTTTCAAGCTTGTCTCATCAAGAGTAGCGGAGTCTGAGGATGAGAGGCTTGTACTACGGACGTCTGGCGGCTGTGAAATTGTGGACAAGAGTAGTTCCGTTGTTTGATCGTGAGGGTATAAAGCAGCAACACTCGTGGTCGGTTCAGGCCGCACTACATCCATCACTTCATGAATATCTACATCACACGCGTCATCAACCCCATCTTTGTCATAATCAATCCCCAGTGTCGTTCCAAAAACGCAGGCTTCGTCCTCATTTTTCACACCATCCCCGTCATAGTCGTCATCGCTCGCAACCACCAGCACATGTTGCATAAAATCATATTTGACGCCGTTTTCATACTCGTACAAAACATGGATTTCGTGTATCCCGGGCGGAGTGTCTGGCGGTATGTCAAACGTCCCCGCAGCAATCCCATCTGCTCCAATCGTCATAGTCCCTAGGGTCGTTGGTGTTGAATGCAACTGCACCGTTAATACAGCCCCAATATTTACGAGACTCATTGTCTGACTAACGTTCAAAACAATACGAACAGCCTGGCTAGGCGTCACCTCGTTTGATGTTGTTAGGTCGCGTAGTATCTCGCGATGAGTCGAATCGTCTAGTGTGTTGTCGGTATCCCCGACTAGTTTTTGATACGCATCCTCAGGTGGACGTACATCATCTGGCAACGCCTCCGGCGAAGACATGGTGAGCGAGAAGTCGTCAGTTTGTCGGCGGATCTTTTTTGCAATCAGCATCTGACCAAACGCGTTTGGATGAAAACTTTCCGAGAAATAATTCATGAGCGGCTGCCCGCTAGACGCATTCGCAGTGTTATACACCAGACCATTCACCGCCTGTCCCCACCGGGAACAAATCCTGTAATCTTTCGGAGCGATGTCATCGCTAACGATGAACGCATCAGCCACGTCGATATACCTAACACCTGCCTTCTTTGCAGCCAGCTCGATTGAAGCGTTGAGATAATCGACGAGCGCATTTGCAAACTTCCGTTCTTCTAAATCCATAAAACCGTTACATACTTTGTCTTCCGTGACGAGTCGCGGATAACCGACAACATATAGCCGCGGCGCAGGACCAGCCATATTTGATTTGACCTTCTCGTAGGTTCGTGCCAGCTCAGGAATTTTAGAAGCGATAAGATCAGCAACATACTCGCGATTATCGCGGCTGGCGTAACAATCGGCATTGAGAACGCAGGCCGTCACGATATCTCCAAAGCCAATATCGTTGCCGCCGATTGTTAACGTTGCAACGGTTGGTTTTTGATAATCCAAAACAGATCTCTGGGGAATGTATCCTGGCCTGTTATAAATACGCGACCTATCAATCAAGTCCCGAACTTCTTCCTCGCTTCTTGATTGGGGATCTGAGTCTATATATTTTTCATTTGATACACTATTCACATCTCTCATCATCGCTCCGCTACATGCGATGGAGTCGTAGTTTTTCAGCTCTAGAGCTTTTCCCAACACCTCCGAATATGTATTTTTGGACTGGTGGCATTTGTTGTAATTATTTTCGTCCGTATAAACATCTGTCCCAGTGTAGTAACCTCCCGCACCCTCACCAGAACTAAATGAATCCCCAAGCGCCAAATATTTTTCCGGCGGCACAAAACTCGGCACAGATACTGCCCACTGCGCATACTCCCATTTCGTCGTTGCCGTATTAACGCCCACATTCATTACTAGATTACTCTCGTTTGTAAACCGCACGCCATCAACACTAAATTGTCTTCCAGCGGGAACTCCAAACATTTCTCTCAAACTGTCAATGTTAACATCCTCAACAGCACAATTTCGTGACACAAAACGACCTCTATCAGCCCCACAATGATCCAAGTCGTATATATGTAGTCCATCATAAGAACTATAGATCGCAACAAAGCGGCCGCTATTACTCACGTCTAATGACAAATGAGAGTCACTATTCTCCGGTGGAGCAAACGGTAAAATCTCATACCCACCGCTCGAAAGGTCAATACGAACCATCACACCTTCGTCATTATTGCCAGCACCAAACACCATCCAACGTGAGTTATCTGAAAAGGCAATTGCTCCGGTACTGTTAATACCGGATGGTTTTCCTGAATCGTCTTGCAATTCAAAATCATAATCGCTAGACCGCTCTAGCCAGATATTACCATATGTACCCCGCTTTACCCTAGAAAATGTAGACCGAAAGTCATCAGCTATCCATAAGCTCCTGTTATAGTGCGAAACCACCACCAACCGATTAGTGTTTGGCGCTAGAAACACAGTACTGGACTCGTTAAGTGTTCTATAGGTAGCAGCACTATCTGTTAGCTTCACTAAATATTTGCCATTTAAACCGGCTATTCCTGCCTGCCACCTGTCGAAATCACCGCTAGCTGCCTTTATATAACACCCGTAGGATTCACTATCAGCATAGTATGAGTTCCACGCCCAGACAAAATCCCTCGTGATCGACATCTTGTGTTCGCATGGCACATTTTCATACAGGCTCGACTGAGAGTCGGTAACCGTCATATCTTTCACTTTTACTACCTGCCAATTTTTTTGTCCTACCCACTCCGTCTCGGAAATTTCGGCATACGCAGGTTTCGCCATCATTAAAATGGTCATAGCCCCAAGGAAAACACCCACACCCATCAGTATCGACAGTCGATATCGCATATATAGCTTTACTCTACTCCTCAAAAAACCGAAAATCAATCAGTTTTCAGCAGCTTTTTTCAGGCGCATTTTGGCTAGCGAGCACAGCCCCGGCGAGTAGCCACCAGGTGATGCTCAACGGATCGTCGCTCCAAATATGCAGCAGTAGCCCGACAACACCAATCGTCACGCCGCAAATAAACACCCAGAGTGCCAACCGATCACTGCGGCGCGCCCACAAACCACGCATGACGACAACAAAAAGCACTAGCCAGACACCCAGGCCGACAACACCGTATTCTTCCGCAACCTGAACATAGTAGCTCTCTGCGATTCGCGGCTCATCACCATACACCGAAGCAGGACCAGCACAGCCGGCGCCGCAACCCAACGGATCCGCCAGTACGCGCTCTGCTCCAGCGGCCGTTGCCGCCAGGTGATCGTCTGTCGAGCCGGTCGTCAAACTCGTGTCCTGCGGTGACGAATGAAATACCTGCAACCGCAGCGACGGTATAGAAAAAGCCGCAAACAGCAGCGCGAGCAAAGCGAGCACAACCCCTACACCACTCACAAAGATCCGCCGTAACAATATCTTTTTTTCATACGCCACCGCGCCCAGCAACACGACAAACCCGGCAATCATCCCTAACCAAACACTCCGCCCAGAACTAGCGACGATCGCAGCCGAAAACAGCGCGAGCAAAGCATACTTTTTCCATGGCCGCACCACGGTCAGCATGGTAAGCATTAGCGGCAACAACATAAACGCCCCAAACTCGTTCGGCCCGCGCAGCGTTCCAAACGCTCGCCGCGTCGTTTCTTTTTCGCTAATGAGCGACAACGGGGCGATACTGACGCCTTTTTCGTAGCCAAACTGTTGCATAAAATCCGCCGGCATATAGCTCACTTGCCACAACCCAAAAAATGCAACCACCGCGCTGGCAGCCAAAAAATACCGAACAAACGGCTGCCGCCACCGTTGCCATAGTTCCGGCGCAAACCACACCACAGCAAACGCTAGCACAGCCGCCGCGACATAGCGCAGCGTCATAGCAAGCCCGCCAAACAGCGGAGCCACCTGCAACTCCGAGCTATTTACCGCCGTTACGAGCGCTACGACCAGGGCAAAAACAACCGCCGCAACAACAAACGGCTGGCGGAGCAACACACGAAGCCGGGTACTATCTGCCAACAGCCAACCCAACAACAGTAGTATACCTACTAGCAGCAGCAATTCTTTCCACACCTTCCAAAAAAGCAATTGTCCGGTATACATTCCTGCCCAGGTGGAAAAAAATGCATGAAACGGCAATACACAAACAACGGCAGCGAGCAGCCAGAACAATATCTGTAGCGTGCGCGGTGTTTTGACAGTGTGTTGCATCTTACTGACTAGTATACCCTGTTTACTCATCTTCAAAGTACCATATAATAGAACATATCTATGCGAAACAATGCCAGCATTATCTTTCGGTTCTCTCTCGCACTTGGCGACATGTTAGCGCTGGTGCTGTCGTTTACCGCTGCATATATTTTACGCGTCACACTTGACCCGCGGCCGTTCCCGAATGCCATCGACTCTGCGACATTCATTAGCTCGGTGTTCTTCATGTTGCCACTGTGGGTCCTGATATTTTATATGCTCGGTCTGTATTCGAGCCGTATTTATGAATACAAAACGCGCGAAGCTTCTCGTCTGTTCGTTGCCGCGCTCCTCGGTATCATGATGATGGTGAGCTACAGCTTTTTCGTCTCGGTCCCGTTGTTTCCTGCCAAAGTCGTCGCTGTCTACGCCGGTCTGATCGGGTTTGTCTTGCTGGTCTGCTTCCGAACCGTGCTGCGGATCGTACGCTATATCGCGCTCGACCATCGGCACGGGCTACAACGGCTGGTGATTATCGGTAACGACGAAGCAACCGTCAGTCTCGCGACCTATCTCGCGAACAACCCGCGTTCCGGCTACCACATCGCTGGAATCGTCGCCGACAAACAGTATATTGTCCCGACGCTAAAGAAAAAATATTACGATACACTCGAAGAAGCAGTCGAAAAAGGCCAGGCCGATGTTGTCATGCAGACTGACTCGAAAAAAAGCGACGCGGTGTATGACTTTGCGGTCAACCACCACCTGCGCTACCAATACGTCCCGTCGCACCGCGCGCTCGAAACTACCAAACACTCGACGGAAATTATCGGCACTTCGCCGGTTATCATCGTCCAAACCACGCCGCTCATCGGCTATGGCCAAGTAGTCAAACGCATCGTCGACATCGTCGGCAGCGTTCTCGCGCTCGTCATCACCTCGCCGCTCTGGCTACTGGTTGCATTGCTCATGAAACTATTTGAGCCTCACGCGCCGGTTTTTTTCACACAAAAACGACTCACAAAACACAACAAAACCATCGGTATTTACAAATTCCGCACCATGAAACCAGCCTATAACGGTCTCAGCCCAGAAGACGCATTCGCCAAAATGGGTAAGCCTGAACTCGGCGAACTCTACCGCAAAAACGGCGATCAGCTCGTCAACGACCCGCGGATCAGCCAAATCGGAAGGTTTCTGCGCAGTTTTTCGCTCGACGAACTGCCACAACTCATGAACGTTCTAAAAGGCGACATCAGTCTAGTCGGACCGCGCGCTCTCGTACCAAGCGAGCTGCGCCAATACCCACAAAAACACCTTATTTTATCGGTCAAATCCGGTCTGACCGGCCTCGCGCAAATCTCGGGCCGCCGCGACATCAGCTTCGACGACCGCCGCGCACTCGACATCTACTACGTCCACAACTGGTCGCTCTGGCTCGACATCCAAATCATCTTCAAAACCATCTGGTACGTGCTGTTTCGGAAGGGAGCTGTTTAGGGTATGGGGATTAGTAGATGGTAGATGGGGTTAGAACAAGCGCTCAGAGATTCGAGGATTTGGAGGCATGGAACACTGCTATAGATCTTGCTGCAAATATATATACTCTGACAGCCCATTACCCAAAGTCTGAGATTTATGCCATGACTAGCCAGATGCGACGAGCTGCGTATTCCGTATCGGCCAATATTGCCGAAGGGTTCGGGAGGTTTGGACTGAAAGAAAAGATTCAATTTTACCGTATTGCGAGTGGCTCTCTCACTGAACTAAAAAGTTTCTGTTACCTGTCGTCTAAACTCGGTTACATATCGTCAGAGGATCTACCATCCATCCTCGAAGACATCGAGACAACTCATAAGCTAACGAACGCGCTTATTCGCTCAATAAAGGAAAGGGTCTTGTGAATACCCCAACTACCAACTACCATCCCCTAATCCCCAACAAGCGCGTAGCGCTGGTAACCGACTGGATCACTAAAGACGGTGGGGGAGAGAAAGTAGTTGCGCAGTTTCATGCACTTTACCCAGAGGCGCCGATCTACACGTCATACTGCAACCCGGCCTGGAACACGCGGCTCAACAACAAAGTCGTGACTGGCTATCTTCAGCACTGGCCGTTCTCGGCGCTGCGGCGTTTTTTGCCGGTACTGCGCCAGCGGTGGTTTGCTCGACTCGACTTGTCACAGTTCGACGTTATCATCAGTATCACTGGAAACGGCGAAGCAAAATTCGTACGCAAAAACAGTCAGCAACTCCACCTGTCATACTGCCACACGCCTGTGCATTTTTACTGGGCGCAGTACGACGAGTACGTCAAGCACCCCAGTATGCGGCCCAAATGGCTGGCTCGACTAGGTCTGCAACTACTCGTTACGCCGCTGCGAAAAAAAGATTTTGCCGCCGCTCAAAAGGTCGATTTTTTCATGGCGAACTCGTCAGCCATCAGAGACGATATCAAAACATACTACCAACGCGACAGCGAAGTGGTGTTTCCGCCGGTTGATACATCGCATTTTATACAACTTTGTCCAGCTGAGAAAAAACGTACAATTCCTCAAAATCCTCGCTGTTTGTGGTGGAGCCGTGTCGTTCCGGCAAAAAAAGTCGACGTGCTCGTCGAGGCCTGCAACCAACTTGGTTGGCCGCTAGCGATCGTTGGCGACGGACCTGACCTTCCCCGTCTCAAAATCCTTGCAAAAAGTAACATTTCATTTCTTGGATACATTTCTGATGAGGAGCGTGACCAGCTTATCCAGCAAGCTGACCTCTTTCTTTACGCTTCAAAAGAAGATTTTGGGATCACGCCAGTCGAAGCACTGGCTGCGGGACTACCGGTGGTGGCGTACGGCGCCGGGGGTGCACTCGACTACGTCCAGCCAGGTAAAAATGGTGAACTTTTTGCTAGCCAAACGGCAGCCAGTCTGGTTGACGTGCTCTCAACGCTCCCTGGAACATCCTACGACACCGCCTACATCGCTGCCTCCGCGGAACGTTTTTCGGTCGCCAAGTTTCGCCAGCGGGTAGGAGATTTTGTGCAAAGAAATACAGGAGGACAAATATGAATAAAATAGTTATCGACGCGCGCGGTCTTGGCGGCAGTTCCGGTCGCTACGTTGAACGGCTTATCTACTACTTGCAGCAGATCGATCACGATAATACTTATACTATCCTGCTCTCACCCAGCGACTTTGAGGCTTGGCAGCCAACCTCCCCAAACTTCGAAAAAGTCCTGTGTCCGCACAAAGAGTTTACGTTTGCTGAACAGTTTGGGTTAAAAAAACAACTCGAGTCACTCCACCCTGACCTCGTGCATTTCTCTATGGTGCAGCAGCCCGTGTGGTATAACGCCAGTCCGGTAGTCACCACTATGCAAGACCTCACGACCACTCGTTTCAAAAACCCCGACAAAAACGTGCTTGTCTACTGGTTTAAGCAACAGGTGTACAAATGGGTCAACCGCCGCGTCACCCGCACCTCGCGCAACATCATCACTATCTCTGAGTTTGTGAAAAATGACTTGGTAGATCTTTACCATGTGTCACCCGACAAAATCACTGTCACGCTCGAGTCGGCTGACCCGCTAGCAGAGGAAAGCCAACCAGTCGAAGCGCTTCAAGGAAAAAAGTTTATCATGTATGTTGGCCGCCCGACACCGCACAAAAACCTCCGCCGGCTGATCGACGCGTTTGTCGTACTCCAACAAAAACACCCCGGCCTCGTGCTGGCCCTGGCTGGCAAAAAGGACGGTAACTACGCTCGCCACGAAGCCTACGTCGTTGAAAACAACATCAAAAACGTCCACTTCACCGGGTTTATTTCAGATGCCCAGTTGCGTTGGATGTATGAACACACCGCGGTGTATTGTTTCCCGTCGCTCAGTGAAGGGTTTGGCCTGCCAGGGCTCGAGGCAATGCACCACGGCGCACCGGTTGCAAGCAGCAACGCGACGTCCCTACCCGAAGTCAACGGCGACGCCGCGCACTACTTTGACCCGTACGACGTCGACGACATAGCGCGGGCTATCGACGAGCTCATCTCGGACGAAAGCCTCCGCCAAAAGCTCATCGCCGCCGGCTACGAAAACCTCAAACG
>JBLMYZ010000034.1:0-4025 GCA_050258575.1 Acidobacteriota bacterium
AGTTCGAAAACACGCGAATTATTAGGAACACGAAAATCAAATGATAGAACTTTTACAAATAGTGATAATAACAGGGTTCAAAATAACGAAAAAAGCGCCGAAAACGCGCTTTATCCATTATGGCAGGGGCACGTGGAATCGAACCACGATCTAGGGTTTTGGAGACCCTTATACTAACCGTTGTACTATGCCCCTATACGATAGGTATTATAGCAGTTTTTACGACATATCAAAGCCGCAGTTTTGCAAAACAAGTGGTATAATATTGGGCATATGAACAGTCTGAGCCCACAGCGACCGTTGCTTATTGTGACTATAGGTATACCAGGAGCAGGTAAAAGTTTTTTTGCGCGCCGTTTTTCTGACACTTTCGCTGCGCCGCTTGTGAGTTTTGACGAAATCCGCAGCACGTTGTTTGAAACTGCCGCTCACTCGTCTGAAGAAGATTTTGTCGTCGCACGTATAGCCGGGTTGCAGCTACGCGAGCTGTTCAAGTCAAAAAAAACCGTTATTATTGACGGCGGTCACAACCCCAAAGTAAGCCGCATGGAGCTTGGCAGGGTTGCGAGAACCCACGGCTACGATGTCCTATATATATGGGTGCAGGCCGACGAGCGCATCGCTAAAAGCCGCGCGCTCCATCGCCATGGCAACAAAGCCGACGACAGCTACAACCGATCGCTCACCGAAGAAGAGTTCGCACTCCATGCAAAACGGTTCACGCCGCCGCTTGCCAACGAAAACGTCGCAGTTGTCAGCGGTCATCACACCTATGCTACGCAGGCTCGTACTATCCTAAAACGTATCGCTACTCCTCATGATACTCCGCAAAAACCCGCTCCAAAACGGCCTACAACCCAGCCGCCGACACAAGGACGCCGCTCTGTTACTATCAACTAAAGCGACGCCGCACATCGACGACGAGGAATTTGGACGCATCGCCATTCGCCGCCATGCTCGCGCACGACATATTCGCCTCAGTATGCAGCCTGACGGCTCGGTGAGCGTAACGTTACCGCCGCGCGCGGAGTTGTATCACGCCGAGCGGATGATCGACGAGTCGCGTAGCACTATCCGCAACTGGCGCGCGAAACATACTGCATCTACCCCAGAGTTGCACGACTGTATGCGTGTTGGACAGTCCCACACGCTCAGCATTCAGAACACCCAGCTCGAAACACCACACACAAGTCTGCGCGGCCTCACCATACAACTCCTCCTGCCGTTAGGCGCTTCGTTGCATGACCCAGCAGTGAAAAAAGTCGTTTTCGCCGGAATCAAAAAAGCCCTCACCAAAGAAGCCCGTGCTTTTTTGCCGCGACGCCTCGCATACTTGGCGGCACAACACGGCTTTTCTTACGAACGCACCAGGTTTGGCGCGCCGAAAGGACGCTGGGGCAGCTGTTCGAGCCGGGGAACGATCTCGCTCAATGTCAGTCTCATGGCGCTTGACCCTGAACTGATCGACTACGTTATCATCCACGAGCTATGCCACACCCGTGAAATGAACCATTCGCCGCGGTTTTGGACGCTGGTCGAAAGCTGCCTCCCCGACTACAAAGACCGTCGAAAGCGCCTAAAAACCAAAACGCCTATGGCATAAAGCCGAACTGGTGTGTCATAATAGAACCAAATGGGTGGAAGAACATATACCTACCAGCGTGATTCGTTCGCGACGCCGTTTATAGATATCGTCCGGTGGACTTGTTTGTTACTACCGCTACCGCTGTCGGTCTATACCGCCTTTGCAGCCAACGGTGTCGTGGCGGTCAGCCCGCTTTTTTCACCTGGTGCAGCATGGGGGTTCACTTTTTTGTTCTTTCTCGTTGCCGCCTGGAACTTTTTGTCGCATGACCTAAATGTCGTTGGTCTGGCGTTTCGTCAGTCGGCGTTACAGGTGACATTTGCCGCTTACTTGATCGTTGTATCTGGGTTCGCGAGTCCGCTCGTTTTTAGCTGGTTGCTACTGGTTGTCACGATTGATGTTTTCTTCGGGCTCGCTGGAATCGTCGCGAGTCTTAGCTTTTTCGTAGCATGCGCCACCACGGCGCTAGCGTGGACAAACTACAGCTATGACCTCAAAATCTCGGCTATCGCGACGGTGATCTACTCTGTTATTGGCGCGGTGTTTGCAGTGTTGATTCGCTCGGCAACTCGACGCGAACACAGCGAGCTTGCCAAAGCCAAGCGCCTCAGCCAAAGCGACCACAGCCAGCTCGTCACCATCCTTAACAGCATGAGCGTCGGTATTGCGAGCGTTGACACGCAGGGCAATATCCGCCTCTACAACGCAGCGCTGCTCGGGCTGATCGACACCAACGACAACCTCAAAAACAAACCGCTTGACAGCTGTATGCCGGTCGTGACATGCGACGGCGAAACCGTGTCGTTAATGTCGCTCGCCGAAAAAACTTTCATGACACAGCGGGATGATCTGAAGTTTACCTATCCTGACGGCGACGAGATCCGGCTCAGTATCGTCGTGAACCCCATCATCGGCCGCCACAACCGCCCAACTGGCTATATTTTCATCATCGAGGACATCACCAAAGAAAAAAATCTCGACGAAGAACGCGACGAGTTTATTTCGGTCATCAGCCACGAACTGCGCACACCCATCACGATCGCGGAGGGTTCGATCAGCAACGCTCAGCTGCTACTCGACCGCGGTGCTGACGCTTCTATGTACAAAAAAATGTTCGCTACCGCTCACGAACAAGTGGTATTTTTGGCAAATATGGTCAACGACCTCGGGACGTTGTCGCGGGCAGAGCGCGGGGTGGGCGACGCCGTAGAACCTATTGACATAGACGAACTAGCTCAGACTCTGTACAACAAATACAACGACAGCGCCAAACAAAAGGGGTTGCGGTTTGACCTAGATATTGCCGGGCGAGCTGGCACAGTTTCGACCAGCCGTTTGTATCTTGAGGAGATCCTGCAAAACTTTATCACTAACGCTATAAAATACACTCAGAAAGGCTCGGTGACGCTCCGTATTCGTAAAACACGTGAGGGAGTACATTTTGCCGTCAAAGACAGTGGTATCGGTATCAGCAAAGCCGACCAAAAACGGATTTTCGAAAAGTTTTACCGTTCGGAAGATTACCGCACGCGCGAGTCGTCCGGCACCGGGCTAGGGCTGTATGTCGTTCAGAAACTGTCCCACAAACTGAGTACGACCATAGAAGTATCGTCTCAGCTCAACCACGGTTCCGAGTTCTCGTTCACACTCCCGCGCAAATAACCCTTGCTGTTGAAACTATGCGAGCCGGTATTGTGCTCGTGCCGAGAGTGTGCTAGTATTGACTTGACAGGACTGCGAAGCAGTCTGTTTTAATTGAGGAGGCGAACGTGGCAGTACATCGCTTTAAAGTAGGGGAGTCAGGGAGCAGCACGTCTGTCGACGACACCCCACAACCGGTCAAAGCGGCCGCAGAGAAAACCAAAAAACCAGCGCGCAAGCAGCTGCGCCCAAAAAAAGAAACAGCGCCCTCGACCAAACGTCCGAGCAAGTTTTTAGCGCCATTTCGCGCGGTCAAAGACTATTTCGTCGGCTCGTGGCGAGAGCTACGCCAGGTACGTTGGCCGAACCGTAAACAGACCTGGAGTCTGACACTGGCGGTGATCTTGTTTTCACTGCTGTTTGGTTTGTTTATCTTTCTGATCGACTTTTTGTTTGTTGCGCTTTTCAAATATATTATCTCTTAGGAGCGAGAAAGGAATAGTTCTCTCATGTCTCAGAAAAAACGTTATGACTCAACCCGCCAGTGGTATGCTATCCATACATACAGCGGTTACGAGGAAAAAGTTGCCGAAAGTATCAACCAGCGCGTCGAGTCAGTCGACATGGCTGACAAGATTTTTGGCGTCATGGTGCCAAAAGAAAAAATGATTGAGATAAAAAACGGCAAACGTAAAGTTGTCGAGAAAAAGATTTTCCAAGGCTACGTTCTGGTTGATATGAAAATGACCGAGGACGCGTGGTATATTGTCCGCAACACCCCTGGTGTCACCGGGTTTGT
>JBLMYZ010000035.1:0-30670 GCA_050258575.1 Acidobacteriota bacterium
AGCCAGGCTGGTGCGATGTATGGTTACAAACTGCTGTGGATGATCCCGTTTATGTATCCGATGTTGCTGTCGGTGCAAGGCGCGTGTTCGCGGATTGGTGCGGTGACAGGCAAGGGGCTGGCGGCTATTATCAAAGAAAATTACAGTAAAAGGATGCTATACACGGCGTTGTTTTTGGTGGTGGTAGCAAATATCGTGAATATCGGCGCTGACTTTGGCGCAATGGCGGCGGCGCTTGAGTTGCTCGTGCCGAGCGTGCCATTTGCGTCGGCGGTGGTTGGTGCGGCAGCGGTGATACTCGGGCTTGAGCTGTTCGTGCCGTATAAAAAATACGCCCGGATCTTGAAATGGCTAGCGGTAGTGCTGTTTGCTTACCCGATCACCGCGTTTGTGGTTGGCCAGCCGTGGGGCGAGGTGTTGGCAGCGACATTTCATCCGAAAGGATTGGCGTTTGACCCGGTGACGGTAATGATTATCGTCGGGTTGATCGGGACGACGATCTCGCCATACTTGTTTTTCTGGGACACATCGGAAGTAGTCGAGGACGAGATTGCGCATAAACGAGTAGGTTTGAAAAAGCTTCGTTCGCCGATCATCACGCGTAAGTTTCTCCGAAACGTTTGGGTCGATAACGTCGTCGGCATGACGCTGGCTGCGGTGACGGCGTGGTTTATCATGCTGACGTGCGCAACGGTGCTACACGCGCACGGCGTCACCGAAATCACGACAGCAGCCGATGCGGCGCGGGCGATTGAGCCGCTTGTGAGCGGTTTTCCGTATGCCGGGTTGGTCGCGAAGATTATCTTTTCGGTCGGGATTCTTGGCACCGGTCTGCTAGCGATTCCGGTGCTGGCCGGCAGTTGTTCGTACGCTATCTCGGAAGCGTTTGGCTGGCCCGAGGGCCTGGGTCGAAAAGTTCGCCGCGCCAAGGGGTTTTATGCGGTGATTATCGTTGCGACATTGGTTGGACTGGCGATCAATTTTACGGGTATCGACCCGATTCAGGCGCTAGTGTGGGCGGCGGTTGTGAACGGGGTGGCGGCGGTGCCGCTTTTGGTGATGATCGCGAGAATTGGTCGCAACAGCGATATTATGGGCGAGTATCGTATTGGCCCGGCGTCGTATGCGGGCATACTAGTTGCTTTTGTTGTCATGTTGTTTGCCGCAGTGGCGATGATAGCGAGCTTTTTCTTGTAGGTTGACCTCCGAGGTGGTTAAATAGGAGCGATGATTTCGTATTATTTTAAATCGCTGCGCAGTAAAACTATGCGCCAGGTTGACGAGTACCGTTCTGGGGCGTGGGTACTGGTTGAGCGGCCAACAACAGAGGAGATCGCTGAGCTGTCCCGGCGTTTTTCGCTCGATCTTGGCAACTTGGAGGATGCGGTTGACGAAGACGAAATGCCGCGTTTGGTGCGCGACGGCGGACTGTCCTATGTGTATACCCGCCATGTTCTAAAAAGCGGAGAAAACGATCCGTCGACGTCGCCTGCGCTCTTTATCGTTGGGCCAGATTTGTTTGTGACAATTTCGCTGCGGCCGCTGCCGAACCTTAACAAGTTTTTAACCAACACCATCGACGTTGCAACAACCCAGCGCACGAAGCTCCTACTGCTGCTCGTGCAAGAGCTCGTTGACGAATACGACGTGTCGATCAACCGCTTGTCGCGCAAAATTCAGCGTATTCGAAACCGTCTGCGTTACCATCGGGTTGAGAGTGACGACTTTATTGATTTTGTTGTGGTCGAAGACGAGCTGAACGAGTATTTGAGTGCACTCCAGCCGCTGTCGACGATTCTTCGACGGCTCGCGACTGGCAAATATCTGGCGTTGTTTGAAGAGGACAAGGATCTCGTCGAGGACTTGTTGCTCGACAACGAACAGTCGATCGAAGCCTGTAAAAGTACTACAAAAACTATCGTCAATATTCGCGAGGCTTATTCGACGATCGCTAGTAACGAGCTGAACCGGACGATGAAAATACTGACTATTGCGACGGTGATTATTGCGTTGCCGAACGTTTTTTTCGGCATGTATGGCATGAATGTTGATCTGCCGTTTGACGACAACCCCTATAGTTATTTTTTCGTTGTCGGCATGACGAGCGTGGTGATGCTTGTGACAATACTCGTTGCACGTCGTAAACATATCTTTTAGCTAGCTGTGGAAAACCTGTCGAAAGGTTGTTGAAAACAAGTTCTCCACCTCTGTTACAGTGTGAATATCCTTGTGCTTGACCGTCGTTAGCTAGCTTGGTATGATGGGGTTCGTCTCTTTACGCTGCGTCTGGTGCCTACGGTCGACAGTGAGTTATAAAAAAGAGGCAATGTGGCGTTTATGACGTCGTCATAACGCTACAGGGAGTAGCATGCCAATATCAATCGTGAAAGCGCCGTCGCGCGCCCAACGAGTTGAGGTAGAAGTTCTACCGGCTGCCTGGCGAGAATATATTTTGAGCTAGCAGCAAAAAAATAACCCTTTTCTATCCTGAAGGGTTATTTTATTTGTCCCGCGCTTAGCGAGCTGGCGGCGTTTCGCCGGCGTTTTTCAGAGCTGTGTCGAGCGCGTTCGTAAACTCGTCGGTCGAAGCGTTGATAAGTTTTGACGTAATCTCGTCGTTTACTTTTTGGTCGTTGATATACAGAGTAGGCGTTGCCGTGACACTGACTTTGTTGCCGAGCGTACGGTCGGTTCGAATTTTTTCCTGTATACTACTTTTCTTCAGGTCTTCGCGAAATGTGTCGAGATTGAGCCCTAGTTGCGTCGCGTATTGCTCAAACGCACTCGTGCGTTGTTCGGCGCTGAGCGACGACCACTCAGACTGCGACGAGTAGAGCAGGTTGTTCATTTCCCAGTATTTTCCCTGTAGACCGGCTGCCTCGGCGACAGTAGCTGCGGCGAGTGCGTTCGGGTGGCCGTTTGTGAGCGGAAAATTGCGAAATACAAAAGCAACTTTTTCCTTGTAACGCTCCTTGACAGCCGGTAGCTGCTGGTTTGCTGCCGCACAGCCACCGCACTGAAAGTCGGCGTACTCGTACACAACAACTTTTGCTTTTGCGTTGCCGTACACATGGTCGCCGATCGCTTCAGGTTTATTCTTTGAGTCTGTCCCCAAGATACTAAAAGCGTTGAGCTGTGATACGTCAGTTTCGTCCTTTTTCGACAAGACAACGATCGCTCCGAGTCCAAATACACACAATGAAATGATGACAAGCCAAGCAGTTCTGTTCATATTCCTCCTCACTCTAAATGCGCATACTAGTATACCTCGAAATTTGATATAGTTAAAATGTATTATGCTCACGTTTCTCCTGTATGGTCTGCTGGTTGTTTTGACACTCGTGCGGTTCGAGCGCCCGGTTCGGTTGTCGGCCTTTGAGCGTGAACGTCTAGCGGCGCAGGGTGACGACACTGCTCGCAGTGAAAAACATATGCTGCACAAACTACCGTTAGTGCTGAGTGTACAGCGGTTGGCTACGAGTCTGGTGACGGTCGGGTTTATAGCCGCGGCACTTTTCTCTCTGGGGTGGTGGGGGAGCGCTGTTGCGGTAGCCGGGCTCCTGCTGCTGCCGCTAGTCTACCGTGTTACGCCGCTGCGGCGAGCAGGCAAGAAACTTGGCGAAGTACTGTGGCCGGTTACTGAAAAAGTTACAGAATGGCTGCAGCCGGTAGTGCACGCGCTGCGTCCTCTTGACGTCCGGCCTGCACCGCCGCGGCTGCATTCTGTTGACGAACTCGACTACATACTCAGCAAATCGCCTGGTATCATGACGCCGCAACAGGAGCGGCGGTTAGCGGTCGTGTTGGCAAAAAAAACGCCGCTCATCACGACGGTTATGACGCCGCGCGAGCATATTGCTGCAGTGCCGGCAGACGAAACGCTCGGTCCGCTAATTCTCGACGAATTATATAAAACCGGCCACGACCACTTTCCAGTGTACGAGGACGATATTGACCATATCGTTGGCGTGCTGTACGTGCGTGATCTTTTGACGGTCGACACCAACAAAGCGTCGTCGACTGTTGCCTCTGTTATGGATCGTCAGGTCTGTTATGCGCGTGACGACTACACGCTCGACCAAGCGCTGAGCGCGTTGTTGCAGTCGCAAAAAATCCTGCTAGTGGTGGTAAATGATGACGGCGAAACCGAGGGCGTAGCGACACTTTCCGAGGTTCTTAGCGCCTACGTTGGGCAGTCGTTCGTCGATATCTTTGACCAGCATACGAGTCTTCACGCTGTTGTCGAACGACAGCGTGAAGCTAACTCTACAAAAGATCTCTGAAAAGTGCTACAATACCAGAGATGAGAACATTATCTTTGCAAGCGCCTGAGCGGATCGGCCAGGAAATCACCGTTGAGGGTTGGGTACATAGTCGCCGCGACCACGGCGGACTAGTGTTTGTTGATCTACGCGATCACACGGGAGTGTTACAGCTGGTGATCAACCCAGAGCATGCAGACGAGGCCTTTCATATCGCCGAAGAACTCCGCGATGAATACGTGATTCGGGCAGTGGGAGTAGTGAACGAGCGGGCGCCAGAACTCCAAAACGACAAAATCCCGACAGGACGCGTTGAGCTGGCGGTTGAGACGATGACGATTCTCAACCGCGCCGAAGCGCTGCCGATCCAGCCGTTTGCCGAAGCACAAGCGAACGAAGAATTGCGGTTCAAATACCGCTACCTCGACCTGCGTCGACCAAAGATTCAAGAGATGTTGCAGCGCCGCGCCGAGATGTACCGACGGATTCATGCGTATATGGACGAACGCGAGTTTATCGAAATTGCGACACCGATTCTCGCAAACTCAAGTCCTGAAGGCGCACGCGACTTTTTGATCCCGTCGCGACTTCAGGAGGGCAAATTCTACGCACTGCCCCAGGCGCCGCAGCAGTTCAAACAGCTGCTCATGGTGGGTGGTGTGCCACGGTACTATCAGCTGGCGGCGTGTTTCCGCGACGAAGATCCGCGCGCCGATCGCTTGTACGGTGAATTCTACCAGCTTGACTGTGAGATGAGTTTCGTCGAGGACGGCGAGGAAGTTCGCCAGACGGTTGAGCCGCTGATGAAAGAACTAGCGACTGATTTTGCGGGCAAAACGCTACTGACTGACGATATTCCGCGCATTCCTTACGCCGAGGCGATGGAGACGTACGGCAGTGACCAACCAGATTTGCGTTACGACATGAAGCTGGTTGAGTTGACTGATGTGTTTGCCGATACGGCGTTTGGCGTGTTCAAAAACGCTGAGTGCGTCAAGGCGATTTGCGTCAAAAACGGCGCGAGCTTGAGCCGCAAACAGATCGACGGTTTCACTGATATCGCGAAGAACGGGGGTGCGGGTGGACTTGCCTACATCACCTACGACCAGGGCGAGGCGAAATCGCCAATTGCGAAATTTTTGAGCGAAGCCGAGCTCGCAGCAGTCAAAGAAAAGATGGGCGCTCGTGATGGCGACACGGTGTTCTTTGGTGCTGACGCGCGTCCCGTCGTCAACGCTGTGCTTGGACGACTACGCATCGCATTTGCCGATCATTTTGGTCTCAAAGATCCAAATGTTGTTGCGTATGCGTGGATTGTTGACTTTCCATTTTATGAATGGGACGACCGCGGCAAGAAACTTGATTTCGGACACAACCCATTTAGCATGCCAAAAGGTGGCATGGCAGCTCTCGAAGCTGCCGCGACCGACGCCGAGAAACTGGCGATTGTTGCCGACCAATACGACATGGTGATGAACGGCTACGAAATTTGTAGCGGCGGCGTACGCAATCACAACCCAGACGTGCTCTACAAAGTGTTTGATATTCTCGGCTTTAGCAAATCGTACGTCGAAGAAAAGTTCGGCGCAATGCTGGGCGCCTTCAAATTTGGCGCGCCGCCTCACGCTGGCTGTGCCTTTGGCGTCGATCGTATCCTGATGGAATTCATGAACGAAACCAACGTCCGCGAAGTCGTGGCCTTTCCAAAAAACGGCAGTGGTGTGGATGTCATGATGAACAGCCCAAGCATCGTCGACCCGGCTCAGCTTACAGAACTGGGGTTATAGGCAGATCACCAACGAAGCTGAGTGTCGGTTGTAAAGACTGCTCCGGCGCTGGTCGCGGCTTTTTCGAGCCAGGCGTTAAAAACGCTGCGGCCTTCTGGAGAGAGGACAGCGTCGTGGGTGGGGAAGCAGCGTTTTGGCTGTACATTGGTGACGAATCTCATCGCTTCGGAGACTTTGAGCCACGGTGCTGCGTCAGGGACGGCGAGAGTGTGAACAGGGCAGCCAGGAAGCGTAAACGAGTCGCCAGGGTAGTATAAGGCGCCGTCGTCGACGACCAGTCCGAGGTTGGCGCAGACCGATACGCCAGGCGAGATAACCGCATGTTTGCCGCCGGTAAACCGCAGCTGAAACTCGCCAACACCTCGACTATCGCCAGCCGCAACCGCCACTCCCTGCCCTGCGAGATCGCCAAGTTGTGCAACAACTTCCACATGGGCAAATATGTTTATTTCTGGGTGTGCCCGCACGATTTCATGCAATTTTGCTATGTCAAAATGGTCAGCGTGCTCATGTGTGACGACGACGCCAACCACGTTTTGCGGTACGTCAAAGTCGTGCGACCAACTACCCGGGTCGACGACAAGCGACTGATTGTTTTTGGTAAGGACGAGACATGCGTGCTGGTATTTTCGAATTTCCATACCTCGTAGTATAGCAGGTATACTGGGTGGGCATGACCACAACGGAGTTTCAGCAAATCGTCTATGACTACTACAGCCGCCACGGCCGGGCGCATTTGCCGTGGCGCGTGCAGCCAACGCCATACTACGTGCTCGTCAGCGAGTTGATGTTGCAGCAAACCCAGGTGGAGCGGGTGATCCCAAAGTTCAACATGTTTGTTCAGCTGTTCAAAAATGAACAAGAGCTCGCCGCCGCGCCGCTCGCCGATGTTCTGCGAACGTGGCAAGGCCTGGGGTATAACCGACGGGCGCGCTACCTGCACGAAGCGGCTAAATCTATCTGTCAGAGCGGATCGTTCCCGGAGACAAAACAAGCGCTCATGCAGTTGCCGGGCGTGGGTCCAAACACGGCAGCAGCAATACGAGTATACGCATTTGACCAGGTGGACATATATGTAGAAACAAATATTCGTACCGTCTTTTTTCACCATTTCTTTCATGACCAAACAGATGTTCCCGACAGCCGCCTACTGCCGCTCGCCGAGCGTATGCTCGACCGCTCTCAGCCGCGGGTTTGGTACTCGGCGCTCATGGACTACGGCACGTTCCTAAAACAGCAAGGCGCCGGACGTATCTCACGGTCAGCCCACTACAAAAAACAGAGCAAGTTCGAGGGAAGTCTGCGGCAAATGCGCGGGGCGATTGTTCGGGCCCTGACAAACGGCGAGTCCTCCGAAACAGCGCTGCGTAAACAACTACCGGCAGACGAGCGGTTTGAGCCAGCACTTAGCGGACTAGTGACTGAGGGACTTGTTGTCCGCGAGAGCGGGTATGTTCGTTTGCGGCGTTGACTTCGCCAAGCCATATGACAGATAATAGAACCAATGAAACGGTTTGTATTGACGTTCAGTATTGTTGCGGCGGTCGTTGTGTCACCGTTTGTTCGCGCCGAGGAGCAGTCGTTGAGCGACGAGCAGCTCAACGCGATCGTTGCCAACTGCACGACTGCGCAGGTGGCGCTACGGCGCGTACAGCAGTCGGACAAACCGGTGCGGATCAACCGCGGGTATCAGTACGACTCGCTCCTCAAGCTCATGACTAGCCTCAACACACGCGCTGCCGGTAACCGTCTTGATGTGCCCGATCTGCTGACCGCGACGAGCCAGTTCGAGGAAAAGATCAAACAATTTACCCAGCAGTACACCGACTATGACCGTGCGCTCAGTCATGTACAAACCATGTCATGCCGCGAAACACCGACAGATTTTTATGACCGCCTGAGCGACCTGCGCAGCGACCGTGAAGCGTTGCACAAAAGTGTCGGCGAGATGGAAGAACTGCTCAACACATACGCGAAAAGCGTTCAGCTAGTTCGTACGCAAGTTGAACAACGGAGTGCGCAACCATGAAGCAAGTGATACACACAATCCGAGCCTGGGTTGTCGGACATCAGCTACACACAGCGGTCGCGCTCGCACTGTTGATTGGGGGCGGCGTGGCATGTTTAGGGTTGTGGATTTACGATATCAACGATGTGTCGCTGCTTGATATTAGTCGTCCTGGCTACGAGTCGGCGCGCAAATCGGTTCAGCGCGAGGACGATGTTCTGACGTTTGACGCCAACGGCGCGCTTGACGGCAAAGCACTCGACACGTTTGAGTCGCTGTTTTCGACAGCTCGCAAATCACTTGACGCCAACGGATCGTTCGGTAGTGAGCAGCTGAGCGACACTGAGCTTGGGCTTAGTCCGCAGTCTTCCCCGGAAACTAACTAGCCTTTTTACCGAGTCCAGCCGGCGTGTGTGCTAGTTCGATACCATTTTGGGCGAATTCTTCGAGGAGACGCATGCGGAGTTCGCCAGCGACACTCCACTGCTCAGATGGCTGCGTGGTAGTGACGATAGTGACGTCGAGTGAGACATCGCTAAAGTTGCCGATATTCCAGAACTTCGGCGGGTCAATAATCTTGCCGATCCAAAGCTCTTCTTTGGCCATTTTTTTACCAACACGGTTGATGATACGTTTAACTTTGTCAACATCAGAGTCTGGTTTGACGGTGATAGTGAGGTTGGCTTTTGAAAAACCCATCGTTTTGTTTACTACTTTCACGATACTGCCGTTTGGGATAAAGTGTACGTTGCCGTCAAAGTCGCGCAGCACCGTCGAGCGAATCGTAATCCGTTCGACTGTTCCGGCTGCACCCTCTATGTCAACCGTGTCGCCAACGCGATATTGGTTCTCCATAATGATGAAAAATCCGCTGAAAAAGTCGCGAACGATCGACTGAGCGCCGAACCCAAGGGCGATACCGACAATCCCGGCGCTGGCAAAAATCGGCGTCAGGTCAACGTGCGGAAACAGCTGCCGAATCAGTAACAGAACAGCCGTAACGCTAACGAGAAACTTCATGAGCGCCGAAAACAAACTAATCAGCGTCTCCTGGCGCTTGTGCGCGTCAGACTCGGTCAACGAGTTTAGCGGTCCAGGACGCACGGTTTGACGAATCAACTGCGCAACGATCGCCCCAGCGACATGGTATAGCACGATACTAATGATAATAATTGCCGCCACAGCAAGGCCAGGGTCGTACAACCACTCAGCTAATGTTTCTAACCAGCTTGGTGTATAGCTAAACATAGTGGTAGTATAGCAGGCATGACCAAACTTCACCAGAAAAAGCCTATGCTTAACCCGGACGATTTTATCATCGCACGAAAGCGTAAAAAATATCGATTTGCTCAGTTTCATAACGCAGCGAACTGCTTTGAGCTTGACGAATGGCAGCTGCAACCGCAGTCGGCGGCAACGCCTGTGGTTGTCGAAGTTGGCGCCGGCACGGCGCTGTTTTTGGTCGAGCTGGCGGCGCGTCACCCTGAGCAGCAGTTTGTCGCGCTCGATGTCAAAGGAGACCGGTTGCAAAAAGGTGCGCGTCAAGCGCTCGAGCGGGCAGTTCACAATATTCGTTTCGTGCGGGCCAGAGCAGACCAGCTGCTCGAGGTAGTGCAGCCTGGAACGGTCGCAGCGCTCTGGCTGACATTTTCCGATCCATTTCCCAAAAAACGCGACGCCAAACGTCGGCTGACACACCAGACATTTTTAGAAATATACAAAAATACTCTGGTGGACAAAGGTGTACTTTTTCAAAAAACTGACAATCACGATCTGTTTGACTGGTCGCTTGAACAACTGGTGGCGAGCGGCTGGCGCCTCAACGAGCTGTCATATGACCTGCACGAGTCCGATCTGCCTAGCGACTACAAAGTTCTCACGAGCTATGAAGCTCGTTGGTTGGCTGAGGGCTTAAAAACGTATTTTGTAAGAGCCGCTAAGCCGCAAGGCGAGCACGTACCCAGGCGTCGATCGAGCCAGCGCCCATAACGAGAACCAGACAGCCGCTCGCGGTGTCGTTTTTGATGTGTTGCCACAGCTCGTCGTCGAGGTCGGCAACGCGTACTTTGTCACCGCTCAGGTTGCTTGACAGCTGCTCAGGTGTTAGCACTGGGAGCGTCGGGTCTTCGCGGCTGAGGTAGGTTGGCAGCCAGTAAACAGTGTCCGCATCTTGAAAGACGACGTCAGTGTAGTCGTTTCTGACTTCGTGCTGACGGATGTTCTGGTGTGGTTGGTAGACGAGCGTTACGCGGTCGGCGAGTTCACGCGCCATTTGCAACGTAGCGGTGATCTCTGCTGGGTGATGTCCGTAGTCGCTGTATAGATTGTCCGCTAGCTTTTCGAAACGCCTGGCAGTGCCAGGGAACGAGTACAACGCAGCCGTGATTTTGTCGGCGGCGGCGAGCTCCAGACTGGCGGCGGCTTGCTGAACGAGAAACGCATTGTGCCGGATATGGTCGCCGGCCAGCGTCAAAGAGGACAGGTCCATGAGCTCGTCGAACGCGTCGTACGTTGCGGCGATATCTGGCTGCTCAAGGTAGCGCAAGTCTTTTTCCCACAAAAGGGACTTTCGCGACTGCGTGAGGAACTGAACAAATGCATCTTTGTACTCCTGTTCAGTTTTGTATGTATCGGGGTGATCGTAGTCTAGCGACGTAATCACGCTGAGATACGGCGTAAAATGCAGCATATTGCGGTCGTATTCGTCGCATTCGTAGATAAAATACTGGCTGTCCGCCGAAAAAACGCCGCTGGGTGCAAAACTCAGCGTTGAGCCAACCGAATAGCTCACGGGCAAACCGAGCTGGTGAAACAGCCAGACGAACATACCTGTGGTTGTCGTTTTGCCGTGCGTGCCAGCTACGGCGATGAGTTTTAGCTGTTTTTCGGCAATAATCTGCGCCAAAAATTCGTCGCGTTTTGACGAACGGATACCATGTTGTTCGGCAAACAAGCGCTCAGGGTTGTCGGCTGGGGCAGCCGCGGTATATACCAACCAGTCGATCGGTGTTTTGGCGTGGACACGGGCAATTTCTTGGCCGGTCTGACCGATAAACACGTCGAGACCGCGCTCTCGCAACTGGTTCGTCATGAGGTTGTCGGTGGTGTCTGACCCGGCAACGTCGTAACCGGCGTCATGGGCAATCTCCATGAGCGGTCCAATCCCAACGCCGCCAACACCGGAAAAGTAAATAGTCATATCTTTAGTATATCGCATTGGTCGAACGTGTCGCGTTGAGCCAAGCTTTATGGTATACTGACAGAGTCATATAACAGATACAAACATGTTAGAAAAACTTCTCTACCGGTTCCGAGTCGGGCACGCTTACTGGCGGACAGCGCCATTTGCCGAAGTTGCTGAGCTATACGCGTCGCGGTTTTTGCGCGTCGTTGCTCAAAACCTCATCGGCTCGTTTATTGTCGTGATTTTATACCAGCACGGCTACGGTCTTGCGAGTATTTTTGGTTTGTTGACAGGGTACTTTTTGTACCGTGGGACGATCAGCCTGCCGTTCGCGCACGTGATTGCCTGGATCGGTCCGAAAACGGCTATTTTACTCAGCAACGCCTTGGCGATTCCAGCGCTCGTGGCGCTGTCGTTTATTGGTGATCATTTGTCGGCGTCAGTGTTGCTGTATTTTGCGTTTGAGGGAGTGTCGTCAGCGCTGTTGACGATTGCTACCGATGTTCAGTTTTCGAGTATCAAAACGTCGCACAAAGCCGGCCGCGAGATTAGCTGGCTCACTGTGACAGAGAAAATTGCGGCAGCGGTTGCTCCGGTGGTTGGCGGGTTTTTGGCATTTCGGTTTGGCCCGCAGTCGATCATGTGGCTGTCGGCATTTATGATGCTAGCCGCCGCATTGCCGCTGTTTTTTAGCCCGGAGCATTTGCGACGTAAACAACGGGTGACCTATGCGGGGTTTCCCTGGAAACGAGCGGCGGTGCAGGTGGTGACGCCAGCCCTGCGCGGCTATGTTACGACAGCGGGCAGTTCGGTCTGGTCGCTGTATATTGCGCTGTTTGTGGTTGGTATGTCGAGCGACGCTGTGTACGCCGAACTCGGTATTTTCTTTTCGATCTCATTTTTGGCATCGATCGTGGTGTCTCGGGCGTACGGCGTGCTGATCGACCGGCGCAAAGGAATCGATCTACTGCGTGCCGGCGTGGTGCTGTCGACGCTGACACAGGCAGTGCGGCCGCTGGTGTCGACGCAGCTTGCGGTCGGTATGGTCAACGCCTCTAGCGAGGTGGCTAACAGTGCTTACGGAATGCCGATTTTACGCGCTCAGTACGACATGGTGGACAACTTACCGGGCTACCGAGTGGTGTATCTGGCGTTAACAATGTTTTTTCTCAGCGTTGGGGCGGCTGCTGCGACGTTTGCTGCTTTTGTTTTTGTCTCCTTGCTGGGCGACATCGACGGCCTGCGGGCAATGTTTACTACGGCGGCGTTTATCTCACCGCTGATCTTTGTTCATGGGTTTGATTCTTTGCGCCGCCGCTGCTAAGGCGGTATACTAGAAGCACATATGCGGTGGGATGTTGGAATGTACCGAGAGAAACTGCGTCAGCGCCTCAAAACGCTTCGTCGAGTCAAAACGTGGCAGCTGGCGGTGGTATTGCTGTTTGGAGCGATTGTCGCGGTAACCTTGTTGCGCCTCAACAGCCTCAATATGATGGATTATCGTCATGCAGTAGTGGTAGCAGATGAACAGGGCGACAAAGCAGCGATCCGCTCGTCGCTCGCCGACCTGCAACGGTACGTGTCGTCGCATATGAACACTGGTCTAGCGGGTGGGTTTTATCTGTCAAAGTCATACGACCGCGACAGTGAGGCGGCTATTAGCGTAGCGTCGAACGTCTCCAACCCGAACAGCGTGGAGTATCAGACGGCTAGTATCGAATGCCGCGCCAAGTGGCAAGGTGGGCGAGATTCGTTTCGTAACGATTATGTGCGCTGTGTGATTGACCGTGTTGCTGCGCTCACTGGTCAGGCAGAGCCGGCGTCTGAGGCCTCGTTGCCAAACCCAGAATCCTACAAAATCAACTACGCGTCACCGCTTTGGTCGGCAGATCCGGCTGGCTTTGCAGTCTTGTTCTGCGCGATTGTTGTTATGATTATTATTTTCCGTGCTATAGGGGTCATAGTGTTAAAAATCTTACTAAAACGGCGATTTTCTTCGGTCTAGGTGTTGACACCTCTGAGAGACAGAGGTATCTTAGGTACTGTAAGTTATTAAAGGAGGAAAACTGTCTATGGCAGCTTACGAACACACCAACTCAAAAGGGGTAAAATACTACTTGCACAAAAAAGACGTCGTTTTGCGCGGCGGCAAAGAACAAACCATCTACTTCTTCGCGAAGGTAGAGGGTGGCAAAGGTGAGCCAACACAGCTTCCAGCTGGGTACGAAGTCACCGAGAACCCACGCAACGGGTTCCTGACGATCCGCAAAATCCGCAAAGACTAATCTGTAAAACAGATACAAACCAACCGCCCGACTCAGCTCGGGCGGTGTTTGTTGACAAAATGTTATTGGTTATGGTATAATGAGAGTATGAGCGCCGAAGTATCTCCTGAACTATACACAGAAGCTCCACCAGAGTCGTGTGATATAACTGAGGCGTTAGTGTTGCGTACTATGGATGAAAATCTACCGTATACGCGCCAAGGTTGGCGGCCAAAGCGCTCATTTGGAGAAGTCGCTATCACGATGTGGCGGGAGGGGGAGCTTACGATTGACGAAATGTCCGCGGCGGTACAACAAGTTTTAGCGCGTGCAGAGCAGCTGGGTATCCCTTCAGGGCAGATTACGGTAAATATTGATCGACTAGCACGAGTGGCTTTTGAAGATGCTGTCAGTCGGGAAAAAGAGGGGGCTGACAAATGGTGGGAGGGGCTCGATACGGCTTCAAGACGAGCAGGTCCTTCGGCGCAATAAAGAATTTTTGTGACATATATCACTACTCCCGGCGGGGGGTTTCTTTTATACTAGAGTTGTTCCTTGCACAATATAACAAAGAAAAGGAGAACACATGGACCCTAACAAAGAAGAAGCCACCCGCGAAGTGCGCACTACCGAGCAGCAAGTCGGTAACACGACGGTTGAGCGTCAAACGGTCAAAGAGACCTCAGAGGCGCCGGGCGCTGTGGTTGCTCAGCGGATTGTTTGGTATATTGCCGGGGTGATTATTGCTCTGCTGGTGATTCGCGTACTGCTGTTTCTCTTTGGCGCGAGTGCCGAGAGTGCGTTCGTGAACTTTATCTATGTTCTGTCTGGCGTTTTTTCTGCGCCGTTCAACGGTATTTTCCCCGTACCGGCCTATGGTCAGTTCGCGCTCGACTCGGCGAGTCTTGTTGCTATCGTTGTTTACGCGCTGATCGCCTGGGGTGTGGCAAAACTGTTCACTCTGAACAGCAACCACCCGGAAGCCGAGTAGACCCACCGTCTGTAAAACAAAACTACCCCTTTGCTGGGGTAGTTTTTGATACGATACTGGTGGGGGTGGCTGGGATTGAACCAGCGACCAACAGGTTATGAGCCCGCTGCTCTGACCGCTGAGCTACACCCCCGCGGCAGCACGCCGCTTATTATATCAGGTATTGGCTGGTCGAACGAGGGAAAATAGCATATAATTGATACAGACAACACGTAAAAAACATATGACAACACCAAATATCAAACAGCTCATCAGTCGGTACCGGCATATTGCGACGGTGCAAAACGCCGGTTTGGCTGCGGCCGTGGTGATTGCGCTGAGTTGGGTGTGGGGCGCGGTGTCAACACTGCAGCAAAACTATCAGCACCAGCGGCAAGTCGACACAAATGCTCAGCAGATAGAGATCATGAAACTTCAGAACAAAAACTACACCTACCAACAGGCGTACTACAACAGCAGCGAGTTTCTTGAGCTGAGTGCAAGGACGCATCTCATGAAAGCAATGCCTGGCGAGACGCTAGTGCTGCTGCCCGACTCGAGTCAAATAGTTGACGATGTGCCGAAACAGCAGACGACGACCCAACCCGCTCAGCGCAGTAACCTCGAAAAATGGACCCAGTTTTTCTTTGGCCAATAGTCTGAACCTTGACTAGCTCCGTTTGCTGCGATATAGTAGGGTCGCTCGGTTAGATATCGCGGGGTAGAGCAGCCTGGTAGCTCGTCTGGCTCATAACCAGAAGGTCGTAGGTTCAAATCCTACCCCCGCTACCAAGAAAATACGATCACTTCGGTGGTCGTTTTTTCTTAGCTATACTTTTACTTTCGAACAGGCAACACGGACAGCTTCGCTCCAGCTCGGGAAGGCGTGGAGGGTGTTTGCGACTTCGTGGGCGGTTAGTCCGAACTGGATCGCCAGGGTTAACTCGTGGATAATCTCGCCGGCATGCGGGGCGGCAACGGTTGCGCCGAGCAGTATGCCGTGTTTGTCGGCAATAACTTTGACGAAACCGTCGCGGCAGTTGTCGATGTTTGACCGCGCGACAATATGTACCGGAGATAAACCGGTTTTTATAGGCAGGTCTCGTTTGAGACAGTCAGCTTCGCTCATGCCAACACTGGCAACTTCTGGAACTGCGAACGTGACGCGCGGCACTGCTGAGTAGTTTGGCGTGATTTTTCGCCGCGGATTTAGGAGGTTATTGGCGGCAATACGGCTTTCGTAGACACCGGTATGCGTATACAAGAACCGCCCGAGCACATCGCCGGCGGCATAGATACCCTTAACCGATGTTTCGAGGTAATCGTCGACCTCAACACCCTTAGGGGAATATTCGATTCCGGCATCGTCCAATCCCATGTCGACGTGAGGAGTTTTCCCGGCAGCGAGCAGGACATGCTCGACTTTTTCTGACTTTTCCATGCCGTCTACGAGATAGGTTACTTTTGTCAGAACGCCGTCTCTGGTAATACGTAACACTTTGGTGTGAGTAAGTACTTGTATGCCGCGGCGGGTTCGAAAACTTTTCTCCACCACTTCGCTTGTCTCGCGGTCCTCATTTGGCAGGAGTCTGCCAGCTTCTTCGCCTATAAATACTTTACTGCCAAAGGCGCTGAACAGGTTGGCGAATTCGCAGCCAGTTGCGCCGCCGCCGATGATAAAGAGCGAACGCGGCGGACGGCTGACGTCGAGGGCGGTTCTTGGGGTGAGGTAGGGGGTTTTGTCGAAGCCTTGGACGTTTCCGTCCGATGGTATCGCACCACTGGCGAGGAGGAAATGCCTGGCGCTCAAGTGGCGGCGGTTGACGGTAATTTCGTGGGAAGATATAAAACGTGCTTCGCCGTGAAAGACGCTAATACCTTTGTTTTGATAGTATCGTTCGCTGCTCGCGACACCGCTCCGGCGGACAGCAGTGTCTTTCCAGGCGCGGACAGAGGGGTAATTGTAGCCAACGCTGGCAGTTCGGAGTCCTAGCGACGGTCCGTGGTACTTTGCGTCGTCGTAGACGCTACCGGCGCGCAAAAGCGCTTTCGAGGGGATACTCCCCCAGTTTGCCACCTCACCGCCAAGAGTGTCATGTTCGACGATTGCAACGCGCCACTTTTTCTCAGCGACGATATCTGCTGCTACACTGCCGCCGGCGCCGCTGCCGATGACGATAAGGTCGTAGTCATATGTCTGTTTTGTCATATAATTTCCTCCGTTATACCATCATTTCGATAGTTCGATACATATAGGCTGCCTCGGGTTGGTAGGTTGACAGTTCGGCTGAGGCTTTGCGTCGGATGTCTGTGCTAGTTACTTCAGTTTTTGGCAGCAACCAGTCAATCACCGACCGACAGACACGCTCTGCTGCCAGATGCGCTTCACCTTCCGGGGTGTTGACACTGAGACATGCTTCGACGAGACTCTCATGCAAAATAAGTGGATCAAAAAGCGCGCTTTCGTGGCCATGAAGTACGTATGTCCTGTTCATATTCCACCCCCAAATTGCAAGAGAGCAATATATAGCGTAAGGGCAACAAGCATGAGACCGCTCATCCACTGGAGAAATAGTTTGTTGTTTTCGCGCCACTGCTGCATACGGGCAATACTGTGGCCGCTCGTGAGATAAAAGGTGAGTAGTACCAGAGGCAGAGCGGCGGCAATAGCATAGAGTAACGCGTAGGCGAGCCAGGTATCGGCCGGTTGCTGAGCAATCGCGACAGCGACCAGGAGCAGCGGTCCGGCAATAAATGGCAGCTCGCTTAGAACAGTGGTGAGCCCGAGACTGAACGCTTCGACGCCTGAGCGAGTTTTTTGTGCGCGCTCTAACAAGTAGCGGGCAAATGTGCGAGGTAGCCAAAGTCGAGTCCCTTCGCCGCGGCGGTAGTAGACGATGATCGTCAGTAGCCCGATCATGGGGGCGACAACTGCGATGACGAGCGTCAGCCAGCGGACCGCCTCGCTATGTGACACAACAGAGGTATTTGTCAGGACGACAATCGTTGTGAGGACGAGCACGGTGGCGGCGAGCGCGCCCGCTGCGTAGCTTGCGCCGAGCGCCAGTAGGCGCTGGGTGCCGACTCGGCGACTGAGCGAATGAGCGCTCATGTAGGCGAGGACGCTGACACTCAGTTGATAACATATATGCGCGAACAGCGCACCACCGACAAGCAAGAGGTAGTCTGCTGTACCGTTCAAAACGAAACTAGGCATATCTGTTTATTTTCCTTTACTTACGGTTCTATTTATACCACAAGCGCTATGCAAAATGCAACGTTTTCAGAACGTATCTTGAAAATGCACCAAAATAGTATAGAACTATTGACAAATCATAAGCTTTTTGCTATAATGGTAGTATAATCAAATAAAACAAACAAAAGGACAACAAACATGACCACTACTCAAAGCGAAGGCGAACTCGACACCGTGATTCAACAGAGCTGGAAACGCATGCGTAGCACCGAGGAGATTCGTTCTTTTCTCGCACGCCGCGAAGCTGCGTTGGAAAACTGCGACGTTGAGCTGGGTTTTTAGAAACGGCTTCCGCTCAGTGTCATAGCTATGAGCGAACACATAAAAAACTGGTAACGAGACCAGTTCTTTATGTGGTAGCACCGACTGGGAACGATCCAGTGACCTCAGGCTTATGAGTCCTGCGCTCTAACCAACTGAGCTACGGTGCCGCGTCGAAATTGACTCCGACCGTTGGTTTCAAGCAAATTTGAAAACCACTCGGTAAGGCATGAGAAATTGTAGCAAAAAACAGGGAATATGGCTAGAGAAGTGCATAATATAATCTTTTTTCAGCTGGCTTTCAAGTCGGGGCGATAAAGTGTGGACGTCACAAAAAGTGACAAATATATCCTAATGAAAGGAGAATATATGAAAAAATCACTCATAACCGCCGGGATTATTGGTTCAGTGGCAGCAACAGGCCTTACGGGGGTAGCAATAGCGAACGCTGAAACATCTACTCAGAAAAATACAAACCCGATGTCGAGTTTGGTAAACGCGATTGCCAGCAAATTCAACCTTAATGCGTCTGATGTACAGTCAGTGTTTGATGAACAGCGGGCCAAGATGGACGAAGAGCGTGAGCAAGAGGTAAAGGACGAAGTTGCCCAACTCATTACCGACGGTAAGTTGACGCAGGAGCAAGCCGACAAGATAAACGCCAAACGTGCAGATCTAAAAGCAGAACGCGAGACTCAACGGACGGCAGATCAGTCGCAGACGGAGGCGGAGCGTCAGGCTGATCGAGAGAAGCGGAAGACTGAGCTTGACACGTGGCTCAAGGATAATAGTATCGACGCTCAGTATGGCTACTTGCTGATGAGTGGGCGACCACACGGTAAAGATGGTGGACGCTAAGATGTAGCGTGTCATGAAATGCTCCCGAGAAGTTCGGGAGCATTTGATCTAGTTAGTTTTGCGTAGTATCGGCGTAAACCATGGGGTCGTAGAGTTCAGCGTAGAGTTTGAAGCAGTGGTTGCCTTTCGGGTGGGAGACATTGTACAGAAAAGGCTCGTACCCGTTTGATTCGGAGTTGTTTGGAGTAGCATGACTGTCTCCACCTTTGCCGTAGCCGGAGGAGTATTCGTCGATGGTTCTCTCTGCGGTGAAGTCAGCACAGAGCTCATAATAGTAGCGTGTATAGCTGTTCTTGATCGGTGGATAGATCATGACTTCTGGCTGGTCTTTGGCTGAAGATTCAACTTTGGCGGTTGTTGATGGCTTGACATTTGGACGATAGATGATGAGATTATCTTCAATAACTGCTTTATCTTCTTTCGACAAGTAACCGATTTTGGAGGAGAGGAGGTCGTTAAGTGAGGCTGGCAATTGTTTTTTATCGTTGAGATAGCTCGAAATACTGCCGCTGATATCTGGTAACGCCTGCTCTATACGTCGATCTTGTTTCGTAGTGGAAGCATAGATAACCGGACCGACAATAGCAGTGATAAGTAGCGAGACTGCCGTTATGCCTAGCACAATCCAGGAGCCAAGACGAGCAAACTTGACATGACCAAACAGTGTTGTACGGGCGATTAGAGCGACGTAAAACAGCAGTGAAACCAATGCTGAGAACAATACGACCTGGACGGCTGCTGACTTTTCGGCGCTGATAAGCATATTAACGAGTGCAAACACCGCGACGATGGCTGCGCCGATGGCAAAAAGTGCAAAAATCACGGCGTGGACAACCATAATCACCATGGCTGCACCGGTTTTTTTCGCCGGCTCGCGTCGGGAGTAAAACGCATCGATAACGCCGGCAATAAGGGTGAGAACAACGATAGCTGCGACTGGGTATGCAATCTCTTCGGCCGGATTATAATACAACGAGGTATTGTGGTTAAGAAAATAATTGAACACCGCGGCACTTAACCATATGACAGCAAATGCGCACCAACCCCAAAAGGCGTAGGTGAGCCACTGAAGAATAAGTGTCGGAGCGGTGTTCGGTGAGACATCGGGCGTATCTGGTTTCTTTGGTGTTGTTGCGGTAGATGATTCTTGTTCCATGAGGTCTCCTGTTAGGTATTTTTAAAGTATAGCACGAGCATTTCGCGACCGCTAGATGATATATACTAGAGGTTATGAAATATATTGTGGCAGTTTCAGGAGGGGTTGATAGCGCTGTGCTGCTGCATGTGCTCGCCCGGCATTCGCCGCTCGAGCTAGTGGTGGCACATTTTGACCATGGTATTCGCGATGACAGCGACAGTGATGTTTGGCATGTGGCAAGTCTCGCAAAAATCTATGATCTGCCGTTTGTGATGGCGCGGCAATGCCTAGGGGAGGGAACTAGCGAAGAGATAGCGCGCAACGCTCGCTACGCGTGGTTGGAGACGGTACGGCAACAGTACGGTGCGGATGGGATTGCAACGGCGCATCATGAGGATGATCTGGTTGAGACGGCCTGCTTGAACCTGCACCGCGGAACGGGGTGGCGGGGAATTGCGTCGCTACAAAACACGGCGCGGCTGTACCGGCCGTTACTGCAGACATCAAAGGCGCAGATCGTGCAGTACGCGCTCGACAACCGTCTGCACTGGCGCGAGGACACGACGAACGACGACATGCGCTACACCAGAAACCGTATTCGGCATCAGGTGATTCCTCGGCTCAGCTCTCAGCAGCGACAGCGGATGGTGTCGCTAGCTCACCAACAACGCGAGGTGCGCCAGGCGATCGAAAAAGAGGCCGCGCAGGTGCTCGAGGTGCTGAAGGATACCGAGGGGTATCGGCGGTACGAGCTGGTGATGATGCCTGAGGTGGTGGTGCTAGAACTGCTGCGGCAAATCACACACAGCGCTTGCGAGCCCGCGCAGCTGCGGCGGTTATTGCATTTTGTGAAAACCGGCCGCTCTGGCTCGGTCATGCAAGTCGGTAACGGCACAACCGCCCGACTGACTGCGACACACGTTGTGCTGTAGCAGATGTGATACGATAGAAAGGTACCTTGGAAAGGAAGGAAAGACGACCTATGGCAGAAAAAAAGCAGAAACAACCAGGAAAACCGACTGGCCAGCGAATACGAACTGGTGTGTTTGTTGCACTGATGGTGTTTTTTGTGTTGATGGCGTTCGCGCTGCTCAACCAGGCGGCGAAACTAGACACTAAAGATATTTCCGACGTGATCCGCCGGGCAAATAACGGTGAGATTGCCAAGATAGAGGGTAGCGGTAGCGACCTAGTCGTGACACTGAAAGGCCAGGACAAGCCAAGTGAAAAAACCTACTTTTCTGGCGGGATTCCAGCGTTGACGCGCGACAAACTGATCGACCCGGAAAAAGTAACGCTCAGCGAAGAAGCACCGTCCGACACTGGTCCGTTGCTGATGAATATTGCGACGATTATTGTGCCGCTGATTTTGATCGGTGCTTTGATCTTGTTCATGTTTCGTCAGGCGCAGGGCCAGAACAACCAAGCGATGGGCTTTGGCAAGAGCAAAGCGCGGCTGTACGGCAACGAAAAGAGTAAAGTGACGTTTAGCGAGATCGCTGGTAACAACGAAGCGAAGCAGGACCTAGTAGAAGTGGTTGATTTTTTGAAGCACCCGAAAAAGTTTGAGGAACTGGGTGCGAAGATTCCAAAAGGCGTGTTGCTGGTTGGCCCTCCAGGAACTGGCAAAACTATGCTGGCGCGCGCTGTTGCCGGCGAGGCTGACGTGCCATTTTTCAGCATTTCTGGGTCGGAGTTTGTCGAAATGTTCGTTGGTGTTGGGGCGAGCCGCGTGCGGGATTTGTTCGAAAAAGCCAAGAAAAACGCACCATGTATTATCTTTATCGATGAGATCGACGCGGTTGGACGCCGGCGCGGCAGCGGTATGGGCGGCGGCCATGATGAGCGCGAGCAGACACTAAACCAAATACTGGTTGAGATGGACGGGTTTGAAACTGGCACAAATGTCATAGTGCTGGCGGCGACAAACCGTTCGGATGTGCTCGACCCGGCGTTGCTGCGACCAGGGCGTTTTGACCGGCGAGTCAATATATCGCTGCCGGAACGCAAAGACCGAGAGGCGATTTTGCAGGTGCATTTTAAAAACAAACCGCTGGCTGACGACGTCAATGTCGACAAGCTAGCCGCTAAGACGGCCGGTAGTTCTGGGGCGGATCTGGCGAACATCGCGAACGAAGCAGCGATTATTGCCGCGCGGTCGAATCGTAAAATGATCACCAACAAAGACGTGACAGATGCGTTCGAAAAAGTTGCGATTGGCCCAGAGCGCAAGACCAAAGTCATGAGTGAGCATGAAAAGGAAATGACGGCCTACCATGAAGCCGGACACGCGTTGGTCGGGCACGTGCTGCCTGACAGCGACCCAGTGCACAAGGTGACGATTATTCCGCGCGGCGGAACAGGTGGTGTGACGTGGTTTTTGCCGCCTGAGGACAAAAACTACACGAGCATAGTTGAGTTTAAAGATGTGTTAGCGCGGGCGCTTGGAGGTCGAATTGCCGAGGAAATGGTGTATGGCAAAGACCGTGTGACGACAGGTGCGGGCAGCGACCTTCGCAAAGCGACGGAGATCGCTCGGGACATGGTGATCGAGCAGGGCATGAGCGAAAAACTGCGCGACCAAGTGTTTCACGAAGACAACGGCGGGCTGATGTTCGACAAGATGACGCGCGAGCGGCCGTACAGTGATGAAACAGCGGCAGTGATCGACCGAGAGGTTGCGAAGCTGATGGAAGAGGCAGCGGCGCGGGCGCGGGCGATTCTCAAAGCCAACAAAACACCGTTGAAAGCACTAGCCGATAAGCTGCTTAAACACGAAACACTCGACGAGGCTGAGGTCGAGGTGGCACTGAAGGGTGCAATATTGCCAGCAGCTGCCAAGTTGTACTAGAGCGCTGAGCGTTTTTGCAGATTTATTTTGTGAAACCTCTGGGAAGGGCGAGCTCTTCCCTGTATAATAGCCCGTATGGGACGCGTCCAACGGATTATGGCCAAGGCGAACGCTCGCCTTAGTGTGCAGCTAGCGGCAATATTGTTGGCGAGCGCCAGTTTGATTTCGAGTGTGCTCGGGTTTTTGCGCGATCGCTTGCTCAACACGTACTACTACGATACGCTGCCGAACTACGCCGACGCTTACACGGTGGCGTTTATTATCCCTGACTTTATGTTTTTCATACTGGTCTCTGGCGCGCTGAGCGTGACGTTTATCCCTGTTTTCAATGATCGCATGGCCTCGGGCAACAAAAAATCGGCCTGGGAGCTTTCGACGAGCTTACTGAACTTTTTGGCGATTATTACGTTGGTTGCGAGTCTGATTATTATTATATTTGCTGAGCCGCTGGTACGCTATGTCGTTGGGCCAGGTTTGGACGAGGTAGGTCGTGGTCTAGCGGTCAGTATGATGCGCGTGATCGCGATCAACCCGTTTTTGTTTGCTATTTCGAGCGTGTTTGCGAGTATTCAGCAGGCCGTGGGGCGGTTTACGTTTTTTGCACTGGCGCCGGTGCTGTACAATATCGGGATTATTGTCGGCATTTTGTGGTTTACTGGCGGCATAGAATTGTTCGGCTGGAAGGTATTTGACGGCGGGATCATGGGGGTAGCGCTCGGTGTCGTGCTTGGGTCAATGCTGCAGCTGATTTTGAGCGCAATAGGCCTCAAAGGACTTGGTTTCGACTATAGTTTCAAGATTTTTCGCAAGAACCTCGGCTTTAAACAGGTGTTGAAGCTTCTGCCGGCGCGGTCGTTTGACCAGGGGATCGACTATTTTAACAACATCGTCGAGACAAATCTCGCGTCGCGCATGGTGTACGGTTCGGTGCGCGCCTACAACCAGGCTATGGGACTGTACTCGGTGCCGGTCAACCTGGTGGGTGTTGCGATTGCGACAGCGGCGTTTCCGCGCATGACCGAACGGTTGAGCCAGGGGCGGCCTGATTTGTTCAAAAAAGAGCTGCAGACAGTGCTGCGCGTGATTGTCTGGCTGGCGTTACCGATAGCGGTGATTGTCTTTTTTGCGCAGGAATACCTAGCGAGCTTTTTGTTCCCGAAAGGCGCTTCGGTAGTGGCGACGACCTTGGGTATTTTGTCGGTCGCGATCGTTTTTCGGTCAATTTTCCATATCGCGTCACGGAGTTTTTATGCACAAAAGGACACCAGGACACCTTTGTATATTTCGATTGTGTCGATCGGTCTCAATGTGGTTCTGGCGATCACGCTGAGTATGTATTTCAACATGGGGGTGTACGGTTTGGCACTTGCGCAGTCGCTCACGGCGGTACTCGAAGTCAGCACGTTGTTTTACGTGATGTCGCGGCGGATTCCGCGCCTGTTTGACAGGACATTTTTGAACGTGCTGGGCCGGATGGCGTTTGCGACAGGTATCATGACGGCGGTGACGGTGCTGGCGCTGCTCGTCATGGGGCCGGTTGTGCCGGATACCGGGTTTTATGTGCTGTTCCCGAAGTTTGCGGTGATTTCTCTGGTGAGTCTGGTGGTGTATGTTTACGTCAGCCGCTCTCTCAACCTTTCGGAGGCTGACCGCGTAATCGACCGCGCAACACATATTTTCAAAAAGATCGCGTTTGGGGAGATCCGGTCGTCGAAGTCGGAGGAGTAGGATGAACTTGCTTGTCACGATTCGGAATTTTTGTATCATCGCCCATATCGACCACGGCAAATCGACGCTTGCCGATCGGATGATGGAGCTAACCGGGACGGTCGAGAAGCGCGACATGAAGTCGCAGTTGCTCGATAGTATGGAGCTCGAGCGCGAAAAAGGCATCACGATCAAACTGGCGCCGGTGCGGATGCGGTACAAGGAGTACGACCTCAACCTCATCGACACGCCCGGTCACGTCGACTTTAGTTACGAGGTGTCACGTTCACTGCAAGCGTGTGAGGGTGCAGTGCTGGTGGTGGACGCGAGCCAGGGTATCCAAGCGCAAACGCTGGCGAATGTTTACTTGGCGATGGAGCAGGATCTCACGATTATCCCCGTGCTCAACAAGGTTGATTTGCCGGCTGCGGACGTGCCGCGCGTGAGCAAGCAGGTGATGAATTTGCTCGGTTGCGACGAGTCGGACATCATCAAGATTTCGGCAAAAACAGGGGAAAATGTTGACCGTGTGCTCGACGCGATTGTCGAGCGGATTCCTGCGCCATGCGGCGAGGCAAATGACCCGACGCGGGCGCTGATTTTTGACTCGTACTACGATGATTACCGCGGCGTGATCCTCTATGTGCGCGTGGTGGATGGCGCGATTCACAAAAGCGACGAAATTCACATGCTTGCGACCGCGGCAAACGGCATCGCGCTCGAAGTCGGGCACCTCAGCCCCAAAATGACCGCCGATCCGTTGCTCGACACTGGCGAAATCGGCTACATCGTGACCAACCTCAAAACCACCCGCGACGCCCGAGTGGGCGATACGGTGACATTGAAGAAATATGTTTCGAAAGACTAACGTGACGGAGCTATATCCGTACGAAGAGTTTATCCAAGAGCGTGTCGAAGCGTGGTTGTGTGAGCATGGGTGGCGGGTTATCACATCGGTCGTGAGTCTGAGCGAGCACGGGCCAGATATCGTCGCAGGAAATTACGGCAAAACACAGTCGGCACGGCTGTGGACGATCGAAGTAAAAGGCGGGTCTCGTGGCAAGGCCGAGTATCAAAAGGCTGAGACGATTTCGGTATTTCACAGCGGTATCGCGCAGATATTGACGCGCATGGGGCGGAACACCCAAACCGCGTCAAAGGGCGGTGACAAATACAGCATCGCGCTGCCGGATTATTTCCGAAAACACGTCATAAAGACGACCAGCTGTCGCCCGAAATTGCCCTGGAATGTGTGCAAGATACTCAACCTCACGATATTCTTCGTCGACGAGCATGGCGCGGTAGAATATGTTGACTGGAAGACGATAAAGAAATTGAATATGGAGAACAACTATGGCATTGATTAAAATTTATACCGAGGAAAAGAATGTTGACGAACTGCGCGCTCATGTGGCGCGGTCGGTTAAGCTGATTGGGGCGGCGGCCCTTAATGTACCCGGGGTTGAAACAACTCCCGGTTCGGTCGAGACAGTGCGTGGTGAGGGGATTGATCTTATTGGCATTGATTATATTTGCGAAATTATTGCAGTAAAACGAATCGGTGAGCAGGCGATAGCGGATAGTTTTATACATGGCCTTGGGCAGGTCTATCCTGATAAACTGTTCAGCGTGTATTTTGTGCACATCGACAAGGAAGGTATGAGCAACACACCGCGCGAACACACAAAGAGCGAGCCGATTGACATGGCCACCGCAGTGTTGCGGGCGAGAGAAGTAGCCGAGTGATAGCTATTGATTGGAAGCGAGAGTTACGCGATTTGGCGGTCGGGGACGATGAGTATGCGGCGTTTAATCGACGGATCGTGAACACGAAAAAACAGTTGCTTGGCGTGCGAACGCCAGATCTACGGCGGCTTGCCAAGCGAGTCGCAAAAGGGATGACAGTGGCGGATGTGGCGGCGATGGGCGATGCGGTAGACGCCGCGATATTTGAAGAAGTGCTGTTGTTTGGACTGGTGTTAAATGCGGCGAAACTTTCGAGCGCTGACCATATCGCGCTTACAAAACAGTATCTGGAAAAGGTCGATTCATGGGCAGAAGTCGACATATTTGCAGAGAAAAATGTCCGGTTTGCAAGCGACGAGTATTGGCAGTTTGCGCTCGAAATGCTTCATGACAAGAGAGAGTTTTTCATCCGTTACGGCATTGTCATGTGCATGGCGAATTTTTTGACCGACGAGAAGATCGCGCAGGTCTTTGCCGAGCCCAGAACGCTCACGAGCGATGCCTACTATGTGCGCATGGCGGCGGCATGGTTGTACGCAACCGCTGCAGTGCGGTATTATGAAATAACCATGCATGAACTGCAAAACACTAGTATCGACCCATGGACGCGCCACAAGGCGTACCAAAAAATGCTCGAATCTCGACAGATGAACGAGGTGCAAAAAGCTACCATCCGTAGCGCGAGGCATCAAGCATGACAGTCCAGCCGCTTCCTGGCTACAAAGAAATTAAGCCGTTCGTCTATGCGGGATTTTTCCCAGTGTCAAACGAAGATTATAACGATCTCAAAGAAGCGATTGAGAAGCTCAGTCTGAGCGACAGCGCTTTGCAGTTTGAGCCTGAAAACTCGCCAGTGCTAGGTTTTGGCGTGCGCATCGGTTTTCTGGGGTTGCTCCACATGGACATCGTCCACGAGCGTTTGGAGCGTGAGTACGACCTCGATCTCGTGGTGACAAATCCATCAACCGACTACCACGTCACGCTCACCACCGGCGAAAAGCTCGATATCAAGAGTGCGGCCGACCTGCCCGACATGAGCAAAGTCGCGAGTATTGCTGAACCGTGGGTGAAGGGCGAGATTATCGTGCCGAAAGACTACCTCGGCGGTGTGCTGCAACTGATCGTCAGCAAACGCGGGCGGCAAAAGAACCTGAGCTACATAGACGAACGGGCGCTCGTAAGTTTCGAGGCGCCACTCGCGAATCTGCTGACGGACTTTTACGACCAGCTCAAGAGCGTGACGAGCGGCTACGGGTCATTTAACTACGAGCTGGGCGACTACCGGGTTGAGGACTTGACGCGCGTGGATTTTTACGTGGCGGGCGAGATGGTTGACGCGCTGAGTGTTATGGCGCACCGTAGCGAGGCTGACGCTTTGGGGCGAACGGTAGTCAAAAAGCTCAAGGAAGTGATACCGCGGCAGAACTTTCAGGTGGCTTTGCAGGCGGCCATAGGGGCGCGGTTTATTGCCCGTGAAGACCTCAGTGCCTACCGCAAAGATGTAACGACTGGTCTGTACGGCGGCGACGTTAGCCGCAAGAAAAAAGTCCTCGCCAAGCAAGCTAAAGGCAAAAAGAGGATGAAAAGATTTGGCAAGGTTGATATCCCATCCGAGGCGTTCACGGTGATGCTACAGCGAGACTAGCGAGTTGCTTTTTTGCGGCGACCGCGGATCATCAGAACCACAGCCGATGCGATAAGTACAACACCAACGCCAACCCCGATAAGTGCATCCTGGCCGGTATTTGTCAAAATACCGCCGCTGGTTCCCGGGCTTGCGGTTGTTACGCACTCGCCTTGGGTGCTGTAACCGCCCGCGCCGTAGGCGTTGCAGTTATAGGTACTGGCGAAATAAGTGATTTCATACAAATTCATGTTCGTTTCCTTGCTTTTTAGGCTTTACCGTTATAATATCGTATTATTAACATATAAACAAGAGAGGGTTGAGATTATGCCGATTGGCGTCCCGGAGTTAGTCGTAATATTAGTCATTCTGCTGCTCCTTTTTGGTGCGAAGAAATTGCCTGAGCTCGCAAAGAGTGTTGGTTCTTCTGCGAAAGAGTTGAAGAATGCTATGAAAGACGATGATGACAAGAAGGAAACACCGGACAAAAAGTCCTAAAACCGTAGTCGCTACCGCAACGTCGACCCTGCCTACCTTTATGGATCACGTACGTGAAGCGCAGGGTCGACTGTTTATGATAGTGCTAGCGTTCCTCGCAGTTGGGGGCGCTGCTTTTCCATTTTTTGACAAAATCGTTAACGTGATCGTTGCGCCGCTCGGGCGAGACCAAGAACTGGTCTATTTGACACCGAGTGGTGCGTTTGGTTTTATGATACAGGTTTGTATCTATGTTGGTATCATCGGTGCTCTGCCGGTGATTATTTACCAGTTGTATCGTTTTATCATGCCGGCGGTTGAAAAAGTCAACATGCGCCGGGCGCTCGGGTTTACGCTGGCTTCTTTTTTTCTGGCAATAGTTGGGATTGTGTTCGCGTACAGCGTTATTTTGCCAGCAGCGTTGTATTTTTTGACGAGCTTTGACTTGTATCACATCAACCCAATGCTGACGATCGACTCGTACTTTTCATTTGTGATGACGTATTTACTCGCTGGGGCGTTGTTGTTCCAACTGCCACTCGTAATGTTGATGATCGACCAGATCAGGCCGCTCAAGCCGAGCAAGCTCATGAAGCACCAGGACAAGATGTTGGTCGGGTCGTTTATTGTCGCGGCGGTTATTTCCCCGACGCCAGATGCGCTCAACCAGTCGCTGCTTGCGTCGCCGCTCGTCGTGATGTATCAGATCGGGATTATTATCATTTGGGCGAAACATCGAAAAGAAGCGAAACGTGCGCGGTCCAGGGCGGCGGTTTGCGCTGAGGTCGTGGCTCCTCCAGCACTGCCCGCGCCCACCGCACCAGCAGCGGCTCCGCACGCAGTGAGCTCTACAGTTAAACAACCCGCTCTTGCCGCTACTCGCGCTACGATTCGCTCAGTAGATGGTTTTGTAGCGTATCAGCCCGCACCACCGCACCACCGCGCAATGTCTCAGTTTGCCGCACCACGGCAAACACAGAAAACGAGGCGTCCGCTAGTTGCGCCGCAACGCCAGCAGGCCATACATCGAATGCCGCAGCTATCGGTTGATGGATTTTATTCTGCTTAAGGTATTGCTTTTTTATACGGTTGAGGTTACAATGTTGTTAGCTACAAAATGATACAAAAATAAACACAGTAGGAAAACCACATGAAACAACCACAAGCTCTTCAGCATTTGTTAAGTAAGCCGATGACTCGACAGGAGTTCCTGCGACATATCGGCGTCGGCGGTCTTTTGCTGGTCGGAGGCGGGTTTATCGTCAACGCGTTCGGTGGCCTTGATAAACTAATCAGCCAGCCGACGGCCAAAACGTCGGGTGCTGGGTCGGGTTATGGCATGAGTGTTTATGGGTTCACTCAACAAACCCGCGACTCGGTGTAGGGTATAAAACTCCTCATGTCAGGTATGTATGGTTCTAAGCGAGCGCAAGACCGTACTTGTTTTGCAGAATCATAAGAATTTTGGTATAGTTGATAGGTAATGGGAAAGATTACAAAAACAATAATAAGAAGGATGGGGTAGAGCGCATGGCTAGGTTACCACAGCCGGGTGGAGATTCGGGCAGTTGGGGGACAGTTTTAAATGATTTTTTGCTGCAGGCTCATAAAACAGATGGAGCACTAAAAGACAAATCGGTTTCTACGAGTACGATCGTCAGCGGTGCAGTAACGGCAGATTTGTTGGCAGACGGAGCGGTTTCCGAAACGAAGCTGACGCCAACTGTTCAGCAAAAACTGAACACGATTGCGAGCACAACTGATCCAGCGATGGGCGGCGATCTTACCGGGACTGCCAGCAGCGCGCAGCTGGCCGCTGGCGTGGTCGGTGCAACCGAACTAGCCGCTGGCGGTGTCACGACGGTAAAAATCGCCGATGGTAACGTCACCGAGGCGAAGCTCGAGACGGCACTGCGCCAAAAAATCAATACTGCCGCGGCGGGTAATATCGCCGATGGCAGTATCACTGCCGCCAAACTGTACACCGGTAGTGGAACGACTGGCCAATCGCTTGTGCTGGACAATACTGCTCCGGGCGGTTTTCGGTGGGAGACTATCTCGACAGGTTCAGCAGCCCCCTCGGGATCGGCTGGCGGTGCGCTGGCAGGGCTATATCCTAACCCGTCACTGGCAAATGCGGCCGTGACGACCGCGGCACTTGCCGACGGCGCAGTCTCCCTCTCCAAAATAGCCTCAACTGGCGCCACCAATGGTCAAGTCCTTGGCTTCAACGGAACAGGCCTCACCTGGGTCAACCAAACCGGTAGCGGCGACCCC
>JBLMYZ010000036.1:0-11777 GCA_050258575.1 Acidobacteriota bacterium
CCTTTGGGCATACAAAATACAGTCCTTTCATGCACAGGGCTAGCGCCCTGTGCTTAGTATGGTAACAGATTACGATCTAACCGGTTTAGACTGTGTGTTGATTATATGGGGAGCCTGACAGGGCAGTTTGGTGAGAAACTTAAATCCGATGCGACAGAGATCAACCGTTTCCTTGAACATCGTAAACCAAGTGCATCAACTCTTGAAAAACTTGCCCCAAATCTACAAGAGTTAACGGAAAAATACAAAGATATCCCAGTCTACGGTAGCAGTCCTTCGATGTACTCACCTGTTAATGGCGGGGTAGGTTATGGTCCAGGTTTCGCGACCGGTAGACTGGTCGGTTTTAGTATCGACCAGCTCAATCCGATCACTGGTCGCCGACGAACTGATCCGCGAGCCATAAGACTCGGCGTCATAGCGCTAGTCGGCGAATCAATGTTTCGCGCTGGTTACAGCACAGACACCGAACCTTCCTGGAGACTTAATGTTTTGCCCGAAGAAGTAAGAAAACATTACGCTAAGCCCGGTTTTATAGTTGGGGTTCCCACAGGGGAGGAAGCACGATTTCTTAAACGACACGAATATCGTATTCCAGAAAACATCTCAGAAGTCATTGAGGCGCCAAATAGAACTGTCGACCCATGCATTATTCAAGAAACAATCGATACGATCAACGCGCTTGGGAACGGTGATGCGATCGACGAGGCGATTGATCCAATACATAGAAACGCCATACTTGCCGAAATTGACTTTCTCAATAAAACTTCTCCATTCATAGGAAATTCTGGGACATATAATGCGCCGTTAAGCTGGAGTCCAAGTTTAGTGCGCCCCAACGGCTCGACACTTCGTCGTGATAAAACAGTCACGGGTGATTTTAGAAAATACATATATGGCCCTTATCCCGATGGGGACGACAATATAAAATATGCCGTGCAACTAGTAGTGTACCCACATGTCATGACAGATAAAGTGCGGACAGGTGCACTAACTCCTCAACAGGTGGACTCGACGCACGCTACGTATATAGTTTTCGCATGATATCTGGTGAAATACACCTTTTATCCCCATGTACTACATAAACTACTCTTTTGTTAGGGTTAAATATAAGGATCATCCTTTTACAGGGGTGTGTAGCTGCAATTTGAAAATCGTCCGACCAACATATCGAGCGATTTTCATGGCTTGTTTTTACAAGTTTGTCCGAAGCCGTTTTATGGCCAAACGCTAGAAATGAGCGCAAATATAAGCCTAAAGCATTTCCAAACTTTTATACTTTTCCTTATGACTATATCCTACTCAGCCGGCCAGTTTGCGAGCACGAACTCGCGGTAGGCTGGGTCGATCGCCACTGTTTTGAACACATGTCGAGGAAGCCATCTTGGAATACCCTCGAGATTGTTTTGCTGTGAGTCTAGTTCTGGTAACACCACCCGGCCGGTGTAGGCCAAGACTATTTTGCCGTCCGCATGCATAAAAAAGTCTTTGTGGTGCAACTCGACTTCTCGCAAACCGCATTCTTCCCACAGTTCGCGTACCATGGCGTCGTCGGGCTGTTCACCGTCGTCAATATGTCCGCCAGGCAACCCGTATGCCTGTATTTGCGGCATGTCGATAACCAACACTTCACCGAGCGCGTTGTAGATCGCCGCTTTTGTCGAAACACGAAACTTCGTACGCATGTAGTTAGTATAACAAAACGTATGTTTTTTTCGACAGACTGCATGTATACTAAACATATGCGTCATGCGAGAAGGGCAGAGTCAGGGTATACCATTGTTGAGTTGTTGATTTCTATTGTGGTACTCGCCGTGATTAGCTCGAGTTTTCTGATCTTGCTCACATCACTGCTTCAAAGCGCCACGCTCGCCAAGCAAAAATCCGTCGCCAACGCGCTCGCCAACAACCAGATGGAATACCTACGTTCGCTACCGTACGACAGTCTGGCGGTGAGCGGCGGAAGCATCCTTGCATCGAGTTATCTACCTGCGGAAACAAAACAAACGATCAGCCAGGTCACCTACACTGTTACGACAGATATCCGCTACGTTGACGATGCGTTCGATGGCTGCGGCGTTTACCCGAGTCTCGACCTAAAAAAAATATACTGTCGAAATTTTTCAGCACCAGGCAACAGCAGCGGCAACAACCTCGTCAATGACACCAACCCGGCAGATTACAAAATAGCACATATCACCATAAAAAACGGTGGCGGAACGTATCTGGCTGTTCTTGATACAAATATCGCCGCACGCGTCGCTGAAACCGCCAGTACCACAGGAGCGCTGTTCGTCACTGTGACTGACCCAGGCGGAAATGCGGTCACAGAAGCAAGTGTCAACGTTGTCAACGCTGCCGTGTCGCCATCGGTCAATATCTCCAGCACAACCGACAGTAACGGCGTAGCTATTTTTTACGGCCTGCCGCCCGACACACAACAGCGCTACAGTGTCACTTCAACCAAAAGCGGCTACTCAACGATTTCAACCATCGCGCCCTCCGGTTCGCTGCAACCGACCTACGCACATCAAAAGATTCTCACCCAACAGTCATCGCAAGTTTTGTTGGTGATAGGTAAAATGTCCACAAACAGTCTCGTGATCCTCGCCGAGGACACTACTGGCAAACCGCTGTCAAATATCAAATTGGCCGTTAAAGGTGGTTACAAAAAATACACCAACACCACGAACACCGCCTACTACTACGACAACCTTACGCCGAGCGACACACGGGGGATAACCGACGCTTCCGGCATGACATCACTCAGCAACCTGCCGCCAATCAACGACTATATATTTTGCGGCGACAAAGGTGATACCGGGTGTATATCGACAAACGGCACCAAATATTATCTCGCTGCTGCCGCTCCCTATAACGGTACAAACAGCCTCATGCCTATCACCGTTCCGCAAAAAAACGATCCGGTCGCGCAGTCCTTTTCTTATGACGGTCAGACATACCCGCAGCAGGTCAAGCTCATCCTGACAACCAACAGCGCGTTCCCGCGGGTTCGTACTATCGACCCGGACAGTTTAGCAGTCGTCGACAACCTCAGTAATGTCAAATTTGTTATAACTGGTAACAATTTAACCAATGGCTCCCTCAGTCTGTCGCAAAACAGCACAACATTTACTGCAAAAAACTGTACCGGCTCTGACACAGAGCTCACTTGTGCATTTAACTTGACCGCTGTATCGACAGGCACCCTACAAGCCACTATCAGCGCTAACGGCGGAACCTTGACATTGCCTGTTCAGCCACTAGGAGGGATCAGTGTCAAATAACACCCATGCCGCTGCGGGCTACACTATTATCGAAATGCTCGTCGTGATATCTGTCGTGGCGATTGTTTCTACGGTGATGCTTAACGTTTTTACGAGCGCGTTTTTTCCGTATTTGGAACTGCAAAAAGAAGGTTCGGCCATGAGCCAGTTGAGCTATCAGTCTAACCGTGTTACCAATGTCTTGCGCAGCACCACAGGTATTGAGTCTGCTAACGACAATGACCTGACGATCTATGCTTACCTTTATCCATCTGACGCTTATGCATCCAAGATAAAATACTACATGAAAGATGAGGCGGGCAAAAAAGTCCTCGCTGCCGATGTCGTACCTATGACCGCTAACCCGCCAACCGGTGTTCCGGACGAATCCAAAAAGAAAACTATCACCATACTGCACAGCCTGGCCGTCCCGCCCAACGGACGGTTGTTTACATATTTAAACGCTGGCAACGGTATTGTTAGCGCACCGGTTAGCGACACGTCTATCGTTAAGTCAATAAAACTCTCACTTGGTATGAATATAGACGGAACGACTGTGCAGAACATGGACGTCCTGGTCATCATCCGTAACCGAAAGAACAACTTATGAACCCCGACACACATCGACTACGCCGCCCAGAGCAACCTGGCTTCACGCTGCCGGGCACATTGTCTATTATGATTTTTATGATTATTTTTAGCGGCGCGGTGATGATGGTAGTTATGAACAACCTCGCTTTTGCCAACAGGACAAACAAAGAGCAGCAAGCCCTCAATATCGCAGAAGCGGGCGTCAACTACTACCTTTGGCATTTGTCGCATGACCCAACCGACCACAAAGACGGCGGCAAAAATAACGAATCTCCAGACCCAAACCTAGGCTACGGACCATATGAACACGACTATTACAACGCCAACACCCAAAAAACCGGCACGTACACGCTCTGGATCAAACCAGACGGGAACGGCTCAACAGTCGTCACTGTTCGTTCGATCGGTGAAACGAGTGACGGCACGCGCCGAACTATCGACGCTAAAATTGGTGCTGCTTCTTTTGCGAGCTATGGCCTCATCTCCGATGTCGAATTTTGGTTTGGTTCATCCGAGGCTGCAAATGGACCGGTATTTTCCAACCAAGGCGTCCACATGGATGGACCAAATACCAGCACTGTTGAAAGCGCAAACGCGACATATGTTCCTACCGCCCCTTATGGCGGCAATGGAACAACCAAAAACGGTGTCTGGTGTTCGTCTACCGTCACAAGCCCCAACTGTAACTCGCGTGACAAGTCTAACTGGCTTTACCCCCGAGCTTCAGTGGACTTCAACCAAGTTGTTAGTGCGCTCTGCACTATGAAAAAAGTAGCTTTCGCCAACGACAACACCACAGCTGCATTTGCCACCGCTACGGACGCTTGCAACCTCACGCCAGCCTCTCGATCAGCGGCATATATCCCGCGCTACAACACCTCCTTCAGCAACCGTCGCGGCTACTACATAGTCCTAAACGACAATACTACCTATAGCCTGTATAAAGTAGCGAACGAGGATGACACCGAACCAACCGTGACGAGCGCGCTCTCGGAAACACTCGTCCAGTCAAACATTCCTATACCAAGTTCGGGGGTGATATTTGTCGAAGACAACGTCTGGGTTAAAACCAACTCAACTTTTACCGGCAGAGTCACTATTGCCGCAGGACGTCTCGGGAAAGACGCGAGCAGCGCAGATATCAACATCGTTGGCCCCGTGCTATACAGTAAGAAAAACGGACAAGATGCGATCGGTCTTGTTGCTGAAAAAAACATCAACATCATGCCTTACGCCATACCTCAGACCAGCGTGTTTACTTTCGAAATCGATGCTGCCACACTTGCCCAAAGCGGCTCGGTGACATACCCGGGCAAATACAAAGCCGACTCATTTCGCTGCACGAGGGGGTGGACGAGTCCTTATCAGCAATTCGTTTACTATGGCTCGGTCGCCACCAGACTCTACTGGACATGGAACTACAACCGCAGCAGTTCATGTGGCGACAGCGTCCATGACAGTATTTCGGGAAATTATATCTCAGGGGTACGAAACACCACTACAACCTACGACCAAAACCTCTACTATGCGCCACCGCCAAGCTATCCTATCACTGGCGGTTACGACGTCCTTAGTTGGCGCGAAGTCATCACTACCCCATAACAAATAATTTTTATAACCGTTATTTTTAGTACTCCCACCGTCCAGTAAATAGACACGAATAACCTACTATTGACTATTGTTTTTATATATGATAATATATATACATGACACTACAGACCTACACTGAACCAAATCCGGACAATACACCCATTCCTATCTCCGAAAGGCCTTTTTCGAGACGGGCGGGGTTGGCATTTTTAGTAGCTGCTGCCGCGAACAGGCTCACTGGCTGTACCGCACCGGACGGCAACGGTGACAAGCATCCAGAAATAAAAGACGGCTCAACCGAACGTTTCAATATGGCACGTATGAATCCATATGACAGCGTATCACCTGCCACAGCAGTAGCAGATTCGTTACATATCACCGCCGGGTCGTACTACAAACTTACTCCAGAAGTAGTTGCGACGGTTTCCGACAGTGGTATTTTTTATCACACAACCGACCACCTTGCGCCAATTTTCTTCCCAGCCATACATGAACACGAAGACATTATCATCGAAGCTTCTAACGAATTTGGCGTGCCGCCCAACATGCTGGCATCTCTTGCATCAATAGAGTCAGCTGGTATAACAGAGGCGCGTTCTGGAGCAGATGCCTACGGTCTCGTTCAAGTTGTCCCAAAATACCATTTTGACAAATTCGTAGCCTACCTCCCCCCAGAGGCCTCTTTGGAAGACTACAACTTAGCTCGCAATGGCGGTTCTTCTGTAGTACCGAAAGAAACTTACGTCAGTGTATTTAGCGATGTTCGCAACAACACGTATGCCGGTGCTGAATATCTCGCTGAGTGTATCCATTCAGCAGAGAAACATAACCCTAATAAGCCGAAAGTTATCACATATGCCCTTGCTGCCGCTGCATACAACGGGGGAGTAGGCAACACTTCCAAGGGCTACGGTAAGATGAAACTGGAGAGTCAGTTATATGTCGATCACATCGCCCGCATCCTCCTCGACGTCGAGACAGCCTTTGTCTTAGAAAAACAAGGTCTTAACGGAGACGAAATCCTACGAGCAATGCAGTCGCAGAAAATGAACGCGATTGGCTATGCTTACGATAAATTACCTCGTGGAAACGACCTGAGAGACTATGAAGAACAAGCAGGTTGGATAAGCAAACTTAGTGATTTATCGGAGGCGCCAGCAGAGTTTCGTAACAACGTCATTCGTTACTATGAAAAGCAGGTGTCACAATATACCGCCCCTATGACTCCGGGTATGCGCATTTGGTCGTGCGGTGGCGGAGACAGTCTTTTCCTCGGGGATGAAGCCAATAAGAACTGGCGACTCCCGTAATGTTGCTCACAATGTGCTGATCTGTTTGTACGAGAACTTGGCGGCGAGACGCCAGCCGGAGGTGTCGTGCGGGTCAAACTGTTTGATCACGCCTCCTTCTATAGCACCAACACGAAGCAGGGCAGGGTTGTACGGTACGAGCGTGCGGTAGTAGCGTAGTTCTACGTCAGAGATATCACGCCGTCCCGGAAACACCTCGCGAAACTTGTCGCGTGCGATACCACTAAAGTACGTTTCGTCGTGCTGCGGCGGTAAAAATTGGTCAACACTGAGACCCATCTTTTTGGCAATACTCGCCGCATCGCCTAGCGTCATGGCCGACTGCGCCTGAATCAGCGCAAACACCTGGCGTTTCGGCGTTAAAAACACGCTGGCGGTCGCTACACGGCTGACCGGAACGCTGCGCACAATCATCTGTTTCACCTCTAGTTGCAACCCAAACTGTGCTTTGATCAACTCTTCAACCGCCATATCGTTAACTGCGCTGTCTAACATAGTTTTTATTGTACACTATATTGCGGGATGGGTAGTTGGTAGTGAAGGTGGTTGTCATAGCCAAACCCCATCTAGCACTACTAATCTCCTGTTTCTTTTTGCTATACTTGTTGATGATGAGTGAGTTTACAAAACGCTACGAGAACCTCAACGAGAACCAGAAAAAAGCCGTGGATACCGTCGACGGACCGGTTATGGTTGTCGCCGGACCGGGAACGGGCAAAACCGAACTCTTGAGCGTGCGTGTGGCAAATATCCTCCAAAAAACCGACGTCTTGCCGGGCAATATTCTCTGCTTGACGTTCACCGACAGCGCCGCCGCTAATATGCGTGAACGTTTGAGCGGCCTACTCGGGCCAGAAGCGTACAAAGTTGCTATCCATACATTTCACAGTTTCGGCAGCGAAATCATCAACCAACACGGCGATTTTTTCTACTCGGGCGCACAGTTTCGTGCTGCCGATGACTTGAGCCGCTACGAGTTACTGAGTGGTATTCTCGAAACCTTGCCACACGGTAGTCTCCTCGCGAGCACGATGAACGGTCAGTTTACCTACCTAAAAGCCATCCAGACAACCATCTCCGAGCTCAAGCGTGGCGGTCTCGTGCCAGATGAACTCGACGCGCTGCTGACGGACAACGATGCTTTCGTTCAGTGGCTTAAACCGCGCCTAACCGATGTTTTTGGGCCGCGTATTTCCAAACGAACACTTGAACTAGCTGAAAAACTAGCTGACGAGCTCGACGCCTACCCCGAAAATAGCAGCGAAACAAACGGTTTTCACAGCCTACATAGCGTTATCGCCGCCTCGCTGCGCCAAGCCCTGCAAGCTGGCGGTACCAAGCCGCTGACGGCCTGGAAAAAAACCTATCTCGAAAAAGACGCTCACGACCAACCGACGCTCAAAGACGAAAAAAACACCGCCAAGCTCCGCGAAGTGAGCGACATCTATCGCCGCTACCTCCTCGCCATGCAAGAACATGCGCTCTACGACTACGACGACATGATTTTGCGCGCCACACACGCGCTTGAGGTGTTTGACGACCTGCGCTATAGCCTGCAGGAACAGTACCAGTACATTTTGGTCGACGAGTTTCAGGACACCAACGACGTACAAATGCGCCTGGTGTGGAACTTGACAAACAACCCAGTGACCGAAGGCCGGCCGAACCTCATGGTGGTTGGTGACGACGACCAGGCAATCTACCGTTTTCAGGGCGCGAACCTCAGCAATATCCTTGACTTTACAACTCGTTACCGCGACGTCAAAGTGATCACTCTCACGGACAATTATCGTTCTGACGCAGCTATTTTGCAGCTTGCTCGGCAAGTAATCACCCAGGGGAGCGAGCGGCTCGAAACCAGCCTCGACATCTCAAAACACCTCACTCCGCACCACGCGGCGACTCGACCGCTCGTCCGAGCCACTCGCCACGAAACTCCGGCGCTGTCATACGCCGCGCTCGCTCAGCAAATACAACGAGATATTGCCACCGCGCCGCAAGCCACGCGAGCGGTGATTGCCCGTCATCACCGGCAGTTAGCCACACTGTTGCCACACTTGTCCGAGGCACATATCCCAGTACGCTATGAGCGGCAAGACAACGTCACCGACAGTGAGCTAGTTGTTCTTGTCGAGGACACGGCGCATGTTTTTTGGCATATCGCCAACGAAGAATTCGCCGACGCGCACGAGCATTTGGCGCGGGTACTAACCCATCCTGCGTGGGGTATTTCCGCTGTTGATATATGGGAGCTCAGCCTCCAGGCTTACCGCGACAAAACGTATTGGCTAGAAAATATGCTGTCGCGCGACGACCGGCTCCGAGATATTGGCGAATGGTTTGTTACCGGCGCGCAAAAGAGCCGCAACGAACCACTCGAATACATGCTGGACTATATCGTTGGTATCGCACAGGACGAAGCATTTTCGTCACCATACGCCCAGCATTTTTTTGGTGCGGCGCCGCAACAGTCCAGCACCTACGTTGCCCACCTCGCTAACCTCCAGCAGCTCCGCACTGCTCTGCGCGACTACCTGCCGCAAACAACCCTGTATCTTGACGATTTTGTCCATTTTTTGTCGCTCCACCACGATCTCGAACTCACACTGACGAGCAGCGTGACTGTCGACACCGACGACAACCCGGTTGTACTGCTGAGCGCTCACAAAGCAAAAGGTCTCGAGTTTGATGCTGTGTATGTTCTCGACGCGCATGACTCGGTATGGGGAAGTAGCGCGAGCAGCGGACGCCGTCCGCTCAGATTTCCGACAAATATTCCGCTGTCACCAGCTGGCGACAGTGACGACGAACGGCTGCGTCTGTTGTATGTTGCGCTGACGCGCGCCCGCAACGAACTACATATTTCAACTGCCCGCCAGTCTGAAAACGGTAAACCGCTCCTACCAGTCGGCGCTCTCAGCGGTACCGACCTGACAGTTGAAGACCAAGAAACGACCGACCTGCCGCAGCTCGCAGCCGCACTCGAAACCGAATGGCACGCGCCGCTTTTGACGCTGCCCAAGGTTGACCAGCAGCGCTTGCTAACGCCGCTCCTCGAACAGTACCGCCTCAGCGCCACCCACCTCAACAACTACCTCGACGTTACAAAAGGCGGCCCGGAGTTTTTCCTGTTGCGAAACCTGCTTCATTTGCCAGAGGCAATGTCGCCTCACGCCGTCTACGGTTCGGCGGTTCACGCCGTGCTGCAACGAGCCCACCAACATTTGTCAGCGCAAGGGACACTACGTCCAGTCGAAGACTGCCTGCGCGAGTTCGAAACCGCTCTGCAAGGCGCGCAGTTGTCCGACAGCGATCGTCAAAAGTTCATCGACCGCGGCACGCGCAGCCTGACAAGCTTTTTCGAACAACGCTCGCACAGCTTTACGCCGTCACAGCAAGTTGAACGTAGTTTTTCTGGCGATCATGTCCGAGTTGGCGACGCGCAGGTGACGGGCGCCTTGGATCTCATCGACATCGACCATGACGAAAAAACTATCTTTGTCACCGACTACAAAACCGGCAAGCCCGTTGCATCCTGGAAAGGTCGAACCGACTACGAACGCCTCAAACTACATCACTACGAACAACAGCTTATGATGTACAAACTGCTCGTCGAGCACTCTCGCCAGTTCACTGGCTACACGGTGACCGGTGCGCGTATTGAGTTCGTTGAACCCGACGAACGCGGAGAGATTGTGTTGCTAGACTACGCTTACAGCGACGAAAAACTCACCGAGTTTACCACGCTCGTTGAGGCCGCGTGGCGGCATATTCAAGCGCTCGATTTTACACTCGCCGACACCTACGACCCGACACTTGCTGGCGTTCTTGCCTTTGAAGCGTTTCTCCGCACAACATAAAATCGCCTCGGAGGGCGATTTTATTGGTCAACGTCTCGTTCTTGCTAGAACAAACGTCGGCGAGCAGTCACAACAAGCAAGGTGGCAAGGTAGGTAACTCCAACAGCACCGAGGACTGTCACGAACGTGTCTGCTGCACCAGTTTTTGGCAATCTAACCGGTGTTTCAGCACCTTTTGGCGTCACAGTGGCAACCGTCTCGGTCTGAGTTGTTACCGTCGTAACTGGCGTATCTTCCTGTTTTGCAACCGGTGTATTTACCGTTTCTTTCACCTGTTCGGTCGGCTTTTTCTCTGGTTCAGCCGGTTTTTCAGGCGTCGCTGGCGTTTGCGGTTTCGGTTGCACCGCCACAGCCGTGAAACCTTTGAGCGGGTTACCGCAGCCTTTGGCAGCAGCCGAGAGATATTTGCCGTTGGCGTCGAGCGTCACATAGATCGGTTTCGTGCTCTGCATGCGCATGTTGCGGAAATCTTCGAGTGAGAAACCATTTTTGCCAGTTGTCGAGTCTGTCGTGCGAACATAGTACGTAGTACCGTTCGTTGCAACAACAGTGTTACCGACCAAAATCTGTCCAGATTTTGTAACGACACCTTCGACAGTTCTTTTCAAACCTGCGCCTAGACCATTTGACTGGAATACCTGCGGGTTGTCGACTAGTTTCTGAACTTCAGGTGTCGCCATAGCGCGCTCTAGTCAGCAACTGTGTGCACACCACAGCGAACAACTGCGCGATCACTACAGTCGCTAATCTGTAAAGCACTGTCAACCGCGTATGCCATATGATACGCCTGGCCAGCAAGCATAGTTGCGGCAACAGCAATAGTGGCATATTTGTTGAATCTCTTCATAATTCTTTCCTCCCACCTCTTATTATTAGGTATAATACCATATTAGCACAATCTTCATTGTATGTCAATACCTTTATACTAAAGATATGTTTTGTCAACATAGCTATTTACTCCGGTAAGATACTCGTTAGTCCTGGAGTAAACTGTTGACATGATGGTTCTTTTGTTATACCATGAGAGTCGGACTGTAGCCCTGAATTCACCCCCGAATCAGGACACTCCCTCTAGAATTAGTCCTTTCTCTTTTGCAACTTGTAATGAGCTTTTGTAGCCGAGGATTTTCCTCGGCTTGTTGTTTATGCGCGCAAGCGCA
>JBLMYZ010000037.1:0-10797 GCA_050258575.1 Acidobacteriota bacterium
ATCATCCGCTGACGCTTCAGGTCTTTTGCAATCATTGACTTCTTCGCCATTACTTGCCTCCTTCTTTCTCAAACGGCATACCAAATTTCTCTAACAACGGTCGCGTGTGACGTCGGCTTTCAGCCGACATCACAAACGTTACCTGTAGTCCATGAAGCGTCTGCGTATCTTCAAAGCTTAGCTCCGGAAATACTGACTGCTCCAACAGACCGAGGTTATAGTTGCCGCTGCGGTCAAAACCTTTGGCGCCAACTCCGTGAAAGTCACGCACGCGTGGCAGTGCAACGTTGATCAGGCGGTCAAGAAACTCGTACATACGGTTGCCGCGCAGCGTCACTGACACCCCAACACGGTTCATACCTTTACGGATTTTGAACGTCGCAATAGATTTTTTCGCCATGCGATCGATTGGTTGTTGACCGGTTACTTTACGGAGAGTGTTCACCACGACTTCGTGGTAATGTTTGTCATCTTTATGCTTGCCAACACCAACACTCACGACGATTTTGCGCAGTTTTGGCACCTGGTTGCTATTGCCGAGTTCGAGCTCTTTTTTGAGTTCGTCGACTAGTTTGTCGCGGTAGAGTTTTTTCAACCGCGGTTCGTAAGAAGCTGCTGACGTGGCTTGCTTCTGACGAGTGACTTCTGGCTTGCTACTCATGTGCTAGCTCCTTTCCGTTCGAGCGTTGCACTCGAACTTTTTTACCATCTTTAGCCTTGTAGGCGACTTTTGTCGTTGTTCCTTTGGCTTCGTCGGCAACCAACGCCACGTTACTCACGGCGATCCCGGTGTGAACGTCTTTTGTGCCGCCTCGCGGGTTCAACTGACTCGGTTTGATATGACGTTTCATCATACCGACTTTTTCGAGATACACCAGACCATTTGCCGCGTCAGTGCGCTCAACTTTGGCAATTTTGCCTTTTTGCCCGCCGGCGATAACTTTGACGAGGTCGCCCTTTTTAATACGCAACGTGCTTGTGGCTGATGATTTGTGATGTGTCACTCTACTCATAGGACCTCCGGTGCTAAGCTAACGATTTTCGCATAGCCGAGGTCGCGCAGTTCGCGCGGTACGGGGCCGAAAACACGAGTTGCGCGCGGGGTTTTGTCGTCGCCAATAATCACCGCAGCATTTTCGTCAAACGCGATCGTTGAACCATCTTTGCGGCGGATTTTTTCCGTCGTGCGAACAACCACTGCTTTTACGACTGACTTTTTCTTGACCTGCCCAGTCGTCGAGGCGTCTTTGACGGTCGCTACGATAATATCCCCTACTCGGGCATATCGCCGACGCGTTCCGCCAAGTACGCGGATACAAAGGATCGACTTTGCGCCGCTGTTGTCAGCGACTTTGAGGCGGCTTTCTTGCTGAATCATCGCTGAACTCCTTTCAGTCGGCAGCGAGATAATACTGCCTCATTCGAGAAAACGAACAAGCTCGTTTTCTGCTCATTTCGTTGCACTATCATTCTTCCACCTCCTCCTCACTCTTGGTTACGGGGGTAGCCTTTTTTTCAACCACTTCCTCTTCTTCTTTGAGCTCTACTTTGGCGTGACCAGCCTCGACGATACGGTCGAGTTTCCAGGTCTTGCGTTTTGAGTAAGGTCGGCTTTCGACAATCTCAACGACATTGCCAACAGTTGCTTCGTTTTTCTCGTCATGCGCAGTGTATTTACGGTTCACAGTATATTGTTTGCCATACACTGGGTGCGTTTGACGAGAGGTGACTGTGACGACGATCGTTTTATCTTGCACGGAAGACGTCACGACACCTGTAACTTTCTTTGCCATATTAGTCCTCCTTTCCTTCGACTTCTTCGCGTGATTTCTCTCGAAGGAGTGTTTCAACGCGGGCAATAGTTTTACGATAATTTCCTAAAACGCGCGGGTTCACGAGTTCGCCAGCAGCATGTGAACGGCGAGCGTCGGCTAGTTCCGACTTGGCGTTCGCAAGCGTAGTGGTCAGTTCAGCCGCACTTTGTGCACGCAGGTCAGCAACAGACACAGTTGACTTCACGGTCTTAGAGGTTGCTTTGGTTTCAGCAGCTTTTTTTGCCATATCTTATGCCTCCTCCTTCACTACAAACCGTGTTTTGACTGGAAGTTTGTTGCCAGCCAGGCGCATCGCTTCACGCGCAGTTGCTTCGTCAACGCCTTTCATCTCAAACATAACCGTTCCGGTTTTCACCTTTGCGACGAAGAACTCGGGGTTACCTTTGCCCGAACCCATCTTGACGTCCTGCGGTTTACGCGTGACAGGCGTGTGCGGGAAAATCCGAATCCAGATTTTGCCGCCGCGCTTGATATAACGTGTCATCGCCTGGCGAGCCGACTCTATTTGACGAGAGGTGATCCGTTCGTTTGTCAGGCTTTGGAGACCGTAGTCACCGTAGGCGATATAGTTCGAACGCGTTGCGACGCCATCATTTTTGCCTTTGCGAACTTTGCGGAACTTGGTTTTTTTCGGTAGTAACATTAGCGGTCACTCCTTTCAAATAATGAGACAAACCCACGGTTTTTCTCATCGCGCAGGGCAAAAAAGTGCGATTTTTTGCTCTGGCTGCTCTTTTCGCTGATTAGCTTCATCGGTCACTCCTTTCGCCCTTGTACACCCACACCTTGACGCCGATAATGCCGGCCCCTGGCTGCTGAGCGCGAGCGCAGTGGTAGTCGATGTCTGCACGAATCGTATGGAGCGGTACGCTGCCAAGGATAAACTTCTCGCGGCGGCTCATTTCGGCGCCGTTCAAACGTCCAGCTACTTCTATGCGGATACCTTTCGCGCCAGCGTTCATGGTGTTCTGACCCGCCATCTTAGCAGCACGTCGAAAGTTGATACGTCGTTCGAGCTGGCGTGCGATATTTTCCGCTACCAGTTTTGCCGCAAGTTCTGGTCGTTTGACTTCTTCAATATTGACGCGAACTGGTTGACCAACGATCTTTTCGATGTCGGTTTTGAGCTCTTGCACTCCTGCGCCACCGCGGCCGATCACAACACCGGCTTTGCTGGTGTGTACCGTCACTGTCACGAGGTTTGCAGAACGCTCGATCTCAATATTGTTAATAACCGCACGCGTTTCAAAGCGCTTTTCGATGGCTTTACGAACAGCGATATCCTGTTGCAGCCAATTGACAAACTCTTTGCCGGTCGCAAACCAGCGTGAACGCCAGTTTTTATGGACCTGGAGACGCATGCTGATAGGATTTACTTTCTGTCCCATCTTCTACTTCTCCTCTTTCTTATCGCTAGGCTTTGCAGCCGGCTTTTTAACTTTTTCCATACCCGAAACAACAAGACGAACGTTGCTGGTCTTTTTCTGGAACGGTAGAGCGCGGCCATGAGAAGCTGGGCGATACCGTTTCAGCCGCTCGCCAGCCGTAACAGACAACGTCGTGATCACTAAACTGTCTTCCTGCAACCGATGGTTGTTGACGGCGTTTGCTCGCGCGCTTGCCACCAATTTTGCTAGCGGTTTTGCAGCACGTTTTGGAGTATGCTGGAGAATCACCAGCGCGTCAGCCACTGTGCGGCCACGAACAAGTCCAGCCACCAGACTCACCTTACGCGGCGCGAGACGAATACCTTTTGCGTATGCTTTTACAACTGCTTCAGCCATACTACTTCGCCTTTCCACCGTGTTTACGGAACTTACGAGTCGGGCTAAACTCACCGAGTTTGTGACCAACCATGTTTTCTGAAACATATACTGGGACGTGCATGCGGCCGTTGTGAACAGCTATCGTGCGACCGACCATCTCTGGCGTAATCGTACTGGCACGTGCCCAAGTTTTAACGACAGTCCGATCATCGGCCCCAAGCGCAGCAACTTTTTTGCTCAGCTTGGCATCGACAAACGGGCCTTTTTTGAGACTTCGACTCATATTTAACCTCGTTTCCTCTTAGCCGCGTGTCGGCTTCTTACTATCATCTTGTCGGTAGACTTGCGTGTGCGGGTACGATACCCGAGCGTCAGCTGACCCCATGGCGTACGTGGTGGTTTACCGCTACCATGACGTCCGCCGTCACCACCACCGTGTGGGTGGTCTGCGGCGTTCATGACGACACCGCGAACCGTTGGGCGAACACCCATGCGGCGTTTGCGGCCAGCCGAACCAACTTTGACGTTCTGGTGCTGTTCGTTACCGACAACACCAACCGTCGCCATACACTCGAGGCGGAACTTGCGAATCTCGCCGCTTGGCATTTTCACCATCGCGTAGTTGCCTTCTTTTGCCATGAGCTGGGCTTTGGTTCCAGCGGCACGAACTGCTTGACTACCTTTGCCCGGTTGGAGTTCGATCGCGTAGATCTGCGTACCAGTTGGAATCTTGCTGAGTGGTAAACGGTTGTTGAGCTCAACGGCTGCTTCCTCACCACTCGTGATCTTCGAACCAACCGTCATACCTTTTGCCGCTACGATATAGTGGTACAGGCCGTGCTGGTCTTTGATCCGTGCGATCCGCGCTGAGCGGTTCGGATCGTATTCGATATGCTCAACCACAGCCGTTGTCCCTGCGGGCAAGTTGTGGTTCATCAGGCGGTAAAACTGTTTAACGCCGCCACCGCGATGTCTCGTCGTGATACGCCCTGTGTTGTTGCGACCCGCTGTCGACTTTTTGACCTTCAGCAAGCTCTTCACCGGCTTCTTGGTTGTCACGTCAGAAAAATCCTGGCTAGTCATACCGCGGCGAGCGTTGGTCGTTGGTTTGTATGCTTGTAGTGCCATTACTTCTTCTCCTCTTTCTCATCCTCGCCAAAGAGGTCTAGTTTCTCACCTGCCATTAGGTGGACGTAGGCTTTTTTCGTGTCTTTGCGCCGTGCGGTCGCCGGCATAGCTCGTTTTCCGCGTGAACTTCGGACGGTTTTACCTTTACGAACGCTCACGCGAACATCTGCGACCTTGACACCAAAACCAGCTTCGATTTGCTTGATAATCTCAGCTTTTTCAACATCCATCGGCACGTTAAACACATACGTGCCGTTCTGGGCGCTTTGGTATGCTTTTTCGCTCATACGCGGAGTGATAACATGTGTCATATTATTTCTCCTCCTTCGTTAGCCACTTGGTGACGATATCGAGCGCTTTTTTGCTTATCAGCAAACGGTCAGCGTTCAAGATATCAAACACGTTGAGATACATCGCCTGTACAACTTTGACCTGGCCTAGGTTGTTGGTAGCGCGGCGGACGTTGTCGTCTTTTTCGCTCACCACCAGCAGCACGCGGGCGCGCTCGTCAACTTTGTTGTCTTTCAGCAGTTTCACCATCTCTTTGGTTTTGCTATTTGGGCAAGCAAACGTGTCGATCACGGTCAATTTGCCAGCTTGGTTCGCGAGACTCAAGGCCTGACGTAGCGCGGTGCGCTTAGCGCCAGTCGACAGTTTCATAGTAAAGTTCTGCTCGCCAGTCGGACCAAACGTGATACCCCCGCCGCGCCAAATCGGCACGCGCGAGCTACCGAAACGAGCTCGGCCCGTTCCTTTTTGCTTCCACGGCTTTTTGCCGCCGCCGCGAACGTCACCGCGAGTCTTGGTTTTGGCAGTTGCGCTGCGTCCATTTGCAAGATACGCGTTGTACGCCACTTTTAGCAACTCGTGGTTTGTCACTTTGACATCAAAAATATCTTTTGGAAGAGTTGTTTTCGTTGAATCAGCCATGTTAGTTCTCCTCCCCGGCGATCTTCACTAGTCCTTTGCGAGGTCCAGGTACTGCGCCCTTGAGCCCAATCACCCCGTCAGTTGCGTCAACATACGCCACAGTCAGGTTTCGCACTGTCACTTGCTCGTGACCCATGTGACCGGCCATCGTTTTGCCTTTAAAAATTTTCTGCGGATACATGCTGCCGATAGAACCGACTTTGCGTGTATCTCCCTTACCACCGTGCGTTTTGCGCTGGCGGTTGTAGTTGTGGCGTTTGATCGTTCCGGCAAAACCTTTGCCTTTGCTCACGCCAGTGACGTCGACGTTGTCGCCAACAGCAAACATGCTGACGTCAAAACTGTCGCCAACTTTGAGTTCACCGAGATCGTCAACTCGCACTTCTTTTAAAGTTTTTGGTGTGACGCCGGCTTTTTTCACGTGTCCGGCCACGGCATTGCTCAGGTTCTTACCCGATCCATACCCAACCTGCACCGCTGTGTAACCGTCGGTTTCGACGGTTTTCACCTGAGTCACGGTGACTGGGCCGGCTTTTATAAGCGTTACGGGAATCATAACGCCATTCTCGCCGAGGATCTGGGTCATACCAACTTTGGTACCGAGTAGAGTTTTCATCTACGTCCCTTTCCTTTTTGGCAGGCTTCTGGTATTGATCATGTACCAGAAGTTCTGCACGTAAAATTCTTGGCAGCTGCCGGTTTCTACCCCTGACGGAGGACCTTTCAACTCACCAAGAAGTCTAATATTTCTTAAAAGTAACTTGTTCAGTGTAGCAATCCTCACGTCATATGTCAAGGCTTCCGCCTCTTGAAAATAATGTTTGACAAAGTATAGTTGGCGTGTTCAAACAGAAACGTAGGACCCATTTACTCGCACCTCGCGAAGGCTCAAATAGTTTTCGCAAAAAGATAGAGAGGAAATCATAACAACAAGCAGTCTACCCCTAGGAAACTACGCATGCGACCTCGACACAGCTCAACGCCGCTCCCCAGGGATGGGTTAGTTGAGTTGTTTTGCCGTGTCAGACGCATGTTTCTGAGTCGTCGCGACTGCCTGGTTGACATCATCTGCAACAGCCCTCACCGCCGCGTACGACTCGCCCAGGTTGTTTTCTGCTTCCTTAAACGCTGTCATATCCTGAGCGTGCGATGCGCCGTCGAGTGCCGTCCACTGAGACGAAACCTGTTTTGCATACTCGACGAGCCGTTCGTGCGCCGTACGCAGCGAAGTTGGCGGCGTGACCGCTGACAACTTGTCGAACAGAGTCTTCCAGTTTTCTGCCTGAGCCGACAGCACTGCATACTGATCATCTGCTACTACCATTACGCTACTCATGAGCGGTGCAATAGTTTCCAAATACCCCGCCTGTTCGCCAAGCTCTTTGACGGACAGCGCTAGCGAGGCGACTTTCACGCGATACGACGTGCATTGGCGTAAAGCTTCTTTGGCGCGAGAATACAGCCCTGCAACGTTATCGACTGCACCGCCCGGACATAATCCATCGCGAATCACCCCCAGCTGTTCTGCTACGTGTTGTACCTGAGCCGCAGTGGCATTGGTCTTTTTTTGCAGCGGCAGCACCGTAGACTGCGTCAGGCGTTGGATGTTTTCTTTGGCTCCAGTGACCGAGTTGTCGTAGCTCAAACGTACTACCTCGCCTACAACCAGCGGGGACAGCAACACCGCAACCACTAGCGCAACCACTACGAACTTGCGCCGTTTTGTCATAGACGGCCGCTGTTTTTTGGGTTTTTTCTGCTGTTTGACAGCCACTGGTGGATCGGGAGGTATTTTTTCACCATCAATACTAAGGTCGTCAAGGTCTTCCTGAAAAATTGGCCGGCCACGACGGTTCACAAACGGTTGCTCGGTCATGAACGAATCCCTAGCGTTGACGACGTCAACTCGCCAGCGAGCGGCCACGCGTTTGGCGCACAACCCTGCATACCCATCGACTGTTGCTGCATGAGTGGTGCCGGCTGACCAGCGCCCGAACACAGTCGATGCCCATGACCGAGCCAGTGACCTAGCTCGTGGTTGAGTACCATTGCACGGTAGTCGGCCAGACTCCCGCCAGCACCTATGAACGGATCGGCGCCGTTCACCCAACGATCTTGGTTGATGATCACATTGCTACCGACGGCGCAACTATATGTCGTGTCGCATCCAGCCGCTGAAAAGGTCGTCATCTGAGACGCTTCCGACAACCACAACGTGAAACGCCCGCCGCTCGCAACTTCGGTAAACTTTACCCCCAACCGCGACCAGCCGAGCGGGCTGTTGTACGTCGCCGCCGCTACCGATTTGAACTCAGCCAGATCGGCCGTCACTGTCCCCCGGGTGGCGACACTGTAGGTCACTTCTGTTACCACCGGAGCGGACGGTGATGCCCAGGACGGAGTAGCGATTTTAGGGAGGTTCACGCCCTTTAAGGACTCAAAACTTTGAGAAAATAGCGGCTGAAAACAGTACGGGTCTTTTTGTTGGTCGCACACCGGCGCAGCAGTTTCTTCGGCATACGCTAGTGATGTCATCGTCACCCATCCGAGCAGCAAAGCGCCCACAAATAAATACCGCTTCATGTCTAAAAGTATACCGTAAAATACGCTATACTAAAATAGTATGCCACGCCGAGAGGTTATGTTGCACCCCCGACAGGAACGACCTGAAACAAGCCGTTTCGCACTAGTTGTGTTGTTGCTCGCCGGACTTAGCTTAGGGGGGTGGGTGGTCCTCACCGTTCAGGATACGCATATTTTGTACAACGAAGCGTCAGCTATTAACTCAGCAACACCAGCGGTTGTTGCCTCAGTCGACATCGGAGACCGTACTGTTCACGTACCTTCGTGGGAGTTTTTCCGCTCTGGTGCGCTCTGGAGTCTCGTCACGACGTCGCGGCCGCTTAACCAGGACTTCGTTCCGTCTCTCGAACCCATCACTGTCGCGACCTCAAGCGAAGGAGATATGCGCCTCCGGCCCGAAACCAACCGCGCCCTCACTCAGCTCTTTGCAGCAGCGCAAGACAGCGATGTTGAACTTATGGTGTCGAGCGCTTATCGCTCAGCCGCCGACCAACAGGCTGTCTATGACCAATACCTGTCGACAAGAGGCCGCGCCTATGTTAACGCTTACGTTGCGAAACCTGGCACGAGCGAACACCAGAGCGGCTACGCTGTTGATATCGCTAGCGCCAGCAAAGAGTGTACCGCCGACTCAGATATCTGCACGCTCGCGCCAAACGGTATTGCCTGGCTCGAACAGCACGCCCCGCAGTACGGTTTCATACAGCGATATCCTGCCGGAAAACAAAGTATCACCGGAGTTGCTGGTGAAGCGTGGCATTACCGCTACGTCGGAACCACCCTTGCCCGCGCCCTCTCTGACAACGGCTTTACGCTTGACGAGTTCGTCAAACAAATCGCACCAGGATACGCCGGAAGAAGAGAGTGAGGACGGGAAATCGCAAGAACGAGAGAGCGAAAGATCTGAGATCTGAGATCTAAGAGCTGAGAGCTGAGAAAATCACAGGGGGTAGAGAAAGATTGAAGATGGCTACTGGTGCTTACTTACCAACTTACGTACTTACTAAAACTCTTCCTCACCTCGCCGGTGGTCGCTGACAAGCGAGACAATCCGCTCCACGGTCGTCTCAGTTTCTGTCTCAGCGCGCAAATCTTTCAGCCGATACAGCTCTTTCTGCACCTCGTCCTCACCCACAAACAGTAAAAACGGTATCTTCATCTTCACGACAGCTTTGATCTGCCGGTCAATCTTGCGATAGGTCGTATCGACCGCCACGTTAACCCCCTCGACGCGTAACTTGTCGGCTACAGCCTGCGCCTGTTTTAACACGTCCCCAAGCACGACGACATACACGTCAGTCGTTGACACAAGCTCTGGCAACAAGTCATGACCGCGCAAAAACTCCTCGACCGTCGTTCCGCCGATCGCCATCCCAACCACAGGCATCGACTGAACCCCAAACAGCGACACGAGTCCGTCATATCGCCCGCCGCCAAACATCGCTCGGTTGTTGTCCGGCGACTCGTCAAACACCTCAAACACCATGCCGGTGTAGTAGTCTAGGCCGCGCATCAGCGTAATGTCAAACTTGGCGTTCGTAATACCCCCGTCAGCCAAGAGCGTGAACAGATCGCGCACGTCGCGCACCGCTTCGCTGCTCAAAATCTCCTCTGGCAACTCCGCCATCGTCGTCGCGCGAATCAGCTTCGAGATCCGTTTCCACCCCTCATGCGCCATTTCAGCCCCAAATATCTCGATTGCTTGCTCCTGAAATTGCTCCTCAGAAATCTTATTTTTGCGGTCAAACAGTTTGATCATCAGATGTGTCTGCACCGCGTCGAGCCGCAAATACTGCGCCATCATAAAGTTAATCAGCTCGCGGTTGTTGATACGAATACTATACTGCGACCGTTTCGCGCCAAACCGTTGCATCACTGCGTCACTGAGGCGAATCACCTCAGCATCGGCGTCAACCGTGCCAACGCCAAAAATATCAGCGTTGAGCGCCCAAAACTCGCGTTCCCGACCTTTTTGCGGTCGTTCGTAGCGCATAAAATTCGCAACGCTATACAGTCGTGCCGGATACCCGAGTTCTTGCTGACGAGCCGCCACCATCCGCGCCAGCGTCGGTGTCATCTCAGGTCGGATCGCCACCGTTCGTCCACCCCTGTCAACAAACTGATACGTCTGCTCGCCCACCAGCTCTTGGCCAGATTTCGCAGCATACAGCTCTAGCGGCTCCAACAGAGGCGCGCCGTATTCTTCGTACCCAAAACTCTCAGCAGTCTTTCGCCAAATGTCAAAAATATAGTTCTGTACCCGTTTATCGTCGGGGTAAAAATCTCGCGCCCCTTTGTAGCTCTGTGTCGATAACATACTCATTACTCATATTGTTGCATGTTTCGCATCACTTCGCAAGCATGGAGTCAGTTGGTAGGTGAATAAGTACGTAAGTTAGTAAGTGTGTAAGTTAGTAAGTTAGTAAGCACCAGTAGCCATCTTCAATCTTTCTCTATCCCCTGCGATATTCTTAACTCTTAGGTCTCAAGTCTAAGATCCTAGATTCAGATACCAGATACCAGATATCGTTCTTCTTGTGACTCGTGACTTTTTT
>JBLMYZ010000038.1:0-16264 GCA_050258575.1 Acidobacteriota bacterium
GTTTCGCCAGCAAAAAGCGTGTTTATCTGCGCCAAACTCGAGGAAGAGTTGCGCGGATTAGACGCCAGCGATCGACAGGAAATGCTAGAAAGCTACGGCGTTAGCGAGTCTGGCCTCACTCAACTCGTGCATGCTGCTTATGACACCTTGCACTTACAAAGCTATCTCACCGCGGGCGACAAAGAAGTTCGCGCCTGGACAATCCCCCAGGGAGCGACCGCGCCAGAAGCGGCCGGAGTTATTCACACTGACTTTGAAAAAGGTTTTATCGCTGCGCAAATCATCAACTACCACAATCTTGTCGCCGCCGGTTCAGAAGCAGCCGTTAAAGCCGCGGGCAAGATTCACACCGTTGGTCGTGACTATGTTATGCAGCCAGATGATGTCGTAGAGTTTCGGTTCAACGTCAAAAAGTAACCGTACTACCAGCCGCAGGTACTACCAGTGATCACCGTACCGCTGATCTTCATATTTTTGCATATGTCGCCTGTACCAGGATCTGAGCCAAAAGCTTCGGCAACATACTCGGGAATATCGACGTTGCTAGTGTAGCTCACGCGTGCCTTCAAGCGGCGAAAAGTATTGCCGGTTTTGCCCGTTGAGTCGATCGATGGCTGCACGTTGTCGAACAAAACATCATTTCCCAGCGCATCTTTCATACTAACCTGAAAACTAGTTTTTTTGTGGATCGCCGTCACTCGTAGATAATAGTCGAGAGAGGCGTCAAACTGCGAGCCGCTTGGGTTGCCCAGTACTACCGTACCGCACGCGTACGGTACTTGATCTTTATCGCAGCCAATGATTTGCGGCCCTAGCTTTGGGTTGGCCTCGTTAGCGTCGTCATCGAGCGTATCAAGTCCCATGACGATATCTGTCGTTAACGTCGACTGGACATTCACGGCGAGAAACGCAGTTTTACTCTGTATAGCGTCGCGCGTTATGTTTGTCCGCGGAACAGCAATAAGCTGCAAACGGAGATACGACGGACGGTCACCTAACTCGCTGAGGCTCGGGTTACTAACCGAAGCCGGGCCAGTTGCGGTGATTTGCCCGTCGGTACTTGACCGATGCCAAGCCACCCGTACCGACGAGATAGGAGCCGCCCCTGCTGCCCGCAACGGTACAATAACACTGTTTCCCGGGCTAGTTTGCGACTCAAACGTTGCAGTATCGTTCGCGACCGTCAGACAAGTCACATACTGGCCATCGCCGGTCGCGTTTGACGTAAACACTCGTCCGTCTGGCTGAAGACCCAGCTTCGTTTGCAAATCACTGCTGCTGTAAATTGTGCTACAGCCTGCTGAACCACTGAGAACTGTTATCTTGAGCGGATCGGCGTCTGGTAGATTTTTCAAATGTAGCAGCACTCGTTTGCCGTCTTCTATACCGGAACGCGCCGCCGCGAGAGCACTGGCCGACGAACTGTTGTCGATCGCCTGCTGTTGCTCAATGTTGACAATACGAACAAAACTAATCGTCAATATGCTGATAATAATGATGAAAAACACGACTGAAAATATCGAAACCGATCCGTTCTCTTCACTGCCTATTCTGTGATAATTCATTGTCATTCCTCCTTAACTTGCTCTCGGTGCATATACTATTCGCGTAAAGTCTGTCCGTGCACAAAACTCACCTAGACGACCTGGTGCACAGGCGTTTAGAGCAGGCGTTTCGTACATATCGGTTTTCGTTGTGCCTAAAACAACACTGATACGGAATAACGGTTTTTGCGTATCGTCCACTTTGATATCGATGACGCCTGAGAAGCCGCCGAGCAACTCGGAAGTTTTATTTGTCGCCCCTGTTCCTGGATAATCGAGCACGTCCCATGTCGTTGCGCTGGCTGGCGGACACTGCGCATTGGTAGTCCGAACAAGGTAAACTTTATCCTCAATATGAGGTGCTTTGTATTTTATTGCCCAGTATGACGACGGGCTTTCAAGCGACGGGATAGTGTTCCAATAATACACCGCTGCATCGGTACAAAGCACACCCCCAGTCGTCCCAATACTCTGTTGGTGAACGGTAGCACTTGCTGCAATATCGTTCGAAATCTGGTCGACGATCGTACGCGACGCCTGGTTGATAGACTTCAGCGCTAAGCCTTTGTTAAACGCTGCGGTCGCCTGCATCGTAATAGTGACAATAAACAGCAAAAGTATAGCAATAAACGTCAGTGCTATCGTCAACTCAACTATAGTAAATCCTGGGTATGTCTTTCTAGTTATCGCCATCGTATAACCTCATAATTGTTACTTCGTGTTGTAACACCCCACCTCCCGGACCGTTCCAACAGGCATGTACTGCAAAATCGATAGCATCGGGCGGCGACGAGCCTTTTACGTTGTACGCCTCTATCCACATCCATCGGCCAGGCGTAGCGATCGTCTGCGGCGTTGCACCTGCATAAGGCTGCAAACTCGCACCAGTCGCTGGGTCATAAGCTATATAGAACGCTTTACTGCTCTTTGGTTTGCATACCGTATCATCCACCAGGTCACCCGGCACGCCATGGCCGCCGAGGTTAAGGTAGCCATTTGGCTGAGATACTGGCTGTAGTATGTTATCTCTCCATTGTGCAGCCAGTCCCCCGACGGCCGCTCGGTCTTTCATATAAAGCTCGCGTGCATAGCGCAGCATCGCGGTCTGGCCCTCAATATGAGACCGCACCTGAGAACGCTCCACGGACAACTGTAGCGAGGTCAGCCCGCGGCTAATCACAGAGATCGTCAACATCACTACGACCGCCGAAACAGCAATCGCCAACATAACCTCGACAAGGGTATCGCCGCGTTGTTTGGCTATATGCCGCATGCTGACTCCATTTCTGTCATGCCCAGCCCAGCCACTGCCGTGATTGCGGTCTGGCCGGCTGACGACAATCCGCCGACACGTACTGCGCCATATGTCGCGCCATCGGCCGACTTGATGCAAATATTGGTGGGCTGTTGGTAAACACTACCGTTAGAAAAATTGATATAGCCTTCAGTTGGCGACGTCAGAGCTAGTGTCCTGCCTTTTGGAAAAGTGCCGCCTGACTGGTTAAAGGTGTACGAGATCACCTCGCCGGACAATGGTGAACGGATAAGGAGATAGCTGTCGATCTGGCGTGTCGCCGGATCGCCAGTGCAGGTACCAACTGGAGCAACAGGATCTGTTTCGTTGACTGCACTGTTAACACCCCGACAGGTTCGGTCGATACCCGCTCCCCACGGAATATCGTAAGAGCGTACTGTTGACGCAGCTGTCACGACAGTCGGGTTATAGGCGGCCACTACCTCTCCTTCAGTTGCCGTTGCTGCCGGCGCTACCAACGGCGTTGCCCCTATAACCGGATAGCTTTTAATCACACTGCCACTTTGCAGCGTCACTACACGTCCGAGCAGCAAGCAGTCGCTTTTCCCCGGTTCGTTAGTGACGAGCGATGTTACTTCCATGGCCACCCGGTTACAGCCAACTGAAGCGTCGCGATCGTTTAGCCCGCTCACTACATCGCTATACTGTTGCTGCAAAAACGCCTGCGTGCTGCGAATACCGTCGTTAAAACGCGTCCGAGCAATCTGAGCTCCCATACCAACAAATACCATGACAATCATGAGCGCAGAGACACCGAGAAACAGCATCACTTCGATGACGGTAAAGCCTTGATCGTCAGATGTTTGCATACGGTTGATTATAGCATAAGCGTTATAATAATAACTATGGGTTTGGTAGTCCCAGAACCAACAAATACCAGTCGATTACCGCATCAGACCACAGAAAAGCGCCTATGGCTGCAATGATGAGAAATGGTCCGAACGGAATTTTGGCAGCACGAGTGATCTTACCCCGAATCAGCGGGCCGAGTACAGTGAGTGTTCCGAGAAAGTTCGCGAGCACTAGCGCGACCAATGCCTGCTGCCATGTCAGTAAGAAGCCCATCGCTAGACCGATCTTAATATCACCCGCTCCAACCCAACGTTTGCGCGAGAGAATATACAGCGTTCCATATACTCCCGCAATAGGCAACATTGCAAGCATTAGCCCGGGAAGCATTTGGCTAAGTGGTGGACGGAGGTAAGCTTGTCGAAACACGAAAAATACTGCGCTCACAGCGACGAACAACCAGAGAACAACGGTTGGTAGCAGCTTCCAGCGTAGATCGTACACAAACAGTATTGCCGATACAACAATAACACCCAGCCAGAGCACAAACATGACACTCGCAAGCACATTGTCAAACTGAAACGGCCAAAAAACATAAGAGGTCACAAAAGCAGTTGCCGTAAATAACTCGACTACCAGCGTTTTTTGTCCAATTTTTTTATGACAATACCGGCACCTGCCCGCGAGTAAGAGCCACGATACTACTGGTAGAAGATCATACCATGCAAGCGTATGGTGACAGTGTTCACACTCTGAACGCTCGGTAACAAAATTACGCCGTTCATGTAGTCGCCAAGCGACTGCTCCGGCAAAACTACCGAATGCCGCACCAACCACACCGAGCCAAACCATAAGAAATATCGTCATTTACTTATAATACCATACGAAAACACCCCGCCTGGGGTGTTTTCGCCTACATACTAATATCCTTAGGCTCTTCAGCGATTGTCCATGCAGTACGAGTTACCGCTTTCAAGACCAACCAAGACGGCGAAATTTCTCGACGAAGTAGTTGCAGTCGTACCACCCGTTGCAGGATCACACTGATGTTTATCCCGGAACGTCATCGTATTGTTCAAATCAGTGTATGACGCAGGAGTTGTGAGCGCATCGATGGTAAGAATATATTGCTCACCTTTTGCGCCAGCCGTATTACCTCGTGGATCCATAAACGTATCTTTACCGTTCGCGCGAACGTATTGATTGATCCAATCAACTGAGTTAGCGGATGTGATTGTCGGATTTGTTCCGTTATGATTGCCTGCGTAGTTAATGATAGCTGTGTTCAGCCGTCCGAGATCCTGACGACGCTGGTTGTCACGCTGCGAACGTTGCAGGGCCGGTACGGCCAAGAATACCACGAGGAAGATAAGTGCGGCGATAGCCAGCACCAAAACCACCTCGATGATGGTAAAGCCCTTGGTTGATGTTTGTTGTTTCATATGTGTGTGACCCCCTACCCTTAAGTATATGTATAGCGCCTAAAACGCTCATGGTTATATTGTAGCAACTACAGCACTGACGTCAAGCAGTTTTTTAACGGATCGCACCCGATCCGACAAGACCATAGATCGGTAGCAGGATTGCCACGACCAAGAAACCGGCTACGACAGCCAACATCACCATAAGTACCGGTTCAATAGCGGTCGAAATAGCGCGAATCTCAGCGTCAAGCTCTTTTTCGTAGTACGTCGCGGTTTTCTCCATCATTGTATCTATAGAACCAGACTGTTCCCCGACTCCGAGCATCTGTGGAATAAGCGGCAAAATATATTCTTCGTCCTTCAGTGACACCGACAACGCTTTTCCACCTTTAACTTTTTCGGCAGCACGTTTGATAGCCTGGCCCACTTTGACGTTATTGACCGCTTCAGCGCAAATTTTCAGAACCTCCAACACCTGCACGCCGCTTGACATCAACACTTCACCGGTACGGGCAAACCGCGCCATGTAAAGCTTGCGGAACATTCCGCCGAACAGCGGCATGTTGTATTTGATAGCGTCCCATTGATTACGGCCTTTCTCAGTGTTGATATACTGACGGAGAAAATAAGCACCACCGATACTCAACAAGATAAGTAACCACCAAAAATATCGCACGAAGTTAGCGACCATCACCATGACCAGCGTGACGAACGGCAGACTCTGCCGCAAATCCTTATAGAGCTGTTCGATCTGTGGGATGACGCTTACCATCATGAAGGTGATAACGATAACAATCACTATCACGACAATAGCCGGATACACCATAGCACCGCGTACTTTACTAATCACCTCAGCATCTTTCTCTAGCTGGTTCGCTACTCGCTCTAGCGACCGATCGAGCGTTCCTGACACCTCACCAGCACCGATAAGAGCAACAACGACATTTGACGCTATGTTTGGATGCTTCGCAAAAGCCACAGACAACGCCTTACCACCCTCAATATCTGCAATAATTTCTTGAATAGCAGCTTTCAAGCGTTCGTTGGTTGTCTGGTCTGCCACCGTCCGAAGCGACTGAGCTAGCGGCAAACCAGCGTTAAGCAGGGTTGACAGTTGCCGAAAGAAGATAACTCTGTCTTTTGACTTTATGCGGTCCGTCATGTTTTTAAAAAGGCCTTTTGGCGCATCAACGGCGATAATCTCTACCGGCGTCAGCCCGCGAGCGATCAACAACTTTGCCGCTGCTCGTTCCGAGTCGGCTTGAATAGTTGAGGTGATTTTTTTTGTGTCGTTGTCACTCCGTGCAACATATTGAAACAACGCCATGCTAACTCCTCATCATCCGGTCGAACTCTGCCAGATCGACTGCGTAGTTACGAGCTTCGTCATAGGTCACGGTTCCAGCTTGCACGAGACCAATAAGCGTTTTGTCCATCGACTGCATACCTTGGTCAGCCCCCGTTTGAATAACCGCATCAAGCTGGTGTGTTTTGCCTTCGCGGATAATGTTGCGGACTGCCGACGTCGCAACCAGCACCTCTGCCGCCACTACTCGCCCACCGCCGATTGCCGGTACCAGCCGCTGCGAACAGATCGCCATCAGAATATTTGACAGCTGAGCGCGAATCTGCGGTTGTTGGTGCGGCGGGAAAACGTCAATCATGCGATCGATCGACTGCGCTGCTGAGTTTGTGTGGAGTGTGGCAAACACCAAGTGGCCAGTCTCGGCGATAGTGATAGCCGCCGAAATAGTTTCGAGGTCTCGCATCTCGCCGATAAGCACAACGTCTGGGTCTTGCCGCAAACTGGAGCGCAGCGCGGCCGAAAAACTGTACGTGTCATAGTGAATCTCGCGCTGTACGACAACAGATTTTTTTGAGTGATGCGTAAACTCGATCGGATCCTCAATCGTGATAATATGATGCGCTCGTTCCTCGTTGATCTTGTCAACCAGCGCCGATAGCGTCGTTGACTTTCCTGAGCCCGTCGGACCAGTCACAAGCACCAAGCCGCGCGGATATTCTGAGAACGTGTTGACAATAGCTGGCATACCGAGTTCCTGAATAGTTTTTATATCGTTCGGGATCAAACGTAGTGCCGCAGCAAGATTACCTCGCTCATGAAAAGCGTTGACGCGAAAACGACCGAGATCGCCAAACGCGAAGCTAAAGTCAAATTCCTTATCTTTGATAAGAATCTGCTGCTGATCTTGGTCGAGCGTCGCGAACACTAGTTTTTCAACCTCGGCATCGTTCATCTCTTTAAATCCAGCGATCGGGGCAAGCGATCCGTCAACTCGAAGCATGGGCGGTAACCCGACCTGAATGTGCAAGTCAGATGCCTTTTTCCGGATGACTTCCTCTAGTAGTACCTCTATACGTAATTCTTGCTGTGCCATACCCACTCCTTTCTATGCCATATTGGCCGCCACGCGATTTACTTCTTCAAGTGTCGTCACGCCTTGGAGGGCTTTCAAATACCCGTCTTGGCGCATCGTTACCATTCCCTCGGCGATACCTTGGCGCTGAATCTCTGCGCTCGTCGCTCGTTTGATAATAAGGTTCTGTATAGACTCGGTGATATCCATAACCTCATAGAGACCAACGCGTCCTTTAAACCCTCCTGGGGCCTGCGGGGTATCTTTCCCCTGCATTAGAGTATAAGCTTTTTGCGTGCTAAGCGGAAGGTCTTTGTAGCCGATATCTTCAGCAATCTTGGCTATTTCACTTTTTTCCGAGGGGAGCAACCCGCCAACCGTCTCATGTATGCTGGCCGTTTCGATATCGGTTGACTGTATTGATGTTTTAGTATCATCGAGACGCCGCACGAGCCGCTGACCAATAACCGTGTTAACTGTTGAGGCAATAAGGAACGGCTCCACCCCCATATCAAGTAATCGCGGCAATACACCTGCAGCCGAATTGGTGTGGAGTGTCGAGAAAACAAGGTGGCCAGTCAGCGCTGCTTGCACCGCCAGATTAGCCGTCTCTTTGTCACGAATCTCTCCCACCATCACGACATTGGGGTCTTGACGAAGAATCGAACGCAGGCCAGAAGCGAACGTCAGCCCTACATCAGGATTGACTTGTATTTGGTTCACGCCATTCATCTTGTACTCGACTGGGTCCTCGAGTGTCACAATATTGATTGTGTCGCTCATAATTTCCTGAACGAGCGCATACAAGCTAGTTGTTTTTCCAGAGCCCGTCGGCCCGGAAGTCAACACCATACCGTTTGGTTTTCGGATACCTTTACGAATAGCTCGCAGCGCGCGGCCGGCATAGCCCATTTCTTCAAGCTTGAACGACGCACCAGATTTGTCGAGCAAACGGATAATAACCTGCTCGCCCCACACGACAGGGCTGATAGCGATACGCAAGTCAACGTCTTTGCCTGAAACGTGCACAGTAAACTGGCCGTCTTGCGGCGTACGATGCTCGTCGATTTTCAAGTTGGACAAAATTTTTATTCGACTTATCAGGGCTGGCTCGATACTTTTGGGCAACTTCATCACTTCGCGCAGCACCCCATCTATCCGGCAACGAACCCGCAGCTGTGTTTCTGACGGCTCGATGTGAACATCTGACGCACGCGACTGAACGGCGTATTCAAGTATCGTGTTGAGGGCACGCGATATCGGCGAGTCTTGGGTGATAGTAAACTTTTTCTCCTCTGTCAAAGCGGCTTCTTCTTGTGCCACACTCACCGCCGCACTCACGCCGCCAGCTAAATCGGTTCGGTACTGACTCAGTACGGAACGAATCCCTGCTTCGGACGCAGTGTAGATTTTGAGCGGCAGGGATATTTTGTTTGATATAAAATCCACAGCCTGGACGTTACTCGGATCAAGCATGGCAATAGCGAGGCGGTTCTGTACTTTACCTAGCGGCACTGCCATGAAGCGCTCTGCAATATCACGCGGCAACAGAGCGATAACTTTCGCATCAATCTGAACATTTGTCAGGTTGACATATGGTGTTCCGGACACAATAGCTGCCATACGCGACAAATCTTCGTCCTCTAGCTTTTTTTCTGACAGCAAAAACTCAAACAGTGGACGCTTGGCAGCCTGTGCGGCTTTTTTTGCTACTTGCAAATCATCTTTCGAAATAAGCCCTGACTTTACCAGCTCTTGCTCGATTTTTTCATGTTTGTCGTCTGTCAGAACCGTCATGCGTCACCCCGCTAAAACGGCTGTTGGTTTGACGAATTACCGACAGGAACAGGAACTCCAGGATTTATTGCACCATCATAAAATACTGTTGGAGACGGTTGTTCGACATCTGACGTAATCGGTTCAACAACCGTCACTTCAGCCGAAAGTTGTTTTTGCGAACCCAACAACGCATTTAGCAAAAAGAATACCGCCACGCCAACAACGGCCACAATCAGCACCAGCAGAGCTATCTCAGTTTTTTTCATCGTATGTGATCGCTTTCTTTGTTATACTGATATTTTTCTCCGGTTGGTAGTACGTTTTAAGCTGTAGCGAGGCGCGAAGCATGTTGTCCGTCCCTGACAAATCAAGCATTTCAATACTAACTGGCCGAATTGTCTTCTCAAGCTTGGTGATAAAATCTTGAATAGCTGCGTAGCTCCCCACAACTTCTACCTGGTAGGCAATCTCCTGCGGCGTGCTCGCTACAGTCTGCTGTGTCTCGTCTGCCGTTGCTGACACGCTTGTTGTTCCCGGTATGATAATAGACTCAAGCGAAACACCGGACGACGGAGCAATGATATTTTGCAATGAGGCAGCGAAACCAGTTGAGTCTGATGTAGCCGGCAACGCGTCTAGCACCACCTGTAGATTGTCGCTCGAGGACGCGTTGCGTACTGAGGAAAGCGCATCGCTCGCTACTAACTTATCGACTTGTTTCTTCAGAAGATCATACTGCGTGATATTGTCGCGCAAGGTCTTCACGGCTGTATTTTCTGCTTTGATAACTTGATTGTTAAACTTAAACTGCTTAAACAAGAAAAACAGGACTACCACCGTTGTAACAAGGACAACGGAAGCAATAACGACCCACATGAATACGTTTCTCGATGTTGCTTCGATCAGGCCGCGCATCGATGATGTCCGCTCTGTCGTCTTGCCGCTTGCATTTGGGTGTTTCATAGTTATCGCTCCCCGCCCTGTGTTTGGTTGAATACGTTGTCACTTCCAACGGTTAGTTGATCCGCCGACCGCGAGTTTGCAACGGGCGGAATCTGCACACTCACGTTTTTGACTTTGTTAGAGAACGCATACTCTGAGTAGACACCACTCACGGTAAATGCCACAACTTGCTCATCACGCACCCGGGAAAGCGAAGAACTTTCGAGACTCACCGAAGTAAACAGTTTGGTTTTGCCTTGTGAAGCGCCGTCCTCGACTGGTGCGTACGCCAAATCAGCATACTTGAGCGTGTCAATAAACACGCCGAGCGCCTCATACGTATTGGCTGTACCGCTAAAGGTGAGCGTTGTGCTCTCAGCTCTCAGCGACAACGAGCTGAGGTTAACGTCATGTGGCGACTGAGGGTTGAGGAGGGGCAAAAATGTCATGAGCCGAGAATCAACTAGTTTATTTTCGTGCAGCGCAGGGAGTGCTGCGAGCTGGTTTTGCAGCGTCAAGTATTTTTTTGCGTCAGTTTTTCGCTGAAGCTCTTCGCTATACTTCGCGATATCACCGCGGGCAAACATAATCTGTAACGGCTGTCCAGCGTAAACATAAAAAGCAGCCAGGGCAAGAACACCGCCCGACACAACGGCAATCGACACTGATGTCGCAATGACTTTCAGGCGCATGCGCTGTGCTTTGATGACTTGTTTTTTGATGTCTGGCAGTAGGTTGAGCTGAATCATACTAGTTCTCCTCCCGCATTGCTAAACCAACAGCCACTGCGAACGTCGCCGCGGTGTCCTGAAGCTTCTGTTTTTCAACCCCACTCACATTCACTCGCGCCCATGGATCACCCGGTATAACATTTAAACCGGTTTTTTGTGTTATATACCCACTGAGGCCAGGTATCAAGAGGCCAGTGTCGGTCATGACAAGCGTATCGATCACTACGCCGGGATACCGTCCGTTGAAAAACTTCACTGACTTTGTAAGTTCGCTGACAAACTGCTCAACTGTCGACTCGAGTGCATGAAATACCTTGCCTTCCAGTTTCTCAGGCAGCAAACCAAACTTCCGAACGAATTGTTCAGCTTGGTCGGCATCGACACCAATGTTCTGCATAACGGCTTTTGTTAGGCTGTCACTGCCGATCGGCAATGCTCGAACCAACTTTGGAGCCTCCCCTGTTACAGCAACAATATCTGTTGTGTTGCTGCCAAAACGCACGACAAGTTTGCTGTTCGGGCTTTTTATATCAGTCAGCGCACGCGTTATTGCCAGCGAATCTGGCTCAATAGCAATAACATTTAGCCCGAGACTCTCCACGAGATCAAGTCTCCCCTCAAGAAACTTATTGTCGACCGCAACGAGTAGCACTTCATTTTTCGAAGGATCGCTCGGTAGCTTCCCCAATACTGCCCAATCGATCTTGGAGGCGTCTGGAGACATTGGCACATATTGCTCAGCCTGATAGCGCACAACCGTCGACAGTTCCGCAGATGGAGTATCTGGGATATCCACAACGGTTGCAAACGCCATGTTTGAAGGCACACCGAGAACAACATCTTTCACGCGAACACCGGTTTGCTGTATGAGCGATCGAATCGCCTCGGCGAGTCGCGCCCTGTCTTCCGGTGCATCTGAGTTTGACAACTTAACATCGATACTCTGCGATCCAGCGTAGCCCAGCGACCAGCCGCCTGCTGACTTTTTTAGTTGCACTAGATTTAGTGCGTTCGTACCTATGTCGAGTGCGAAGAATTCGCCCACCATGTTTAGTATCTTCATATCACTTATGATTATACCACAGGTCGTTTGACATCAAATACATTTTTTTGAGAGAACCTAGTAGCGTGGCGGTAGCTCAACTTCGTTATCGACCACCATCGTAGCGTCAGAGGTCGCAGCACGATACGGCGAGACAATAGCCACAGGGGTGAACCGAAATATTTCGGCAGGTTCAGCGGGATTGCTCGCATTGACATAAGTTCGATACAGTTTGTAGACTTTGGCGCGTGTCGGTCCGTTAATCGTCAGTTGCTGGTTGCACTGCGCAGCATCTGTCGGTTGCACCTCGCAGGTCCGTAGCTCACCATTGGCGATAAGTGTCGCATCAACCCTTGTCGCTGAAGCAGCAATCGTAATATTACCTGTCGCCATAATGGTCAGATGAGGCACGTCGAGCAGATTAGCTGCCGGATTCGTACCTGCAACAATATTCTCGTCAATCGTTACATCGCCCTTGACAACAATCGTTGCTCGCATAGGATAGTCTTTTGCTTGTTTAAGTGTACGGCTAGAGTCGCAGTAAACAACCGAACCATTTGTCACGCTCGGGTTGATGTTGTAGTTTGCTCCACCTGGGCATGACGGTGTCAAACCAGTCGTCTGCACTCCTCCGGTCGCATGCAAAGGCGGCAGCCCCATAAACCCATACGCCCCCGCTGTTAGATGGTTAGAGAACACGAGCCGTTCAGGCGCCGCATAGTTCGCAGCAGTCACAAACTTATTCACCGCCCCATTTGCCAGCGCAGCGTACTGGACCCGTGAACCCCGAGCCGTTGCAGGATCATAGTCAGAAAACTGCAGTTTACCGTACGAAAAAACATCGCCTCGATAGAAGTGTGCTAACGGGTAGGTCAGCGTCGTCACCGCAGTTTTCACAATGAGACAAACTTTATTGCCTGTGTTTGTACCGTAGGCGTTGCCGCTCCCCCATCGCGGTTTTGTTGCTGGAGCGACAGAAAACGTCAGGCATACTTTATCACCGTCTTTCCATGTGCTCGGAATTGTAAAATTGTGCCCGCTAAAGACAAGCGCTGAGTCATTCACTGTATAAGTCTTGGCACAGTTTGCCACTGCAGCCGGAGCATCCGTGCACGCAACCGTGCCTTTTGTTCCTGTCTGGATAGGGTCTACTCCGTCTCGCTTATCAACAGTATGAACACAGCTGACGACCGCGCCTGGCGTAACTTCTATAAGACCACTCGCCCCGTTACAGAGCGTACTCGGCACAAGGTTATACCCGGCCGGTTTTTTCAGAGACAGACCAAAGCCAAGACCAGCGCCTCCGTCAGGATCAAAGGCATGGAGTTTGTCATATACCTGAAAAGCTATCAGGTTTTCGCCTACTTTGAGATTGAACCTGTCAGAGTTCACAGTGACTGTATCATAAACAGCACTAATACTTCTTGCGCCTCCTAGTACCCCGTTGATGTGCACCACATAAAAATCGTCTGCTACAAAGTCGAGATATATCCCGCCGCCAAGCGCTTCTGCTGCTTTGATCTCTTTCATGTCCTCTTCGCTCAACGTAAACTTCGTACGGAACAGTGTCATGCCATTTGAATAAATCTCTTGGTTAGTGTTGTCGTTATCGTTAGCTAAGCGGGTGTTTCGTATTGTCTCTATCTGAGAATAACTATATCCGTTATCACCATAAAGATCCGACAGATAGTCAGTCTCTGAAGCGCACGCCTGTCCCCATATTGGCTTAATCGTGTGACCCGTGCCTTCAAAAATACCGTCATACGTCCCAGAAGCATCATCGATACCATTCAAGATACGGTCGATCCAGATCGTTCCAAATGACCCGCCGGCACACGCATATCCTGTAGTAGGTAGTTTGGCGTTTGTTAGTGTTCGTGTCAACTTGCTATCGTCGGTTGTTGTGGCCCAGCCGCCATAGGCATAAGGCGCGACGCTATAGCCGCGAACTGACCAAGGTGACAAAACCGACGTTCCGCCGTCACGATAAGCGCTGTATTTAAACCGTACGCTGTTTGGTAACATGCTTGCCCAGGGAATGGACGTAGGTTGGCAATCTCCCGCCCACGCTCGGTAGTTGCCCCGCTTGTTGAATTCGTGATTATATGCCGTCTTATCTCCGTTTTCATAGAGGTAGGCATTCAGAACGAGCGTATCGCTAGGCGTCCACTCGTCATACCAGTTCGACGACGTGCTCGGGATGTCGTCCGTAATATCAGGAACTGGACGAAGGCGCGGTAGTGACGGCAGTGTTTTTCTACCGTTGACGCTTGGTAGTGTCGACGACGAACAACGGTCGCTGCGCATCGGCCAGTTAGCAAAAGAAAGGTCTTTAGGAAATTGATCGAGAGGTATGTATATCACTTTTGTATCAGTTCCCGACTGCGCGTACATACTGTCAAAACGCAGCTCCCAGCTATTGCTTGGCAACTGCGCCGCCTGCGCACTCGCTTTAGGTATTGGCAGTAACTGCGACATGACAAACGTCGCGCCAAACACACAGAGAAACACGCCTGTAATAATCAGTCTTCGCTGTCTTTCCATACATTGGCCGCCATATTGTTACTGTTTTGATATATCACCGACACTCTATCTCCAACCTTGAACGCCCCCATACCGACCTCTTTGGTTGCGAGACCCATCGTAAATGTCGTTGTGTTATTGAAGTGAAGCATGAGTGTTTCGGTAGCATCATCGACTTGCAACGTAAGTATGTGTTCACTTTCGTCTAACGAAGTCAATGTTCCAGTCTGAACGGCGTTATCTTGTGTATACGCGTTAGCTTTAGCGCGTACTTCGTCAGTTACCTCTTCCACACCAGTTATCGTCGCTACACGAGGAGTAAATAACTGCGTTGTATTCGCTGCCCAAAATAATCCGCCCGCAGCAAGAACTATTGGTACTGCTGTCGCTGCAATAATCCTCTTCTTTGACCACTTTCGCCGTTTTTTATCATCAGTCAAGATAATCCTGCTCATGGTTACGATTATACACAAATCGCACTAAAACCAACAGTAGAAATACGACTTGTCTCGTTAGTTTTTAGGTGTAGCCTGCAAAATCGCTGCGTCAGCACTTGTCCCGACTGCCGCATCAAACTCACCGTTACAGGTGACTATCAGTGGCCGCTCATGAGTTACTCCAGGCTGCAGACTTTGTTTGGCGGCAAACATCTTAGGGTAATCACCTGCTTTTTTCACCCTGAGTGCCATATCCTCAGCGCTGACAGCGTACTCACACCGACTACCATTATCTTGAAGTACCCAAAACACTGTTTCACCCCCAAGTCGTCGAATCCGGTCAAGTTCTGCCATTTTTTCATCTCGCGGGTAGAGCAACGAACGCTCATGCCGCGTACTGTGCAGCAAAAAAATCGGCGTCCCTTGTTCGGCGCCTGGTTTTGGCCCCAAAGAATACCAACCAACTGTGCTATATGCCCCGGACGCGTCACGTCCATGCGGTTCTTCGGGTGCCCTCTCTCCTGCAGCGTTGACAGTATCACCGACTTTTTCTATCGGAGCATCGTGTATCCCCATATCAGGCCAGCTAAACGTCACCGGCTCCCCTGACTGACAAACTCGCTCGGGCGTTAGTTCAGGTGTCGACGTCGACGCCGGTGTCGGCACTGGTGTTTCCAGAGGAAACGCTGCCGCGCTCGCCGAAGGTGATGTGTGCGGAACGTCATACGGCAGCCGACTGTCAAAAGAGACCTGTTGCGCAGAGCTAGGCAGAGACAACACAAACAAACCAACCGCCAGCTTCACATCCCAGCGTTCAGACGATCTTTTAGCATATGGCTCCTGCTCTTTTCCTCTTCGCATATACACTATTGTAGCACATTTCTTTATTTTATGCAAATACCGTACAAAAGAAGAGTCCCCGAGGCTTACTACACTTGGCTGCATAGCAAACCTCGGGGTAATCAGACCGAAACTCTACGCTGGGAACCAGCGGGGTCGGGGTCTAGTCAATCTGATTCTCTTCCGCCCTCTGTCTGGGCAGGGCGAAGCTCAGCGCTTCGTCTTGTGGCGGCGAACAGCAGCCACAGCTGCGGCCACAACCGCAGCTAGCGCCCATCCAGCCGTAAGCGGCTCGTCACCGTCGCCCGTCTTCGGAGCGGCGGTACCAGCCAGCTGGGGCTGATCGGACGTTGCCTGGTCCTGGTTCGACGACTGCGTCGTCGAACTCCCCTGCTGAGCAGGCGTCGGCGTGGCCGAAGTCGTCGGCGTGGCCGAAGTCGTCGGCGTGGCCGAAGTCGTCGGCGTGGCCGAAGTCGTCGGCGTGGCCGAAGTCGTCGGCGTGGCCGAAGTCGTCGGCGTG
>JBLMYZ010000039.1:0-6774 GCA_050258575.1 Acidobacteriota bacterium
AAAATGTGTTGTAATATGAATTTTTGTCTTGAAAAATAGCAGCAAAAGAGCCTATACTAGAAACAGATATGGCAAATCAGAAAAAACAGGCGGGTAATGTTCCCGTTATATCCTTGAAGCACCTGTCAAAGGTGTATGGCCGCGACGACACGACAGTGACGGCGCTTGACAGCGTTTCTCTGACGATCAAAAAAGGCGAGTTTGTGGCGATCATGGGGCCAAGCGGTTGCGGCAAAACGACCCTGCTCAACATACTTGGCCTTTTGGACAGCCCGAGCGACGGTGGGTATGAACTGGACGGACGAATGGTGGCCTCCATTTCGAGTCGCGAACAAGCGTCGATTCGCGCTAACCGGATAGGGTTTGTGTTCCAAAACTTCAACTTGATCTCGCGTATGAATGTCATAGAAAACGTCGCGCTTCCCCTGAACTACAAACGTGGTTTTCGTTACAACAAACTACGTAAAGCCAGTAAAGTGCTCAAAACGTTCGAGCTACAAGAACGAGAGTACTACATGCCCTACCAGCTCGCCGGCGGTCAGGCACAGCGAGTGGCGATTGCTCGAGCGCTAGTAAACAATCCGTCGATCATCCTCGCAGACGAACCGACCGGCAACCTGGACAGCAAAAGCTCGGAACTTATCATGAACGAGCTTCGCGACATCCATAAACGCGGTAACACTATCGTTATGGTGACGCACAACCCCGAACTGACGAGCTATGCGAGCCGAATCTTGCAAATGCGCGACGGAAAAATTGCCTCCGACACTGCCAGGCGAAAAAAAGTGAAAAAACCGCGCAAACGAGCGCTGGGTGCGAACACTGCCGCGACGAAAGGGGGCGCATAGTATGCAATCGTTCCGGATCGCTTTCCAGTCGCTGCGCTCGAACCGAGTTCGAACTGGGTTGACGACCCTCGGTATTATTATTGGCGTTGCGAGTATTACGCTGGTGCTGTCGCTGGGCGACGGCGCTCAGGAATCGGTGCGCCGACAGGTAAACAAACTCGACAATAACGTACTTGTGGCGAAACCGCATGGGAAACAAAACGGCTATGACCCCTATGGCGTAGCTATTACGACGACGCTGACTGAGCGCGACCTCAACACAGCGCGGCTCAACGGCGACCTCAGTGCCGTTGCCCCAGTTATGCTGCTCAGCGGCTCGGCCAAAACAGGCGACAAAAGCGCCATCAACGCAACGATCGTCGCGACATCACCCGAGTTTGCACAGATTATTGGTCTGAAAATTGGTCCGGGGCAGTTTTTAGACAACACAACCTCTCGTGACACGGTTGTTATCGGCCACAAACTGGCGGTCGAGCTGTACGGAACAGATCTGGTGTTGGGGCAGCAGCTGACCATCAAGGGACGGCCTCATGTGGTGATTGGGGTTGTAAAAAATACCAACGCGCCGATCAACCTCGCTGGGATTGACCTCGACAGAACCGTCTACGTTAGCTTTGACGACGGCAAGAGCTTTAACCAAGGTATTGCCCAGATTCAGCAAATTATCATGACCACGAAAGATATTGGCCGCATACAACAGGCCCAGGAGGATCTTCGCCAGGCGTTTCTCGATAACCACCAGGGTGAGCGCGATTTTCAAGTTCTCGCCGGTGAAGAGATCGCCCTGTCGACCAATAGTTTCTTCCGCGAGGTGGTGATCGTTACGGCTATCGTGGCGGCGGTGACGCTCGTGGTGGGGGGTATTGGTATTATGAACATCATGCTGGTCGGTGTTAGCGAACGAACCCGCGAGATTGGTATTCGTAAGGCGCTCGGGGCGACGAACCGGCATATTTTCGGCCAGTTCCTGCTCGAAGCACTCCTTATGTGTATCGTCGGCGGGCTTGTTGGGTTGCTTGTGGCGTACGGACTAGCATTCGCGATCGCGACACAGCTGTCGTTTCAGCCGGCTGTCACTTGGCAAGTGACGCTTGCAGGAGTTGGGATGGCGCTGTTTATCGGGGTATTGTTTGGTCTCTATCCTGCCGTCAAAGCCGCCCGCAAAGACCCGATCGAGTCGTTACGGCAGTATCAGTGATAGATGGGGAGAGTGGGAGATCGGGAGAGCGAAAGAACGCAAGATCTGAGATCTAAGATCTAAGAGCTGAGAAAATCTCAAAAAATACTTACGCACTTACTAACTTACGCACTAACCTCCTGCCCTACTCCTGCGCCAACTCCTTCTTCAGCTTCTCGATCAGCGGCACGGGTGCCGGGTCGACGCCGTTGAGGATGCCGAGATACGCGCTTGTGTAGTCCGCGAGAATATTGCTGTAGAGCATTTGTTCAAGCATTGTTTCACCCTCTAGTCGAATCTCTGTTTCTTTGGGTCGAAGCCCGCTGAGGAGGCGGTTCGACAGCTCAAAACGCTTCCCTATGCGCGGATGTTCAAAGCTCGAGCGAATATCGAACACGGCAAACGGTTTCTCGATCGGGTGCGAGCTCCAGCCTATAAACTCGTTGTGGTTAAACTCGCTGTATTCGTGGCACCAGGCAGTATTTTTGCCGGATTCATTGACAGCGATTTTCCACTTGTACGCACAGGAACGCAGCCGTCCGCCAGCGTAAAATACCGATGTTTTACCAGCCGCGTGCCAGGCAAGCTGTTTTGCGAGGTTGTCGCTAGACGGCACATCGACGCCAAACCGTTCTTTCAGCGACGCGAGCCGACCGGCTGCGGCCGCTACTTCGTCAAACACACTGTCTTGCACGAGTTTGAGCGCGACAAATATGTTGAGAAACGCGCGGAGATTGGTCGGCAAAAACATGCGTGGCGTTGTTCCGTCATAGGGCATAAAAACATACGGTAACCCCTGTTTTTTGGCTGCCTCGACAAGTTGTCCGCCACCAGCAGCTACCACAACAAAAGCCCCTTTTTGCCGGGCATCTTCAAATGCCGACAAAGTTTCCTCGGTGTTGCCGGAAAAACTACAGGCAATCACCAGCGTCTCCGAGCTGACGTAGTTTGGCAGCGTGTAATCTTTGACCACTTGTAGCGGCACAGGCAAGTCGAGCCAATCGCGGCACATATCGCCAGCGAGCGCCGAACCGCCCATGCCAGCGACAACAACCTGCCGAAACGTTGGGACGTGGTCTGGCGGGTTGACAATATCTAGTTGTTGAACGAGCTGTTCGGCTTCGCCGCCAGCCATGCCGAGGGCATTTTTTGTGTCGCGCTGCGCGACCTGGTTGAGGTTGTCGAGAATATCCATATGCATTTTAGTATACAAAATTTTTGGCGCTTATGGTATGCTGTAAAGAGATACATAATAGTAAGTTACAGGGGTGGGTATGAATAAAACAACAGTAGCGCCAGTGACGGACGACGCTGAGCTCGCAAAAGTACTAGAAGACATGAACAAAAACATGGCGGCGGCAGCACCTCCCGTTGTAGATACAACAACGCCCCCTCCGCCAGCTGATCCGGCAGCGCCAGCACCGGTTGACCCTATCGCTGAGCCGAACCAACCTGCACCCGTAGAGACGCCAGAGTTGCAGTTTGAAGAATCTCCAGTTGCTCCCCTGCCAGCTATTGAGCCAGCTCCAGCTGCCCCTGTGACTGTGGCACCCCTGTCGGGGCCGTATGCTTCTGATGGCGGCGACCTCGAGTCGATCAAAAAAGACGCCCTGACCGAACTCCGTCCGCTGGTCGATAAACTCGACCTCCCTGCTGAGGAAAAGTTCAACACCCTGTTGCTTATCATCCGTTCTACCGACGACAAATCACTCGTACCAGCCGTCCACGACGCCGCAAAAGCGATCGAGGACGAAACCAAACGCGCCCAAGCCCTCCTCGACGTTATCAAAGAAATCGATTTCTTCTCAAACCCCGGCCAGTAATCAACTTGTTCATCTCTGTTATCCTGAGCGGCCTCCTCGATGAGGACTGCGCTTGTCGCATGACATCATAACTGTCTCAGATCCATACAAAGTTCCACTGTTCTCAACAAATACAGACACTGGTTAGCTCGTAAATCTTCCGTGTATCCACACTGCTGTCGAGACAGGTTGTTTTTGCTTCAACAACCAGAAAACTCAGTTCTCTCGCCCTAGCTGTGTATTTTTTAAGTCCGATCGGACTCAGAAAATACACAAAAAACGGCGGCTGGACGTAGGATAGAAAGAGTGGTCTGTGGCTGCTGTGGGGTGGGTGTTGTCTGTGCGGTTGCTAGGCAAATATATTGACAAAACAGGGTTAGGGCAGATTTAAACAGAGGCCGTGAGAGACCTCTGTTTACGCGGGATTTCCCCTTTTTAGCATCAATCCCCTTACTCTAGCCTAGTACATCCCCATCCCGCCGCCGGCCGGTGCGGCCGGGGCTTCTTTTTCGGGGATATCGACGACGAGCGCACCCATCGTCATAGCAGTTGCGGCGATAGACACGGCGTTTTGAAGAGCCTGTTTTGTGACCATCACAGGGTCAACAACACCGTTCGTAACCATGTCGACAACTTTTTCCGGGCTATTCACGTTGATACCCTGGCCGTCTTTGGCGGCCTGAACTTGTGCAAGGAGGGCGTCGGCGTTGAGGCCGGCGTTTCGCATGAGTTGTCGGAACGGCTGATACAGCGCTTCGCGGACAATGCTAGTGCCGGGGTCGGTTCCTTTGAGCGTGTCGGCGAGGTTGACGAGCGTCACGCCGCCGCCAGCGACGATACCTTCGGCCAGAGCGGCTTTGGTGGCCGCCACAGCGTCATCAACGCGGAACTTCTTCTCCTCGATCTCTGTTTCTGTGGCACCGCCAACTTTGATGACTGCAACTTTGCCAGACAGTGCCGCCGCGCGCTTCAGATACGTTTCTTTGTCGTATTCGCTTGAGGCTGCCTCTGCCTGAGCAACGATTTGCGCGATACGGGCTTTGACATCACTGGCTGAGCCAGCACCTTCGATAATAGTTGTTTCGTCCTTGGTAACGATCACCTTGCGGGCCGTCCCGATAACGTTGAGATCGGCATTTTCAAACGTCAAACCGCGTTCTGAGTTGATCACCTCTGCGCCGGTCAGAGTAGCAATATCTTCAAGCACCTCTTTGCGCCGGTCGCCAAAAGCCGGAGCTTTGACGGCAACGGTGTTAAAGACACCTTTGAGTTTGTTGAGGATCAACACGCCCAGGGCTTCGCCTTCGACATCGTCGGCGATCAGAACAACGTCTTTTTTGCCAGCAGCCGCTAGTTTTTCGAGAATCGGCAGGAATTCCTGGACAGAGCTGACCTTGCCGTCTGAGATAACGATGGCCGGTTTCTCGTAGACAGCCTCCATGCGGGCAGTGTCGGTGGCCATGTAGGGGCTGACGTAACCGCGGTCAAACGTGAACCCTTCGACGACCTCCGACTCCATGGCGAGGCCCTTGCCCTCTTCGACGGTCACCACGCCGTCTTTACCGATGTTGTCTATCACACCAGCGATCAGTTTACCGATCTCGCTGTCGCCCGCCGAGATGCTCGCCACCTCTGCGACGCGGTTCGTTTTGCCGGCAACCGGTTCGGCGCGTTTGTCGAGCTCGGCAAGAATCTTTGCACCGGCGGCTTCGACGCCCTTTCGCAGCTCCATGGGGTTATGACCGGCCGCGATCAGGCGGTTGGCTTCTTTCAAAATACTATATGTGAGGACAGTCACTGTGGTGGTGCCATCGCCAGCAGCTTTGTTCATTTTGGTAGCAGCTTGTTTGATGAGTTCTGCACCAACCTTAAAACCGAGTGTTTCGTCGTCGTTTTCAGGCAAGTCCACACCCTCGGCGACCGTCACGCCGTCATGAGTGACGGTTGGACTGCCGTAGCCTTTCTGGATCACGACGTTACGGCCTTTTGGCCCCATCGTTACCTTGACGGCGTCGTACAACGCCTGCGCGCCGCCCAGAACGCGCGTCCGCGCATCGTCATCGTAAAAAATTTTCTTTGCCATAGTGTTTCCTCCGAAAGCAGAGTCTGAGAGAGTTTCTACCTCTGCTGTTTGTTACATTCTATAATCTACAGTGCACGTTTTGACTGTTTAGCTACGCGAGCTTTGCCAAAACGTCCTCTTCTTTCACGATCAGGTATTCGACGTCGGCAACTTTCAGCTCAGTGGTGCTGTATTCTTTGAAAACGATCCGATCGCCTTTTTTGAGGCTCTTAGCATCTGGCCCGACAGCTTCAACAACCGCGTAGGACGGTTTTTCTTTGGCGCTGTCTGGCAAATATAGCCCGCTAACGGTTTTTGTCTCGGCTTTTTCGCGAACCGCTACAACTCGGTCAGCCAGCGGTGTTAGTGCAGTACTCACAAGTGGTTCCTCCTTTATTAGGTTGACAATACCCCTAGTATAGCAACGTCAGTTAGCACTCGTCAAGGCAGAGTGCTAGGAATAAGATGCCAACTCGGAAGGTCGACAGGCTCTGGTCGGAGGTGAGGATGTGGAAGAGTGCGTAAGTTAGTAAGTATCAATAGCTCTTTGCGATTCTCTCCGCTCTTAGCTCTCAGATCTCAGATCTTTCGTTCTTCCGATCTCTCGATCTTTCGTTCTCTCAATCTCTCGCCCCAACCCTCATCCCCCACTCTCTTTCCTCGCCAGGGGCGAGTAGCTCATCTGGCTGAGCGGGGAGAAGGAAACGATTACCGCCGTAGGTTGGCTCGACGCAGACATAGTCGCCAAGCTGGTCGGTCCAGATCGCCCAGGTTGACAGCTGCTGTTGTGACAGATAAATAGATCCGCTTGTTGTTGTGAGCGTCACATCATTTTCCTCTATAAATACCGTATCTTCCAACGACATCAGGTCGTAAAACCCAGTG
>JBLMYZ010000040.1:0-2847 GCA_050258575.1 Acidobacteriota bacterium
TGGTGCGGATGAGAGGACTTGAACCTCCACGCCCGAAGGCATTAGCTCCTAAGGCTAACGTGTATACCAATTTCACCACATCCGCATAGGTTTCGTTTGAAAGGTTCAAGGATTATTATAGAGGACTTGACGGTATTTTTGACAAAAATATAAAAAAACGCCTAGGCGCTCAGGCGGTAGAAGGCCAGCGCCGCGTCTCCGTAACTACGTTTGTCCACCACAACAACCCCATTAACGGTCGGCGCTGACTCCCTACCTGGGTATGATACTACCATAAGCCCGTTTGTTTTTAAATACTTGACGAGGCGGGAAAGTGTGGATAACTGGAGATCGAAGTATGGCGGGTCGGCAAAAATAAGGTCAAATGATTGCTGCTGGGCGGTTTCGTCCCACTTCGCAACAGATGTAGATATGAGCTGAGAAGATGTTTGAACTCCTAGTGTAGTAATATTTGCAACGATGTGTTTTTGGGCGGCTTTGTCGCGCTCTATAAACACGACACTGGCCGCACCACGGCTCAGTGCTTCGAGCCCAAGCGCGCCGCTGCCAGCAAAAGCATCGAGGACGCGAGCCTCAGAGATATCACCGAGGATATTGAACAACGACCCTCGAATTCGCTCGCCCATGGGGTGGGTACGCGGCGTGTCAGGTGCAGAGATCGTCCGTCCGCCGTAGCGCCCAGCGATAAGGCGCATGTTCATGACGCGCCTTTCAGCGCTTCGGTGTAGGCGGTGTACCAAGCAAGTTGGACAGTTTCGATGATAACAGGCATTAGCTGGCGGCGGGTGATTGTGGCGATACTGCGTGTCCAACCGCGTTTTTTGTAGAGCGTATAAAGGTCGAGCGCGGCAACTTTTTGCACCGCCTCGAGAAATAACCGTTCGAGACCTTCGGTAGCGGCGCGGTCCAGGGTGGTCTGCGGCGGTACGAGCCCGTCGTATCGCAGCCCTTGGATCGTCGTGGCGACACCAGCCTCAAACAACGTATGCGCCGTCATGACTCCGCCCGCACCCCAGTGATGCCAGTTGTTTTTGACAAATTGTTTCGGTGAACCGTCGCCGGGCAAGATGAGTTTGCTGCGCAAGGTTTTTTTGAGCTGGGTTTCTTCACGCAAGATTTTGAGCGTCTCGGTGTGGCTCGTTTGGTGTGCCGGCGTTAGTCCATCGACGACTGCGTGAGCTAACCATGCCGCTTCGAACGCGGCGCGAATCGTGTCGTGCTGCGCGAGCGCACGGATGAGATTTTGCTGATGGTAAATAATGTCGCGTACCAGAGTGGTGTCCTCTGGGTTGTTTGGGTCGATAAAATGCCATGGCTCGTCGACACCCGGGCTTTTTAGTTTCACGCCATCTGGGCCGTTGATCCCCTCGAACTGCAAAATATCCGAAATCGCTGGGAACGCCAGCTGCGGCGACAGCAACGACTCGAACTCGCGTCGGGCGATACGGTCGATCTTTTGATGGGCGCCAATAATCCGGCCAGATTTGCCGACACGCGGCAATGGTCCAAAGCTATACATGCCGGACACCCTCTCTCCAAAACCTTGTCATAGGTCTATTATATACCTTCCGAACCGTTCATGCTTGTGTCGCAGGGTGGTTCGCACGTACACTACATATATGACGCAGATATTTTTTGTGCGACACCCTGAGGCGCAGCGGCCTCATAGCGAGAGCCATGGGCCAGAATATGGGCTGACGGAGCACGGCGTTGCGCAGGCTCACGAGGTTGGAAGCTGGCTGCTCGAAATAACAGGCAACAAGCCGACATCTTTCGAATGCGCTCCTTCGCGGCGGTCGCACGAAGCTGCCAAGATAGTCGCTGGGACGGCTGGCCTGTCGACACCTATCGGGGAGCAGTTAGCGTTTGAACGGACCGGGCGGGAGCTGCACGAGATTGAACGTAGTATGCACGAGTGGGTGTTTGAGAAAAACAGTGGGCTGTATGTTGCAGTGTTGTCGCGAAAAGCGATTGCGAGTTGTTTGAAGGACCGTTTGGGTTTGAGTATGGCGGAGGTTGTGGGCGAAGACGAGCTGCTGCCAACGGGTTCGGTGACGAGATTATCGGTGGCGCGCGGTAGTTTTGACGTGGATTATATTGGACTATCACCGCAAGACGCTGCACAGTTTGAATGGTAATTTACCATTTTACCACGAAAGTATAAAAAGTCAAGTTTACCGTGATATACTAGAGGTATGGATACGCGCAACGTTGTAGACGAGTTCAAAGGCATGTCGCACGAAGAGATTGTGCGCCAACTGGACGCGCGCGGAGTTTCGCTCGAGATTGCTGTTGAGAACTTAGAACGAGACTATAACATGGGGACGATTGTTCGCAGCGCCAACGCTTTCGGTGTGCGGACGGTTCATGTGATCGGACGGCGGCAGTGGAACAAGCGCGGCGCGATGATGACCGACAAGTACTTGCGAGTGGTATACCATGCAACTCCAGAGGATTTTGCGGCCAAGGTACACGCGGCTGGCAAGTCGATAGTTGCGATAGAAAACAACGTGGCGTCGCGACCGCTTGCTGAGGCCGTTTTTACGCCCAATGCCGTGTTGGTGTTTGGTTCAGAAAACAGCGGTATTTCGGCCGAATTGTTGGCGCTCGCCGACCAGACGTTTCACATCGAACAGCTCGGTTCGACTCGTTCGCTCAACGTGGGCGTCGCCGCTGGCGTTGCGATGTATGAGTGGGTGTGGGGGGGGGGAGATCGAGAGAGCGAAAGATCTGAGATCTAAGAGCTGAGAGAGTCGCAAAAAAGTCACGAGTCACAAGAAGAACGATATCTGGTATCTGGTATCTGAATCTAGGATCTTAGACTTGAGACCTAAGAGTTAAGAATAT
>JBLMYZ010000041.1:0-14860 GCA_050258575.1 Acidobacteriota bacterium
ATCTCAAAAAATCAAAGGGTTTTTCTGGTGGGGCGCGTGCGGGCTTGCCCGCACAGGCGGCGCGGCTCACATTAGCACTTCGTGCTAAAATAGGTGCGAGCGTAGTCGTAAAAGGGTACCAAAACTATGATGCGCTTTTGGTTGAGGAAGTGAAGTATGTTAAAGAAACACGCCTCGAAAGTGTGGATGGTATAAGGTAAGCTTCTCGTATGAGAAGGCCCGGAGGGATAACACCGAAAACAAAATAAATAGCTCCGAAACTCGGGGCTATTTATTTGGGGCGAATGATGGGGGTCGAACCCACGGCCTCCGGAGCCACAATCCAGCGCTCTAACCAACTGAGCTACATCCGCCAAATCAGCAGGGATGATTATAACAAACAGGGGAGATTTTGTCCAAGGACAAAAAAATGATATAGTGTCTCTACCATATGCGTTACACATACAGAGATGGCGTCGGAAAAAAGGGGCGGTCCAAGCTACGGTTTGTTGCGGCTTTGGTAGTGATGTTCGGCGGGGTGTATTTGCTCGTCAACACGTTGTCGCCGGCACTTCCCGAGATGAACGTCGATACGCAAGCCGTTGCCAAAAAACTTATCGCAGAGCAGCCCGCTGTGGGCGAAAACCGGATATATCTACCGCAGATAAACGTCGATGTGCCAGTTGTTGACATAAACGGCAACGAGACAGCGGCGTTGGAAAAAGGCGCGATTCACCGTGCGCCGTCGAGCGGTAATCCTCAGGTTGGCGGTAACTATGTCGTGGCGGCGCACCGTTTTAATCTCGGACTCACGCCAGACCAAACACGCGCAAAGTCGCCATTTTATCATATTGATAAGTTGGCGCTGGGCGACCAGATATATATTGACTATAACGGTAAACGCTATGCTTACCAAGTCACTGAGAAAAAGGCTGTGGCAGAAAATGCCGTCGAGATCGAATCGCGGACGGACGATGATCGGCTGACACTGTACAGCTGTGAGCTTGCCGGTCCAAAAGCCGGGCGCGATGTTGTGTTTGCAAAACTCCTTGGCGAAGTAGCGTGGCAGGACAACAAGCCAGTTATCAAGTCAAAACAATCCTAGATATCGCGGAACGGGCGGATCTCTGCACCGATACTGTTGAGTCGCTCAGCGAGCTGTTCGTAGCCGCGATCGATTTGGTAGACGTTGCGCAGCCGCGACACACCGGGCGTCGCTAGCATGGCGAGCAAAATAACAACCGTCGGCCGGAGCGCAGCTGGGGCAATAACATCTGCTGGTTTCCAACGAGTCGGTCCCTCGATATACACGCGGTGCGGGTCGAGCATCTCGACGGCGGCGTTGAGCTTGGTGAGCTCTGTCAGGTAAATAGCGCGGTTTTCGTAGCTCCAATCATGAACGAGCGTTCGACCTTTGGCAACTGTGGCGATAAGTGCCATAAACGGCAGGTTGTCCATGTTGATACCCGGGAAAGGCAGAGCGTGGATTTTGTCTTTGGCCGCGACCAGCTTTGAGCGTCGAATAGTGATATCGACTAGGCGAGTTTGGCTGTTGCGAGCACGGTATTCTTTCGTGAGATCAAACACGAGACCCATATGTTCGAGCGTTGCTAGTTCTAGCTCGAGAAACTCTATCGGCGCGCGTTTGATAGTGAGCTCGGAGTCGGTTACGACCGCGGCTGCCACAAAACTCATTGCCTCGATCGGATCCTCGCTCAGAAAATATTCAATATTTTTTTTGATAGATTTTTTGCCAGTCACGCGCAGCACCGTCGTGCCGATTCCCTCAACTTTGACGCCAAGAGCCTGCAAAAAGAAGCAAACGTCTTGCACCATGTAGTTCGGGCTAGCGTTTCGTATCGTCACCGTGCCGGGTGACAAGGCGGCTGCCATGAGCACGTTTTCAGTCACTGTGTCGCCGCGCTCGGTGAGGACAATAGTTTTTTCGGGACTCTTTGGCACAGTTGTGATGTCGTAGTAGTCGGTTTGAGCCGCAACGTTCATACCAAACGGTTCGAGCCCAACCAGGTGAGGTTCGACGGTGCGCGTTCCGAGACTGCAGCCGCCAGCGAATGGGATCGTAAAGTGTTTATACTGGTGCAGTAGCGGCCCGAGGAACATGATGATAGTGCGTGTACGTTTTGCCGCTTCGACGTCGATAGTTTCAAGTTTCAGACGTGCTGGCGGGGTAATCACAAGGTCGTTTTTTTCCCAGCGGGTTTTGACGCCGATACTCGTCAACACCTCGATAATCCGGTTGACTTCTTCGATGCGCGGTACGCATCGTAGGGTCGTCGTTCCTTTGTTTAGTAGCGCAGCACAGAGCAATCCAACCGCCGCATTTTTACTGGTTTTGACCGTGATAGATCCTAACAGCCGCTTGCCGCCGTGAACTTCCAGGTTCGAGCCAGATGACGTAAATGACATGAGGTTGCTCGACAGGACTTCGCTGATACGAGCGAGCATTTCCAGGCTCATATTTTGACCGCCCTTTTCGATACGGTTGATTGCGCTCTGGCTCGTTCCTAGCGCGTCAGCGAGCTCCGCCTGCGTCATGCCGCGGTTGATACGGCTGTCGTGAATCAGTTGACCAAGTTTTTCCTTGTATGACATAGTGAGATTATATCATATGCGATATAATACTCGCAATAGTGTATAGTAGAAGATGAACAGAGGAGGTAGCGATGAAAGATACAGTTGTTGCAGATTTGATTGGCAAAGAGACCGACCGGCAGCGCCGCGGGTTGGAACTGATTCCGAGCGAAAACTATGTTTCGAGCGATGTGCTCGAGGCGATGGGGAGTATTTTTACCAACAAATATTCCGAAGGCTACCCGGGCAAGCGCTACTACGGCGGGCAACAGAACACTGACGAGCTTGAGCGGCTTGCAATCGAGCGCGCCAAAAAACTGTTCAAAGCCGACCACGCCAACGTCCAACCACATAGCGGCGCACCGGCAAACGAAGCCGTGTACTATGCGTGGTTAGAAACAGGCGACACGGTGCTGGCGATGGATCTCGGACACGGCGGGCACCTCACGCACGGAGCGCCGGTGACGCGGAGCGCGCACCAGTACAACTTTATCCGCTACAAGATGAAAGACCCGGAAACGGGTGAGATCGACTACGATGAGCTGCGCGAACTAGCGCTCGAGCATAAACCAAAAATCATCCTCGCCGGGTTTAGCGCCTACCCGCGGGAGCTTGATTACGCCAAATTTGCCGAGATTGCGAAAGAGGTAGGGCCGGAGTGCATGCTTATGGCGGACATGGCACATATTGCCGGGCTGATCGCGGCTGGTGTCGTCAAAAATCCGTTTGATTACGGGTTTCACGTTATCACGACGACCACGCACAAAACCTTGCGCGGACCGCGCGGCGGGCTGATCCTCAGTAAAGGCAAAGTCTCGAACCCACTCAAGGCACCCGAAAAAACGCTCGAAAATATCCCAACCCTCATTGACAGGGCAGTGTTTCCGGGAACACAGGGCGGGCCGCACATGCACATAGTGGCAGCAAAAGCGGTTGCATTTGGCGAAGCACTGCAGCCGGAGTTTAAAACCTATGCTGAGCAGATCATCAAAAATGCCTCTCGGCTGGCAAGCGAGCTGCAAAAACGCGGCTTTCACCTCGTGACCGGCGGGACGAGTAACCACCTGATCTTGGCAGATGTTCACAAAAGTTTTGGGCTAGACGGCAAAGTTGTCGAGGAGGCTCTCGATGTCATAGGGCTGACACTGAACAAAAATGCCGTGCCGGATGACGAACTGCCGCCGTTTCGGCCGAGCGGTATTCGTCTTGGGACACCGGCGGTGACGACGCGCGGGTTAAAAGAAGACGACATGGCGCGGATTGCCGAGTGGATGAAGCAGGCGGTTGAGGCGCGCGACGACGCAGCAAAACTTGCTAAACTTCGTAAAGAAGTTGAAGCGTTTGCGCTCGAGTTTCCTCTGCCAAATGACAAATAGTACATTTTCATACACGTGTATAGAAATGCAGTAGGGAAGGGTTAAAACCCGAGGAATTTTACTTCGGGTTCAATCGTGATGCCGAGTTTTTTGTGCACAGTAGTGAGTATTTCCTGCACAACTGCGTAGACGTCTGACGCAGTTGCTCCGTCATGCGTGACGATTTTGAGTACGTGACGGTCATGGAGCTGAACCTGGCCCCAGCGTTGGCCGCGCGAAAAACCGGCAGCCAGGAGTACGTGGGCAGCCGACGCGCGACGACTGTCGCCGCCGTGTACTTTGCTCTGGTGCTCGACACGTTCGAGCGTTTTACCAGTTTCGTCAAATGACGCCAAAAAACGGGCTTGTTCGGTGCTGACAAGCGGGTTTTTGAAAAAAGAACCAGCGCTACGTTCGGCATGCGGGTCGTCAAAGTGGTATATCGACCCGGCACGCCGGCGGGTTTCAACAATAATCTTCCGGCGTTCGCCGAGCGAGTCGAGCGAGAGGCCAAATTCTTCGCCAATAGCAATGGCTGAGTCGTAGGTGAGGGCGTGGAGCGGTGTTTGGCTGAGGCGAAAGGCGGCACGCAAAATAACATCGTCCGGCTGATCTTGCAAAGAGCTATGACGATAAGAAAAGGCGATTTCTTTTGCGGCGAGACGCGTGACAACATGACTTTTTCGGTTGTATACGTCAACCCACTCAAGGACATCGGAGATCTGTACGCCATAGGCCGCGATATTGCCAAATACCGCGCCGCCGACACTGCTAGGGATTTCGCTCATGAGCTCGAGGCCCCACAGGCTGTGTTGGGTAGCTGTTAGCACTACGTTGTCCCACCAGACGCCGGTGTCTGCGACGATAAGCGTGTCCTCAACTTCGACATCTCCGCCGCGAACAACGACGGTTGTGCCAGGCAGACCTTGGTCGCTCACTAAAATATTACAGCCAAAACCGAGCACGTGCTGGCATGAATTGTCATGTTCCAACACATCGAGTAACTCGTGTGATGAATCTACCAGTACGAGATTTTTCGCCGGTCCGCCAACACGAAGCGAAGTGAAGGAGGAGAGGTTTGTGTTTTTTAGCTGTTTCATGTTCTCAGTATACGCGAAAACCGACACTTTTGTTAGGTGTCGGTTTTCTGTCGTTTATAGCGAAATATCTAGTAAACGTATTTTGACTTCGAAGACAGCGCACCGTTGGTGTAGCCGATAGTGATACTGTATCCGTCTTCGTAGCTACCGTAGCTACAGCTCTCGCTCGTGCTGTCGCCAAAACTGTACTCCGAGCAACTGTCAGTCGAAACACCTAAAGCACTTTCGACTTCTGACTTGCTCATTCCATCTGCGAGTGTTTCGTAGGCGCTGAGAACAGCCTCTGAATCATTTTTGCTCGCTGTCGTAGAAGTGTTAGAACCGCTAGAACTGCTATTTGAGTTGTTGTAGCTGTTTGCAGGGTTTCGGTAGTTGCTGATACTGCTCAAAAGAGCTGCCGAGAAAATAATGCTCAGGATGATCACGACGACACCAAGAGCTAGGAATACGATGTAAAGGACATTGAAGACGCCAGCCCACTTGATATCGCGTGCAGTTGCGTGGAGTGGTTTACCCTCGGCGTCGTCACGTAGACGATATACGAGGAAGAAGTCAACGATACCCCAGATGCTGAGTACGATCAGTGCGAGTCCGCTCAAAATATTGAGGAACGGGACGATCATCAGGACGTATGAACCCACAAACATCCAAAAACGAATCCAACCAACTTTCTCGCCGCGATAGGCGCGTGCGAGTCCGGTCACAGAGGCGAAGAACGCCAGAACGACCATGACCAGGTAACTTTTTACGCCGTTGTCCATAGTATTACTTGGGGTAACAGCGGGCTGCTTTTTATCCATAGAACCTCCCATTGGTTAGTGATGTTTAAAGTATAGCACAATCACTTCAAGACACTAGGATTATTTTATACTTCTTGTTCAGTATATCGTTGCTGTATTTTTATTTCACGAATCATCGCTACTCTATCTGGTACACCCGGCGCGATTCGAACGCACGACCTTTGGTACCGGAAACCAACGCTCTATCCAGCTGAGCTACGGGTGCACAATGTTCGCACCCTTCGCACAAAATATCTCTGGATAGAGCGTTTCGCGTGTTTTTACGCTGAAGGCTCCCCAGTTGAGCTACGGGTGCACAAAGTTGGTACACCCGGCAAGATTCGAACTTGCGACCAACTGGTTCGAAGCCAGCTACTCTAATCCACTGAGCTACGGGTGCACAACAGGTATAGTATAACAGTTCTCATCTTGCTCCGGCAAGATATCACTCCAGTGAAAGACGTCACCTGGGTTGGTCGAATCTTCCTTTTTACTAGTTTTAGTATATAATTGGCCTCGTTATTGCTATGGAAGACCTAAACGCGCTTGGCCAAAAGATGTACCATGTTCTCGATCACGTCGAGAGGCAGCAGCGTTCGCGTGACAAAAAGCAAATGCGCGACGAAAAAGTACACGTCGTTGGCGCGGGGAGCGTCGTCACGGCGGCGTATGAACAGCTCCGCAACGCCGCTGAAAACAGCGAAGAACATTTGCTGTTGAAAAATGCCGTTAGGCGTTACTACAACCGACTGTTTATGACTCGTTCAGCTGACGCGGCAGCGACCAGCGCAGAGGAGCTGGTGACTGAACTGACATTTGCAGGCTATATTCCTAACGATTCTATTGGCGAAAACGTACTCAAGCGCATCAACAAACTTGCGGCGTCGTACTACGCGGCCTATGCAGGTGTTCACGCTGACAAAACGTTGCTGAACACCAAGGTCGAGCCGTGGGTGGTGGATGTCTTGGCGGTTGACGTAGCGCGGTTGTTTCAGGATGGTACGCTTCGCGATGCCTATGCGCAGTTCGCGTTCGAACATTTTAAACAGATTGTCGATATTTCGGCGCTGTTTCCCGAAAAAACACCGCGAGATGTTGACCAAGCATTGTTCATAGGGATCCAACGCTCGCTCGTCAAAGCGGACGAGGCAATGATTCGCGCAGCGCTGCTGACGAGCTACCAGGCAGATCCCTCATCGTTTGCGATGTATTGTCGTATCAACACCGAAATCGACACCTTGCTAGCGTCGCCGACCGCCGACAAACTCGCCCGTTATGTGAGTGTTGAAGGTGCGCCGCTGCGCGTTGTGGAGCGCATGCTGGAAACGCAGTCAGAGCAGTTCCGCCAGCTGCTGTCCCATAAAAAGCGCTTTTTGGGCGCGTTTGAGGAACAAGTTGGGGCAGAGTATGCGACAATAAACCGACGTATTAACAGAGGTATTGTCAAGAGTATCGTGTTTTTGGTGATCACGAAGTTTCTTATCGGTATCGCTATAGAAGTGCCGTACGACTACATGATACATGGCGGAATTATCTGGCCAGCGCTGCTTGTTAACCTCTTTTTCCCGCCGTTATATATGATGTTACTGCGGACAACTCTAACACTGCCGACCTCGGCTAACACGATTCGTCTGACAAAGCAGGCCGAAGAAATGTTCTATGATGCACCAAAAAAACAGTTAAAGCGTGCCAAAAAACAATTCGGTGCAATGTACAACGTGCTTTATACGCTGTTTATGTTGGCGGTATTTGGCGGCGTGGCCTGGCTGCTGTTTATGTATTTGCATTTTGACTGGCTGCACCTGCTGATCTTCTTTGTATTTCTGTCAGGGGCGAGCTTTCTCGGCTTCCGACTGAGTCGCATGATTCGCGAGATAGAGTCGGTCGAAACACGGCAAAACGGCGTGACGCTGGTGCGTGATTTTCTGTACATGCCGTTCGTCGTGGTTGGTCGCTGGATCAGCGAAAAATACAGCCAAGTCAATGTCGTAGCACTTGTTCTCGACATGTTGATCGAGCTGCCGCTCAAAACCGTTCTGCGACTCATCCGTCAGTGGAGCGCATTTATCTCAGTGAAAAAAGATCAGCTATAAAAATAAAACCGTACGCAAGGTACGATTGTATTTTTGGAGGGCCAGGAGGGGCTTGAACCCTCGACACCCTGCTTAAGAGGCAGGTGCTCTAACCAGCTGAGCTACTGGCCCATAGTGCATGCTGAGCGGCGGTGTTGGCACTCAACGCGCAAGCAGTATTTTAGCAAAATACCTCTGTTGTTGCAAGATGTATATCACGAAGGGGGCTATATATGCTGTTAGGTTTTTCACATTTTACATGGTAAAATGTACATCATGAAAAAGTTCGTGGTTGCTGTGCTGTTTGCTAGCCTCGTTGTGAGTGTAGCGTCTGCCCCTGTTTTTGCTGCGCCCAAACCGACGAAAACCGTCGAAGTAGTGGGCTACGATGTGTCGTATCCGCAGTGCGGAAAAACACTTCCTGTGAACCCAGTATTCACGGTGGTTGGGGTTAACGGTGGTCGTCCAGGAGACACAAACCCATGCCTCGAGCAGCAGCTCACATGGGCGAAAACAGCGAACGGTGGCGCAGGACAGCCGGCTATGCAGATGTATGTTAACACCGCGAACCCGGGCGCTATCACTCCGAAAGTTACTTCGTGGCCGACTAACAACTACGACCCGCAGGGTAACGAAACAGCAGGTCCGTACGGGGCGTGTGACGGTGCAAACACACAGGCGTGCTCGTGGCAATATGGCTGGAACAAGGCGTCCGAAACGTATTTTGCGTTTTTCTTGCCGCACGCGAAAACTGCTGGTATCCCAGCGGGGATCAACGACTATGTGTGGTGGCTGGACGTCGAGTTAGAAAATACCTGGCAATCTGGTTCAAGTGAAGCCTTGCAGCGCAATACCGCAACGCTTGAAGGTATGACGAGCTTTTTCCAGAAATACAACGCGAAAGGCGTGGGTATATATGCGACGATGAGCCAGTGGACGGCAGTCACGGGCGGAAAAAATGCTATCTCTGAAACGAGCGTCCTAAACAAACTACCCGACTGGCGGCCGAGCGGGACGTCACTAGCTATAGCAACGAGCAACTGCACCGAAGCCGAACCGTTGACGCGTGGTGGGTATGTGTCGATGACCCAGTATGTCGTACGTGGGTTTGATCGAAATCACTCGTGTGCGCAGTAGCGAGGGTAGGGTGGCGCCAGCGCACCGTTCACAGCAGCGACGGCAACGTCTCAGGGCCTTTTTGCTTTTCAAAGAGGCGGTTATGCTGACACTTGTTGTCCTAAGTTTTACGTTTTTAGCACTTGAACATTTTGAACACCTGAGCGAGGCGCAGCTGCGAGCTGTCGAAGTGTATGAAATAGCGATTGCGCTGGTTTTTCTTGCTGAATTTTGGTTTGAATGGCATTTTTCTAAAGATCGAAAAAAATATTTTCGACACCACTGGTTTTATCTTATAGCTGCTATACCAGTACCGACGTCGTTGTTTGAGATTTTGCGCGGCGTGCGTCTGCTCAGGTTACTCAAACTACTGAAGATCTTTGCTGTTTATCGCTACGAACACAACACACGCCTCGTTTAGAGGTGGTGTATCTGGTACAATAAGTTAAGATGAAGCAATTACACGGAACAGAGTTGGCGCTTTATATAAAGGAGCGTCAAGCAAAGCAGGTGCGTAACCTGCGTCAAGCGCTGTATATTTTTCCGAAACTGGCGATTATTCAGACAGTCGACAGTCCGGTGATCGACACATATGTACGGCTGAAGAAAAAATATGGTGAGGATATTCTTGTGGCGGTTGACAGCTATAAACTTACCGAAAATGAGGCACTAGTAAAGGTACATGAGCTGAACGAAGACCCTACTGTGCACGGTATCATTATTCAGCTGCCGCTCGCGGATACAACGCGAACAGATCAGTTCCTCAACGCCGTGATGCCTGCCAAAGACGTCGATGCACTCGGCGACCAGGCGGTGCTTGACCCGGCGACGCCCATGGCGATCAATTGGCTGTTAGCGGGACACAATATTAACCTGCAGGGTAAACGTATTGTGCTGGTTGGTCATGGACGGCTGGTTGGGGCGCCGTTAGCACGGATGTGGCGTCACTCGGGCTATGATGTGACTGTTCTCGACGAACACAGCGGCGATATTGCGCCGGTCGTTCAGGCGAGCGATGTGGTGGTGAGCGCGGCTGGTGTGCCCGGTCTAATCTCCTCGCGCATGGTGCGGCCTGGGGCGGTAGTGGTTGATGCCGCAACCGCGTCAGAGGGCGGCAAAATCATCGGCGACGTAGCGGCAGACGTGCGAGCGCGCAACGATGTTGTCATGACGCCAGAAAAGGGCGGTGTTGGTCCACTCACTGTCGCGGCGCTATTTGACAACGTTATCCGCGCTGCACGCAGCAGCGCAGAACCGCCGACTATTTGACATTGAGCGCTTTCTTGACGCGCTCAACAACCTGGCGTGGGGTGAGTTCGGCTTTGACGATATAGCTCATAATCCCCAGACTGTGGAGCGTTCTTGGTGCTTCTTCTTCGCCGAGGTTTGTCAAAACCAGTACTGGAATATCGCGACCCCAGTCATGTTTACGAATTTCTGCAAGGGCTTCATCGCCGCTCATCACTGGCATGGAAATGTCAAGCAATAGTACGTCGGGTTTGAATTTTTCGACCAGCTCGACTCCGAGCTGCCCGTTTTCTGCTACCGACACCTCAAACCCAGCCGCCTCAAACTTCATGAGGTACATCTGCCGAATCACCGGGTCGTCTTCTATGATTGCGATTTTTGTCATTATTACAAAAATACTATATCATAGTAAACAGAAGCATAAAAATCTAGAATAAATATGAGCATCGATGAAATAGAAAAGACTACTCCTGGTTCGCGTCATGGCTCGAGAGGGGCAGGGGATTTCTTAAAAGCATTATCGAGGGAAATTCGCGGCGTTGAGCACGAGAGTTATACCATCGGCCATCTTGAAAGCCCTGAAGATATTGACGCCGCGCGAAAACTCGCAACGCAAGGATTTAAAGACTTGGGAAAAATTCCTGAAGATGCGGTTGACGAAGAAACTGGCTTACCCAAAAAAGATGTACTACACGATTCATCAACGTATTTTGGGATAAAAGATGAACAGGGCAATATGGTTGCGACTGTACGGTATTTTTGGCGCCCAGACTCGAAAATTACCGACTCACGTATGCCGCTTGATCAGCTTCCACCGGATTCTGCTGCGATGCTGAACGGACGACGACCGGGTGCGATAGCAGAGATAGGAAACCTCTTCAAGCGTCCTGGCGTAAGTCACATCGACATGATGTTGATGCTAGCGGAGATGTTCGGAGAAGCGAACTCAAAGGGTATAGAATCGTTTACAACCGGGCTAGAGCCAAACGTTTACGAACGCAGTTTCCGCGATGTGTTTGGTGGTAGTCTGAAGATTCTTTCGCCTCACACCGTGACATTTCCTGGTGTTATCGGGGAGCAAGTACCTCTCATGGTAAATATTCCAACAGTCGTGCGAAACCAAGTTTTCGGGAGATTTAAGGACAAATCAGTTGCTGCGGTCAACATGGACGTAGCGCCACGGCCAGAAAAGACAGCAAAGCAAGAGATGAGCAAGACGATCATGAGGTTAGCTGCGGCTGCATTGTTTTCGCTCAGGATGAAACGCGCCGAGAAAAGAGAATCACACAGTGATTAGCGGTATATTTCTTGCTGTTGTTGCTATTTCCATAGTGGCGGTCGGCCTAGCGCTGGTATTTTTTGTCAAAAACTATTCACTTCCTGTTGTTAGAATATTATCTATCTATATATTGTCGCTCGCAATTTGGACACTTGCAGTTAACTTTCTAGAGATATTTTCATCAGACGTCATCAACCTCTTTTTTGTTAGATTGTCATTTTTTGCTATTCTCTCAAGTAGCTTGCTCGTGTTGCTGTTCTCGAGAGAAGTCGCTGGCAGGCCTGTGACGAAACGTGTACTCATGTGGTTTTTGTTAGCATTGGCTATCGGTAGCGTCGCTGTGTTTAGTAATCTTGTCGTGTCATCATTGAGCTACAGTGCAGATGGACATGTGGTGCCGAAACGCGAAACTGGCTATATTGTGTTTATTGTCGCAGTGCTATATGCGTATATGTACGCGCATATAGTGGTATTTCGCGAGTGGTTACGCTCTCGTAACAACCTACACAAAACTCGTCTTGGCGTTATTTTCTCCGGACTTGTTATTGGGACCGTGAGCGGTATTTTGACGAATGTCGTATTGCCGAATATAGCCGGCAGTACACAACCGGCAAGGTTTGCATTTATTAGCCTTACTATATGGCTTGTGACACTGGTCTATACAATAGTTAAATATCGTTTTATCAGCGTTAGACTTGTTGTTGCTCGTCTATTGGGATACATATTTAGTATTAGTTTCTTAGCGGCGGCTTACGGTTTTGTTGTGCTTGGACTTTTTGATACATACGTCAGGAGAACTATCCAGGACAACTTGTTGGCAAATATTATACAAACATTTATCATTTTAGCTTTAGCATCGAGTTTCGCTCCCTTGAAAAAGTTTTTTGACAAAGCAACGCGCCGGCTGTTTTACCGAGATGCTTATGATCCTCAGAAGGTATCAGAAGAAATCAACGACGTTTTAGTGGCGAAAAATACCCCAGAAGGGCTCAGTATGGGAGTTGCTAAGGTGTTGCGCCATGCCCTTAACGTCAGCTATGTTTGCGTACATTTCCGAATCGGGAAAGAAGTGAGTGAAACGTATTTTAGTGTCGATTCACCGCTTTCTAAAGAGATAAAAAAACAGTGTGGGTTTGTTGCGCGAGCGCTGGAAGAGTCATTTAGCGATAAAGTGATCGTGCCAAGAGATGTTCCACTTGGCAAACGCGTTGAACTCCTAGATAGTATCAACGCAACATCGTTTTTTCGAGTTCATCGCGGTCGTTCGTATTTTGGATCGATTATTGTTGGGCATAAACGAAGCGGAGACGGTATTAGCCAGCAAGACGAATCTATGCTCCGTAATACAGCGGGCGAGTTGGCAATAGCGGCGCAAAACGCGCTCTACGTCAACGATATAAAAAACTTTAGCCAAATCCTTGAGGAGCGGGTGGAGGAAGCGACGGCGGAGTTGAAGGCGACGAACAAAAAGCTGCGGGCGATGGATCAGGCGAAAGACGAGTTTATCTCGCTAACGTCACATCAGCTCCGGACACCGTTGACGACGGTCAAAGGCTATCTGAGCATGCTGCTTGACGGCGATACCGGCGAGCTGACGCCGCCGCAGCGCAAGCTTGTCGAAGAAGCGTTCAACAGTTCGCAACGTATGGTGCACCTGATCAGCGATTTTCTCAATATCTCACGTATTCAGACCGGCAAGTTTATGATCGAACTGAACGAAGCAAACCTGGCAGATATTTTGAGCGAGGAGATAGACCTGCTGCGTATCTCTGCCAGCTCCCGACGTATGCGGCTCGACTATGAATACCCCGAAAACTTCCCGAGCCTCATGATAGACGAGGGGAAAATCCGCCAGGTTATGATGAATTTCATCGACAACGCTATCTACTATTCGCCGCAGGGCAGTACTATACGAATTGTTCTGACGCATACTGCGAAGCACGTTGAGTTTCGGGTGATCGACCAGGGTATTGGCGTACCGCGAGCTGAACAGCACAAACTTTTCACGAAGTTTTCACGGGCGTCAAATGCTAAAAAACAGCGGCCAGACGGGACGGGAATAGGCCTGTTTATGGCCAAAAAAGTCGTCGTGGCGCTGGGCGGGGTGATTATTTTCCAGAGCGAGGAAGGCAAAGGTTCGACGTTTGGTTTTCGGTTGAACCGCGACCAACAAACATAACTCGCTGCGAGAGCGGGTTATACAGAGGGTTACATGACTTATTGAGGGTTACATGACTTATTTGCCGAGCGCGCTACCGAAAAAGGCTTTGCGTCCGCTGCGCCAGTAGTAGCCAGCACCAGCGAGTGAGCCGAGGCCGAGAATACTTGCGATCGTTTCGCTCGGGCCAGTTTTTGGCAGTTCGTCCGTGCCTTTCGGTGCGGGGTTGCAATCGGCGTCGCCAACAGGGGCGTAGCCCTCGTTATTTTGGTCAGCAGCGTCGACGAATTTGGTTTTGCCGGTTTCAACCACGCATACCTCAACCTGGTCAGGCTTTGGAACTGTGACGATTGCCGAGTCGCAGTCGTTCAGCGTTCGTTCGCCGTAGGTTGTTTTGACGCAGGCTTTGTTTGACAGCTCATCTGAGGTGTATTTTTCAACCTTAGCAGTCAGGGTGAACTCTTTTGACTCGCCTGCATCAAGGATGTCGAGGGTATGTTTCCAGTTACGGCCGTCAGTCAGTTCACCGACACCGTTGCTGTCAACGAGCGTAACACCGCTTTCAGCGACATCCGTAACGAGCACGTTTGTCAACTTTACCGTTCCGGTGTTTTTTACAACGATCTTGTATGTGTATTCTTCACCGACAGTTGCTTTGAAGCGTTTGGCGCCTTCGACATTTTTTTCAATACTAACGCTACGCCTTTCTTCCGGAGTTGGGGTTGGCGTGGGTGTTGGGGTCGGGGTTGGTTCTGGTGCTGGTTTGTCAACGCGAATCGGGTTGCCGCAGATATTCATCACTACAAACTGGACATTGCCGTTGCTATCGAACAAAACCATGACATCATTCTGGTATTTTGTCACACTGCCAATAGCGCTTTCGTGGTAGGTTTTGCCGTTGATTGTTACCGGGCTAGATTTGCCGGGTTTTTCCTGACGCCCAAGGCTGTGTGCGCCGGTTGCAACGTCTTTACCATCAACAATAATCCGTCCGTCAGGGTCGGACTTACCGCTTTTTGCTTCACGGGCAAAGCGGTTATAGTCGTTCGTGGACAGACCATAGTGAGCAAAAATGTCCTGTAGATCACCGGTTGAGTTGGCGCGAACTTTTTCGATAAACGCCGTTCGATTTGCCGCACCGCAGCGGATAATGTCGTTGTCAGGATAGTTCGAAAGACAGGT
>JBLMYZ010000042.1:0-4181 GCA_050258575.1 Acidobacteriota bacterium
GCGAGCTGAAAGGCGATGAGCTTGTCGGGCTGTCGTACGAGCCGCTGCTTGGCGTAGACCGCGGCGAGGGCGCGCATAAAGTTTGGGCAGCGGACTACGTTAGTCACGAAGATGGCACCGGAATCGTGCATCTTGCGCCGGCTTACGGTGAAGAAGATTTTGAAATTGCGCGCAAAAACAACATCCCGGTTGTCCATACGATCGACGAAAATGGCTATTTCACCGAGGGCGATTGGACAGGGCGGAACGTTTGGGAGACCAACAAACAAATTGCCAAAGAACTCAAAGAACGGGGAACTGTCTGGAAAATTGATTATATTCGCCACAGTTATCCGCATTGTCACCGCTGCGGTACGCGGCTCATGTACCGCGCGCACCCGAGTTGGTTCATGGACATTGCTGGGCAGCGTCAAGAGATGATCGACAACAATCAGCCGATCAATTGGTTCCCGCCGCACGTGAAGCACGGTCGGTTCGAAAAGACTATCCAGCAAGCGCCAGATTGGAATCTCAGCCGCGATCGCTTCTGGGCGACGGCGATGCCAGTTTGGAAGTCGGAAAGTGGCAAGGTCAAAGTTGTCGGTAGTTACGCGGAGCTCAAGGAACTCAGCGGTGTCGAGCTCGAGGATTACCATCGTCCATGGATTGACGACGTGACGTTTACGATCGACAATGAAACCTACACGCGTATCGACAAGGTCATGGACTGTTGGTTCGAGAGCGGTAGTATGCCGTTTGCGCAGTTCCACTATCCGTTTGAAAACAAAGACAAATTCGAGGCGAATTTCCCGGGCGACTTCATCGTCGAGTATGTCGGACAGGTGCGTGCGTGGTTTTACTATGTGCACGCAGTCAACACGGCGCTATTTGGCACGCATGCGTTCAACAATGTCATCGTGACGGGAAATGTCGCTGGCAATGACGGCCGAAAAATGAGCAAAAGCTATGGCAACTACACTGATCCAAACGAGTTGATGGACAAGTTTAGTGCCGACAGCTTGCGGTTTTTGCTTCTCAGCAGTCCGCTTTTGAGCGGCGAGGATTTCGCCCTCCAAGACAAAGAGGTGGGTGATGTTGCGCGCAAACTCAGTATGGTCTGGAATATGTATGATTTCTTTACGATGTACGCCGAGGTTGACGGTTGGGAATACGACGGCGAGCTTACCGACCCGCTTACCCAGCTCACAAACCCGCTTGATCGATGGATCGTGGGCCGAGTCCACGGATTGACAGCCGAGGTAGAAAAACACATGGACGCTTACAATATCCCTGACGCGCTCAGCCCGATCCTACCGTTTCTTGACGACGCCAGCAACTGGTATGTGCGCCGTAGCCGTCGTCGGTTTTGGAAGAGCGAGGACGATAGCGACAAAAACAATGCGTACAAAACGTTGCACTATGTTCTCGTCCGACTCGCCTATGTTCTGGCGCCGTTTGCGCCGTTCATGGCGGAGGAATTGTATCACAACTTGACGGGCGACGACGAGTCGATTCATCTCAAAGACTGGCTTTCCGCCGGACCTGTCGACCAGCCGGTACTGGACGCCATGGCGTATGTGCGCAGTGTGATCAACGACGGCCTGTCGCAGCGGGCGGCCGCTGGGGTGAAAACGCGCCAGCCGCTTCTCAAACTGTCGTGCAGCCAAACTGACTACGACCGCCTAGAGCCGTACGAAGAGATCGTCCTCGAGGAGCTCAACGTCAAGTTTATCGAGGTTAACCCAAAGCAGGCGACGCCGCTGCTCGACATGACGATCACTCCAGAACTCCGGCGCGAGGGCCAGTCGCGCGAAATCATCCGTTTTGTACAAAACGCGCGTAAACAAGCCGGACTCAATGTCGACGACCGCATACGTCTACAGCTCGAAACGAAAGATAGCGAGTTGCAAACTGCCATCGACGAGTTTACCGACATTATCCAGGGCGAAACTCTGGCCGAAGAGTTTAGCGACGTACAAGACGGCTACCGTACAGAGGTGCGTATTGACGACGCCGAGCTATGTATTGCGCTGAAAAAAGCAGACTAAGCTCAGCGACGTCGTAAAGGATATGCTATACTGAAACGGAACTGAAGACAATTTATGGGTGGTTAACAAAGGAGGTCGAAGCTATGGCGCTACGTATCGTACCAAAAAATCACAGCAGCAGAACGAAGTTTTACGGAGTTTTGCTCGCAGCTGCAGCAGTTGTGCTGCAGTCTATGATGTCACCGACCACCCCAGCGGTCTTCGCTGTAGATGTCGCCGATACGACCCCGCCAGTAGTGTCACTCAGCTCACCCGCAGTCAATAGCTATAACCCGGCAGGGTATACTGTGGCCGCCAGTGATGATACACAGCTTTCTATCGTTACGGCGAACCTGTACAACAGCACCAACTCGGAACTCATAAAAAGTTGTTCAGCCCGTAATTTGACAACACCAGACTATACGTTGAACTGCTTGTTGGCGAGCGACGCCGCTGACGGCGTGTACACCGTGCGGTATAACGCCAAGGACGCTGCTGGTAACATGTCAGCAACAACCACGGCGCAGTTCCGTGTCGATCACGCGAAACCAAATGCCAGCGTCAAGTCAAGCTCGGTAGGCAGCGTAGCGGCCAATACCTTTCGCGTAGTCGACTTTAAACTTCATGACAATGTAAGTGTTGCGAGCTATACCGTCAATGGACAGACATACACCGTGACGCCAAATGCCTGGAGCGATGCGAACGGAGTATCGGTCAGCGAACGTGGCGGCGTTTACGGCAAAAATACCATCCTCGTCACAGATCAAGCGGGCAATGTTTCGGACGCGCTGGTTTTTTACCTTGACAATAAAGCTCCGAACGTAACGGTTAAACCAGAATCACTCGGCGCAAATGGTCTCTATCGATCTGCTAGCTTTAAACTCAGCGACGAATACAAGATTGACAAAGTTGTTATCAACGGGGTGGTTAAGGACCTCTCGGACAACCAGTGGAGCGACGTCAACGGTGTGAAGCCGGGTGTGTTTGGTGCCGTTGAGGGTAGCAATACAATGGTGACCTATGACGTAGCAGGCAATACGACCACGACAACGTTTGTACTCGACACAACCGCTCCGGTTGCGACGTTTACCTACTCGAACGACAACGGGTCACAGGTGACAAGCCAAGATGTTGTAGTAACAATGACAACAAACGAGCCAGTAACAACTCCTGAGGGATGGACGAAGGTAAGTGATACAACATTTACCCGGGTCTACACAAGCAACACGAAAGCCTCAGTGGTGGTAGCTGACCTTGTTGGTAACACGGCGATTTTCTCCTACGAAGTGAAGCGGATTGACCGTACAAAACCGGTGATCGATGGCGTAAAACAGGGTGAAATATATCAAGACAGTGTGTCGTTCACAGTGACAGATCAGAACTTTAAACAAGTCACAGTCAACAGAGTAGTAGTCACGGTGGAGCGGGTGAGTGGATGGACCTATCGGATCACCACACCGCTTCAGGCAAACGGAACTTACGAAGTTGTGGCACTCGACAAAGCTGGCAACCAAGAGACGGTGATATTTCAAATCACTCCACCGGCACCTACTCCTCCAACAGGAGGGTCGTCAACCCAGGCAACTCTTGGAACAACAACGACAAATTCTAGTAGTGCTGTGAGCACGGCTAGTCCGACAACAACAGGGGCAACAAGCCGACCAACGCCGCTAGCCACACATGTCGTAGAAAATACCACGGCGAGCACAGTGTCTGACACAGCCTCGACAACTCCTGTTGCAACCAGTATCCTTGGTGCGTCGGTGCCAGCGGCGACTCTCACGAGTAGCACGACGACAGACGATGCGGCTACGGACGCTACTGCACAGTGCGCGACGTGGCTTGGTATTTGCTGGTACTGGTGGGCTCCCATCGTCATTGCTGTAGTGGCAGCGCTATGGGCAGTAGTTGCTTTTAGCCGGCGGCGCGAACAAGCGGCGGGGAAGCTATGATTGTTGTCGATACTCGCGAGCCGTTTGAGTACGCTCGTAGCCACGTTGACGGCGCGATCAATATACCGACAGCCGAGTTTATGACGGGCGACGTGCCAGAAAAACTCAAAGATACGCCCAAAGACGAAGAGATTATCTTGTACTGTATCAGCGGGCAGCGCTCGAACACTTGCAGTATGATTTTGCGGCAGTATGGTTTTACCAACCTGAAAAACGGCATCAA
>JBLMYZ010000043.1:0-17411 GCA_050258575.1 Acidobacteriota bacterium
ACAATTTCACGAAGCCATTGCCATGGCCATCTACTACTACAATCACGAGCGCATCCATCTCAGCCTCAAGATGAGCCCAGCGGCTTACGCCGCTCGGCTCAAAGAGCAAAATGAGCGAACCGAAAGTTTAGAACGAGTGTTGCAGAAAACGGGAGCTTGACAGCTCGTCAACGGAAGACGCACCTATGTAGAACAGCTACAGAAGTTATTACCGAGATATATCGAGAGAACATCTGAGCCAATTAAGATTGTTGAACGTGAATATCAAAAAGCGTCCTCTAAATAAATCCGTTACTTGTCGCTCGCATGATGCTATTCTGTTTTGTTCATCTTTCCATTGCTCCCAGAAGCGAGATTTTGAAAGGGTCCCATCCCAATCTATAAATATAATTTCACTCATGGGCTATATCGTTCATCAGCAGGTCACTGTATGAGCCTTTTACCAAATCCTTTTCAGAGATAGCCATCTCCAAGGCATAAAATTCACACTGCTCTTGAAGTTTCTTTGGCCCGATAGAACCGTCCCAATCGATTGCCTCTATCTCCATGAACGTACCCAGTCCCTTTACAGTGTCGATATGAAACTTCACATTATCGATAAAGTATATCTCGCGTGTTTTATCTACCTCAACTTTTACTCCGAGTGCTTTTTCGAGGACGGGGCGTAAACTCGAAGGATTATTTATCTCGGCAAAGCTAATTTCTGATTGCTTTGGACCAGCTTGGTCGCTTCGATTGTAAAATATAAGATTGTTCTCGATTGAACCTTCGCGAAGTTTTAGCCTTCCGCTTTTAACATTGAAATAAGTGTCAATTTGATGATCAGTACCCTTGAAGTCTGCATTATGAGATACTAAATAATCACGAATTTTCTGATGATTACGGCACCTTGCTTTAATCTCTGAGTTGATAATATTAGTTTGTTTCATCTGCACCTCCTGTATATATTATACCTAAGTTAGGAGAAGAGATGTGTCTACAGAGCTACTGAATATAGTAAATGAAGCGTCTGTAAGCAAAGTATCTCCCAACAGGGCAGCATCATTAAAAAACCAGATACTTTATAATTTCTCCAATGGTCTCGGGATTCGGCGGGTCGCCCCGACCCCACCCGCCGAAAGTAATTGTCAGATATTTTGCTCAAAATCAGTTCGAACATCGCGATAGAGATGAGCCATGAAAATGTCCTCGAACATTTATCGTTCGGGGATTTTTTCATCGTTTTGGGGTGTGGATAGAAACCTCGAATGCATAGCATGAGGGGGTGAGGACTGCCAGTCGGCAGTCCGGAAAAGAATCTTCCGAGTCGAACTATGTTCGACGCCGTGAAGTTCGGGGGTTGCGAGACGCGACCGAATCCCTCCTCCCCAGCCAAATAAAAAACGGCTCTTGTGGTCGTTTTTTATTTGACAGGGTTAGCGATAGTGTATAATGAGCACATGTCAATTTATCGCGAGGCAGTTGGAGTAGAAATAAACCGTTACCTCACTTCGCTCATGACTGCGCGGGAAACAGCCGCTTCGGCTATTCATCGGTCATATGAGACACTTTGGTCGCATATAGCAGCGGTATCATCAGACGGCAAACGTATTCGACCCTACTTGACCGTGCTCACGTACGGTACGCTCGACGAAAAAATCATACCCGTTGCTGCCGCCCAAGAACTTATCCATATTGCGATGCTCATGCACGATGACGTCATGGATCAGGACTTTGTGCGCCACGGGAAACCAAACATTAGCGGCCTCTACCGTTCAAAATATGAAACATACCAGCGCCTTTCGGCGAACCAAACCGCCCATTATGCCCACAGTATCACTATCCTTGCGGGAGATTTACTTATCGCCGAAGCGTTTCGCAGTATTGAAAACGCTGCTTTTACGGCTAGTATTCGCCAGCAAGTAGCTCAGCAACTCTCACAATCTTTGTTTGAGGTTGTCGGTGGACAGTTCATGGACGTGCAGTCAAGTTTTGTGACCGATGATAGTTTCAGTCCGCTCGATATTTATCGATTTAAAACGGCGTCCTATAGCTTTATTCGCCCGCTTATCACTGGCGGCATTTGTGCGGGATGGAAGCAACCAACGTTAGATATCCTGCAGGAATTTGGGACACACCTTGGGGTCGCTTTTCAAATCCAGGACGACCTTTTAGGGGTATTTGGCGACGAAACGAAAACTGGCAAATCTTCGCTCACCGACCTACGCGAAGGAAAAAATACGCTGCTTCGAACTATTCACGAAAAACATGCTACTACTGAACAAAAGAAACGGCTGGTGTGTCTAGGGACAGAAACCGCCACAAACGAAGAACTGTTGGCCGTCAAACACGACATGGTCGCAAGCGGCGCGAAACAAGAAACGCTTCGCCTGTCAAATGAATACGCCGACAAAGCACTGGCATCGCTCGACTCCCTGCCTCATCGGGACGTCGCAGCTGCACTCACGGAGCTTGTTGAAAAACTGCGCGGCAGGGACGTCTGATGAATAACCTTTACACGCGTACCGCCTACGAGCTTTCAAAGCAGCTGATGAAGCGTTACTCAACGTCATTTTCACTCAGCAGTCGTTTGTTTGGAAAAGATATTCGTCCGCACATCTTTGCAATCTATGCAGTTGTTCGTATTGCAGATGAAATCGTCGACACGTACCGCGGCGACGACGCTCTCGCGCAGTTAGACACCCTTGAAAAAGAAACTATAAACGCACTTGCAAACAGCTACCACACAAACCCCCTACTGCACGCCTTTGCCCAGACTGCCCGTCGCTGCGCTATTGACCAGTCGCTCATTGCACCTTTTTTTAACAGCATGCGGATGGACCTTGAGAAACAGCATTTTACACAAGCAACTTATGAACAGTATATTTACGGCTCAGCCGAAGTAATCGGGCTGATGTGTTTGCGGGTATTTGTTAGAGAGAGCGAACCAACATACCAGTCGTTACAAACTGGTGCGCAAGCGCTTGGTGCCGCGTATCAAAAGGTGAATTTTTTACGCGACATCAAAGCAGACTATGAACAACTCGGTCGAGTGTATTTTCCTGGTGTCGACTACGCCACGTTTTCTGAAACGCAAAAAAATGACATCGTGCGCGATATTCAACACAACTACGCCACAGCTGCTGCGGTTATACCGCACCTCCCGCGTTCATCACGGCGAGCCGTGCGCGCCAGTTATTATTACTACTCAGCGTTACTGAAAAAAACCGCCCGTGCGTCGGTCGATACGCTAAAAACGAAGCGTTTGCGGGTTGGAACTATAACAAAGCTGAGGCTGCTACTCAAAGCCTCACTCGACATATGACACTGACACCGAAAACAGTCGTCATCATTGGCGCCGGTTATGGAGGGATGGCACTTGCGAACCTGCTTGCGAAACACGGTTGCACAGTCCATGTGTTTGAAAAAAACGCTACACCAGGCGGACGTATTCATGCCATCAAAAAAGACGGCTTTACGTTTGACCTTGGGCCGTCGTGGTATCTTATGCCGGAAGTTTTTAGTCAGTACTACGAGCTGTTTGACCTCGACGTCGCTGCACGGCTTGATCTCATACGGTTTACTCCAGGCTACCAAGTATTTTTCGAAAATCACTCGCCTATTCGCATACAAGGTGACACTGCACTTGACGAAGCTACCGTTGAACAACTTGAACCTGGCGCGGGTGCTGCGTTTCGAAAATACACCACTCGGAGTACCACCGCATATACACTCGCCGTAAAACATTTTTTGTATAACAATTTTTCGCGGTTACGTGATGTTTTAAAATGGGAAATTGTTCGCAGTGCGCCTAGCATGCTCAGCCTGGTGTTCCAAACACTCGACAGCTACGTCAGTAAACAGTTTCGCTCGCTTCAGGTAAAACAGCTACTGGAATACCACATGGTATTTCTCGGCAGTTCGCCGTTTCAAGCTCCGGCGCTCTATTCGCTCATGAGTCATCTCGACTTTAAGAGCGGCGTATACTATCCAAAACTCGGGATGCTCGCGCTCGCTGACGACCTCTATGAGATAGGGAAACAATTGGGCGTTATCTACCACTTTGCAGCGCCCGTTGAACGTATTGTTGTCCAAGATGGAGTTGCAACAGGCGTCAAATGTGTCGACGGTAGCACATATACTGCTGACTGCGTGGTCTCAAACGCCGACCTGCATTTTACGGAAACTCAGTTGCTTGCACGCGACCACCAATCATTCCCCGAGCGGTATTGGAAAAAACGTCAGCCCGGACCAGGTGCGCTACTTATCTCGCTGGGAATCAAAGGCTCACTGCCGTCGCTCCTGCACCACAACTTGTATTTTGTTGAAAACTGGCGAGAGAACTTTGCTGATATTTATGAAACAAAACGTGTTCCAGAACATGCCTCGATATATATTTGCAACCCTACAAAAACCGACCCTGCGCTCGCCCCGAGCGGCCATGAAAATATTTTTGTCCTCATGCCGCTCCCTGCCGGAGTAGATATCGCGGCTGACATGCAGCAGCAGCTCATGGAACGCATCATCGCGACACTCGGCAGAGTAGTCGACAACCCTCAACTAAAAAAGCGCGTCGTTAGTGCGCACATGTTCGGACCGCAAGACTTCTCTCGCACATTTAACGCTTGGCAATCAAACGCCTTTGGCGGCGAGTCGCATCTCCTCAAACAAAGTGTGATATTTCGCACTCCAAACAAAAGCCGCAAAGTAAAGCATCTGTACTATGTCGGGGCGGGCACAACCCCGGGTATCGGACTGCCGATGTGTCTGATTAGCGCAGCACTCACCTATAAAACTATGTTCGGCATAAAACAGTCAGGACCTTTGCGACGTGACGATATATAACTATACCTATATTGCTGCCTTGCTGTTTTGCCTAGGGTGTATGGTGCTCGTTGACTATCGTTTCAAGCTCGGGTTCTTCGATAAGCCGAAACAGACTGCCGTCGTGCTCGTGGTTGGACTGACGGTTTTTATGGCGTGGGATATAGCCGGCATCTCCCTTGGGATCTTTTTAAGCGGAACTTCTACTTACATGAGCGGGTGGTTTCTCGGTCCTCATTTTCCTGTCGAAGAGATTTTCTTTTTGCTCTTTCTTTGCTACTTTACACTCATCATCTATAGACTCGGAGAACAGCGATGCCGACATACGCGCTCCTAAACCTCATCACGTTATCTATCGTACTCGGTGCATTACGCTTCAGTAAACGCCTTCGCTTTGATACTCCCGTTGTCGCGACCTGCGGTTTACTGCTCATTTTTACCGCAGTGTTTGACTCGCTGATGATTGACGCGGGACTTTTTTCCTACAACCCAGCAACACTCACGGGCATATACATTTGGAAAGCGCCTGTCGAGGACTTTTTCTACGCGCTGTTAGCGGGTATACTGATACCAAACCTCTGGCGAGGAAAGAAACATGCATAAACTGCGACTGCTTTTTACCACCTCTCGACCTATCTCATGGGTAAATACCGCGTATCCATTTGCGGCAGGATACCTGCTACTCGGCGGCGGTTTGACGCCGCAGCTTTTCGTTGGGACATTGTTTTTCCTCATCCCCTACAACCTCCTCATGTACGGTATTAACGACGTGTTCGACTATGAGTCGGACATGCGAAACCCGCGAAAAGGCGGTGTTGAAGGAGCTGTAACTCCAAAACGTTATCATCCGCTCATCATCTGGTCCTCTGTGGTGATGTGTCTTCCGTTTGTGCTTGCCCTTGCTGTTTTGGGCGGTATCGCGAGCACCCTCACTCTCTTGTGCGTGCTGTTTTTTGTCGTCGCCTACAGCGCCAAAGGGCTGCGGTTCAAAGAAGTGCCCTTTCTTGACTCAGCGACGTCGAGTTTACATTTTGTAGGCCCGCTCGTCTACGCCTACTCATTGTTTCCCGCACTCCCTTCAGGATCGTGGCGCGTTGTGGGTGCATTTTTTGCCTGGGGAGTCGCTAGCCAGGCCTTCGGCGCTGTACAAGATATCGTCCCTGACAGACAAGCAGGTATAGCCTCTATCGCAACAAAACTCGGCGCCAGATCCACCATGCATTTTGTTCTGACGATGTATCTCGCTGCAACCCTGCTGACTGCGTCGCTCCTCACAATCCCCGCTGTTATCATGGCAGCCGTCTCACTTGGATACGTTGTTATTGCGTTCCCATATCGCACCCTCAAAGACACCGACTCGGGTACTGCCAGGCGAGGATGGAAGCAGTTTTTGTGGTACAACTACACCACTGGATTTGTGCTCACGATAACACTTATCGCAGCTCACTATCTCTGACAGTAGCAGTACTCGAAATCGCTTTGCTGCTATGTTGGGCTCGCCACTTGGCGATCTCGCCGTGGTTGCCACTAAGAAGCACGTCCGGCACTTTCATACCCCGCCACTCCTCTGGTCGCGTGTACTGCGGGTACTCGAGCGTCTCGCCGTCGGCAAAACTTTCTACCTCGGCGCTGGTTTCTCCGCCAAGCACACCTGGCATGAGTCGAACTATGCTGTCGACGATCGTCATAGCGGGCAGCTCACCACCGGTCAAAACATAGTCACCAACACTTATTTCTTCGTCAACCAACTTCAGTATCCGTTCGTCATACCCCTCATATCGCCCGCAGATGAAAATATAGCCGTTTTCTGACACGCTATGTGTTCTGGCAAGCGCCTGCTCCCACCGCCGTCCGCGTGGCGTCATGAGTAGGACTTTCGCCGTTGGGTCGTTGTCTTTCGCCTTCATGACAGCGTTCCAAAGCGGTTCTATCATGAGTAACATTCCATCGCCGCCGCCATACGGCGTATCGTCGACGGTCCTGCGCTTGCCGAGGCCAAACTCACGCAAATCAATCGTCTCAAGGCTGACGACGCCGTCTTTTTGTGCCTTCCACATCATGGAACTACCAAAAACACCCGTAAACATCTCGGGGAACAGCGTGATAACTTGAAACTTTTTCATCTGTAACAGTGTAGCATCTATTGACTTTTTTGTATATATTTGCTATAATGTAATTCGAGGTTACCGCATCTAGTAGGAAGGACCCTCATGGTACTGTTAATCCTCAGGGGACGCGAGAGTAAGCCTGTCACTGTTGACGCGGACATGGAGACCGTGCTCAGCCACTTGCAGCGCCCAGGTTTCGTCGCCTTCAGTACCGTCGTGTTCCACGACGGCAGAACAACGGTGTCCCACACGGAGCGTCGACACTACAACACGCACCACATCGTGGAAGTACGTCCCAGCCCAAAGCTCTAGCCCATCAACGCAAATAACTCGCCGAACAGGCTCGATCTGATTGAGGACCCTCGTTCTCTCGGATCGAAAGATCCTCTTCAGCTCGAGCCCGTTCGGTGGGCTATTTTCGTAACCAAAAAACCGGCCTATTTTGGACCGGCTTTTTAGCACATATAAGTCTCTAACGATATGTTAGATAGGTATCTCGCAGTTCATGTGTTGTGAACTTAGTTACCATTGTAGCGCAAGCATGTTGCGTGGTCAACGCTTGTTTTTCTCAAGAAATATTTAGATATCGAGATCGTCCAGTTCGGCAAGCTCTTGGCGGGTTTTTTTGGCAAGGTCAGAGTCTCTTTCCTCGGCCTTAGCCCCTGTTTCAGCCTCTTCCTCTTCTAATATATCGTCGGCTGCAGGCGTAGCCGCGCGCGGCGTTCCCCGCTCACCTTCTGGGCGGTCAACATCGACGATCTTTAGGTTGTAACGAGCGTCGTTTTTCGTACCAAGCGCTCGCAGTAGCGCCCGTAGGCTCTGAGCAGTCGAACCTCGTTTGCCGATCACGCGACCGATGTCTTCGGGGTCTACTGTCAACTCAAGCAAAACGCCTTTTTCGTCGATCGTTCGCTCAACTTTCACGGCATCTGGGTTTCCGACGAGTGACTTTACGATATATTCTATGAACTGCTGGTCTATGGTCGCTGACATGCGGCGTCTCCTCTTTGCGTTACGTTTACCTTTCTATTATACCAAAAGCATTTACCAAAAACCGCCCGAGTTTCGAGCGGTTTTTGTCAGATGTATTTTTATGCTTCAGCTGGTTCTGTCTCGGCAGATGTGTCCTCGGCTGGCGCTTCCTGAGGCGCTTCCTCTTTTGGCTGATTTTTGCGCAGCTTTTCTGGGTTGCGGGTTTTGGCTTCTTTTTTGTCAGCCAACTTCACCCACTCTGGTAGTTTCACCTTGTTCTCTTTGAGCAGTTTCGCCACGCGTGGCGTCGGTTGCGCACCATTTTTCAGATAAAACTCAACTTTTTCAGCGTCGATACGCGACTCTTTGGTGTGCGGGTTGTAGCTACCAACATAGGCAACCACACGGCCACTCGACGGGTGGCGCTGTGCTTCCTGAACAGCGAGCCGGTATGTAGGGTAGCCTTTGCGGCCCAAACGTTGCAAACGAATTGCGAGCATGTAGATTCCTTTACTCTCTTTACAATTTATTTATGACGGTTGAAACCCATTCTACACTTTTTCACCCCTGAAGTCAAACATCTCCGTGTTTTTATATGAACAGAGCCTCCTCTCGCATATAATAATGCTAAGAGAAGGCTCTTTGTGTTCATTCATCACGAGAGCACACAGCCCTCGTCGCTTCCATCAGTTCCCCCTCTCCGATGTTCCTGTCTGTCAGACGAGAAGCAGCCCATCTCTGGGCACTCTTCGAGTCTGTCGCACAGAAGTATGCAAAGTACTCCTGCGCACCCCCAGGCGTTCCGGTGAGCCCCATCCAGGCGTCGAAATACGTCTGCTGGAGTCTTTCCTCTTCAGGATCCCTCGGCAAGGGCGGCGCCGACGGCCGTGTCGCCTGCGGCGTTGACGACCACGTTGAGGTTGGCCGGGGCAGAGGCTGCTCCGCCACACCGCACCCAGTCAGTCCGACCAGCGCAGCGAGGCAGGTGGTGATGATGAACAATGCGCGTGGCTTCATGGCCCGCTCCTTCCTTTTCTTTAGAAGCGGCTCCGGCTCCCAGTGAGCCAACATTTTTTTATAGCAAATTATTGATATTATGTCAATACTATACTGTTCAATATATCACTTCTCATTCTTTGCTCTGTATGCTTTAAGTGCTTCACGGGCGGCTTGTTGCTGAGCAACTTGCTTCGACGGACCTTCGCCGACGCCCATGAGTTTTTCACCGACATACACCCCGAGGCGAAAAACTTTTTCATGGTCAGGGCCTATTTCCTCCAACACCCGGTACACTGGTGTTTGGCTGTCAACGCTCTGAGACACCTCCTGCAGGTGTGATTTTGGGTCGCGCCATGAGCCTTCTTCGAGTATGGCGTCGAGTTTCGACAAAATATGTTTGTTGACGAACTCATCGGCGACATCATAGCCTTTGTCGAGATAAATCGCCCCGAGCAGCGCCTCGAACGCGTTGGCAAGTATCTGCGCCCGCGCCCGGTCTGAGCCGTGGCGCTCACCGCGCGACATACGGATGAGCGGTTCATACCCCAGCGCAACCCCGGCCGCCGAGATACTTTCGGTACGAACTAGCGCGCTGCGCCAGCTTGTCAAGATACCTTCTGGTTCGGAAAAGTTCGCGTACAAAAACCTCGTCACCGCCAACTCCAGCACAGCGTCACCCAAAAACTCGAGGCGCTCGTTGTGTTCTTTGGTACTCTTGCGGTGCTCGTTGACGTAGCTGCGGTGCGTAAAAGCGGTCAGCAACAACTCGATATTGTCAAAACTAAACCCAAGTTTTTCGCGGGCAAATTCTTCGTATGGGCCAGTGTGAACTCCTTGCGATACCATGTTAGAGCCCCCTTTCGCGAATCCGCCGCATAGCGAGCAGCATGAGTTTCCCGATATCTTCGTACTCTATAGCGTCGAGCGCGTCATGAAACTCAAACCATTTAATACCGTTCATCCACTCTTCTTTTTTGATCTCGTTGCCCGTGGTTGTGACGCGCATGAGGTATATCTGGGTTGTCATGAGCACCAGCGTGTTGAGGCGGCGGTACCGAAAATTGATCTTTCCCAGCCAACAAATCGGCTCGACGTCGTGTAGCCCAGCCTCTTCGCCAATCTCGCGAATCGCCGTTTCCTGAGCGGTTTCACCCTCTTCGATATGTCCTTTGGGGATCGTCCAACGGTCTTTGGCGTCCTGTATCAGCAAAATCTCGACTTTGTTCGTTTTTTTGTTGCGCCGAAAAATCACACCACCAGCGGTCGGTTCGCGGACAACTTCGTTGATAGATGGCTTTTTCTTCGGGAAAAATTTCTTAAAATTAGACAGATTTGGCGTCTGCATGAGAGGATTCCTCCTCGATAAGCGTGCGGTAGGCCGTCCCAAGGACGCCGTTGACAAACTTACTCGAGTTATCGGAACCGAAGGCTTTCGCGAGTTCAACCGCCTCGTTTATAGCAACTCTCGGCGGGACAATGTCGGACATATGCAGTAGTTCGTACAGAGCCATGCGCAAAATCATACGGTCAACCCGTGCGATCTGCGAAATAGGCCATTCTGGCGCGATAGGTTGGATGGTCTCATCGAGGCGTTTCATATCCTCCATGACGCCATCTACCAGCCTCTTGACGAAGCTTTGGTCGCCTACCACCTCCTCATAACGCGAGAGGTTGCGTCCCAAGATTTCGTCTAGCGAAGCGTCCTTGTCATCACACTCCAGCCGAAACTCGTACTCGTATAGTGACTGGAGAGCGACAATCCGCCCAAGATGTCTATTTGATGCCATATTCGGTTCTTTGTTAATACGTTAATAAAGTGCGACAAGCGAACTACGCGGCTTTTTTGCCGGTTTCGCGTTTTGTGGTGGTGACTTTGACCGGCGATTTGCCGTTGACGACGCGCGCCAGTTTGAGTGTCAAGTGGCTGCGGCGCAAACCGGTTTTTCGCGGGCTCGTCTGCTTTTTTGGCTTACCCATTGCTAAAACTCCTTTTTGAGCTTTCTTTGATATAACTTGCGTAACATTGTACCACCCGCCTCTTGACATTTCAAGATTATTGGAAAATAGTATTGACTTTTTAACATGGTTATGGTAATATTGAGGTATGAGTATAGATACAATGTCCTCACAAGGTTTACGCCCAGAATTGAACCAGCCAAACTGCATAGCCCGACGTGTTGTCGCCGGGGTCGGTGCGGTCGCCTTCGCCGCCCTCGCGATCGCAGGTGGTACTCACCGCGAAACAGTAGCCGTTGAGCGAGTTCATGTTCCTGGAGATGTTGACGTTGATGCGGCTCGTTTCCCTGGCGATATCACTATCGACGCTGTTTGCGACGCAACAAAACAGCTTGTCGACAAGGCAGATTTGCCTGCTGGAGTAACCGATTACGACAAGACTATACTGAAGGATTCATGCACTCATACCGCTCGAGATCTTATTGAGCTAAACGGAGATGTTACCGGTGAGGATGTTGTGGTCAAATTACAGAAAGACATATTTTCGAACTACTACGTCACAGCTGATACCCTCGAAGAAAACTCCTAGACGACAATATTCACCAACCGACCTGGGACGACAACAACTCGGGTCGGTTTTTTGTTGTCGAGGAATTCTACTATTTTTTCATGTTCAAGCGCCATAGTTTCCAGTTGTTCCTTGGTTGCATCAGCCGGTGCTTCGAGCGTCGCACGGACTTTTCCGTTGACTTGGACGACGATCTTTACCGTACTTTCAATCAGTTTCGACTCGTCGTGCTTCGGCCAGTCAGCTACATGAACCGAACCGTCGAAGCCCATTTGTGACCACAGCTCTTCACTCATATGCGGCGCAAACGGCGCGAGCACTTTCAGCAACCATTTGAGCGCGACGCGCCAGCTTTCCCCGGACATACCGCCGGCTTTTAGTTTATACAACTCGTTCGTGTACTCCATCATGGCTGCGACAGCGGTGTTAAAACGCATGTCGTCGAGGTCGTCAGATACTTTTTTGACCAGCTGGTGAGTGAGTTTTTCGGGAACCGTGCCTGCTTTGTCGCTCGCAATGTGTTCTTGGACGAGCGCCCACACGCGGCTCAAAAAACGGTGCGTACCGGCAACACCCTCAGGATTCCACGGCGTCGTCATGTCGTACGGCGCAATAAAGGCAATCGCAAGCCGCAGCGCGTCAGCCCCGTAGCCGGCGTTAACGACGTCGAGCGGGTTGATAACATTACCGAGACTTTTGCTCATTTTGCGGCCATCTTCAGCGAGGATAATCCCTTGTCCACGGCGAGCGGCATACGGCTCTTTTGTCGGGACAAGCCCGATGTCGTAGAAAAACTCATGCCAAAACCGGCTATACAAGAGGTGAAGTGTCGTATGTTCCATACCGCCGAGATACAGGTCAACCATACCCCAATATTTGAGCTTCTCTTGGTCGGCGAACGCTTTGTCGTTATGAGCGTCGTAGTACCGCAGATAGTACCAACTCGAACCTGCCCAGTTCGGCATTGTGTCGGTTTCACGCTTGGCTGGACCGCCGCACGTTGGACACGTTGTGTTTACCCAGTCAGTGATCGCCGCCAGCGGGCTTTCGCCGGTATCAGTCGGCTCGTAGTGCTCGACGTCAGGTAGCGTGACCGGCAGCTGTTCGTCTGGAACAGCGACTGCACCATGTTGTCCGCAGTGGATGATGGGGATCGGTTCGCCCCAGTAGTGCTGGCGACTGAAAATCCAGTCGCGCAGACGATAGTTTACCCGCTCTTTGCCTTTGCCTTCGCGTGCCAGGTGTTGCACAATCTGCTCACGCGCCTCAGCACTCGCTACGCCGTCATACGGACCAGAGTTAACAAGCACCCCGTCACCGGTAAATATATCCGCTTCGTGCGTACCGTCAACCACGAGCTTTGCGCGGCGCAGCATTTCCAGCCAGTGATCAACACCGCCAACTTTTTTCACGTCAGTTATCAATTCGTCATAATCATACCAGCCAAGATCAAAATCAGTCTCATGCGCTTCTTGTGCCGCTGCGTCTCGAACGTCTCTGTCGACGTAGAACAGAAAACCCTGTCCGTATGAACGTCTGGCAATTTTTTTAACATCGTTAAAGTAGTACGAATACACAGGCTCTCCCAGCGGGAGAACTTTGGTGTATTTTTTAAAACCAGTTTCTTCAGCCAATTCTCGAATAGCCGTTTGCTCGAATGTCTCACCATCATCACTTCCGCCCCTATTGAGCCAAAGTCCGGTGTTGGTCGGAGTTTTGACACCGCCAAACTGCTTTGCTTTTTCGTCATAAAGTATAGCGACTGCACCGCGGACGTTGACAGCGCCTTCGAGTGGTGCGCCAAAATCTTGCGCAATAACTGGCTTCACGGGTAGATCAAATTTCTTCGCGAACGCGTAATCGCGTTCGTCGTGCGCTGGGACGGCCATGATAGCGCCCGTGCCATAGCCGGCGAGGACATAGTCGGCAATCCAGATAGGTATCTCGTCACCGCTTAAGGGGTTGATAGCATACGCGCCCGTGAAGACCCCGGTCTTTTCACGGTCGGCGTCTTGGCGCTCAACTTCGCTTTTCGACTGCGCCTGTTTGACGTAGGCTTCAACTTCGTCGCGCTGTTCGTCAGTCGTAATCGCACTCACAAGCTCATGTTCCGGTGCTAGCACCATAAACGTCGCCCCGTAGAGCGTGTCTGGTCGAGTCGTAAAGACTTTTAGCGAGGCATGAAATGAAGCATACCAACTATTGCCGACTAGCATTTCTTTGATGCTCGTGAATTCTGTTTTTGCGAAGGTACTACAAATGTCCAGAAGATGTTTTTCAGTGTCTGAACTCCAAACGGTTCGCTCAACCTCACCCTTTATGTCTTTGGAAATAAATACCGCTTCACTTTTACCGACATATTCATTCCAAAAACCGGGCTCTAGTTTCTTTGAGATTAAGTCCTCGAAGTCTTTAATATTATCATCTGTAAAGGAAACTAAGAAGTGCCCTTTCTCGTTGACCTTATGCACGGTTACGTCTATCTTTTCAAAATCTTCCTTCGAAATGTTATTCTGCCCCATAACATAACTACGGAAACCCCCCTCGTGGCTCGCTATCTCAAACTCAATCTCTGCTCCAACCGAGCGTCCGATCCAGTTGATCTGCTGGTCAGCGATACGCGGCGGAAAATCTAACTGCTCAAGGTTGTCGATAAGCTTGTCGGCATACTGCGTGATTTTTAGCATCCACTGTTTGAGCTGTTTTTTTTCGACTGGCGTGCCGCAGCGTTCGTGTTTGCCGTCAACCACTTCTTCGTTCGCCAGACCGGTTTTGCATTTTGGGCACCAGTTGATCTCTATATCGTCCTGGTACGCCAGCCCGTGTTTGTAAAACTGCAAAAACAGCCACTGCGTCCAGCGATAGTAGTCCGGGTCGCTCGTGCGAAAACTGCGCGACCAGTCTATACTATAGCCCAAGCGTTCAAACTGTTTTTGAAAATTGCCAACATTTCGGTCGGTCGCGTCCTGAGGGCGGATATGGTTTTTTATGGCATAGTTTTCAGTCGGCAAGCCAAACGCGTCGTAACCCATGGGGTACAACACGTTGTAGCCTTGCATACGTTTGTGACGAGCTAAGATGTCGCCCAGTGTGTATTCGCGGGCATGGCCAAGATGAAGCCCGTCGCCTGACGGGTATGGAAACTCGGTGAGCATGACAAACTTTTGTTTGTCAGAAAAATCTTCGGCCGCATACAGCTGGTCGTCTGCCCATTTTCGTTGCCATTTTGATTCGATAGAGAGTGGTTCGTATCTTTGCATAGAAAATATTATACCAGCTGCCCCGCGGTGATAACAGGCTCGCTACTGCGTCGCCGTTTCAACCGGCTTGGCTTTTGGAGCAGTAGCCTGCGTTTGGATCTGCAGCCAGGCGGCGATGTTGTCGAGCTCTTGTTTGATAGTGCGTGTCTGTACCTCGACAGTTGGGGTTGCGATATCTGAAACCGCGCCGTCATAGGTGAGTGACAGTGAAAATTCACTCGAGACCGCGCCTTGAAGCGAACCGGAAAGCTGCGTGATATTTCGAGTGGCTGGGTCAACTGTCGCCGTCAGTTGTATGGCGTCGAGCGCGTCGAGCGGCAACTTCGTCAACGGCACGCCGCACGCTGTTACCTTTGTGCCAGTCGTTGTTGTGGTATACGAGCTCAAAAACGCCTGAAGCTGTTGCTTGTTCACCTCAACCTGGTACGTAGAGTTCCCGGCAGCAACAAATGTCACAAACGGATACTGCACAAAAAGCTCCTCGAGGCGTTGACGTTCACCGTCGTTTTTCAGCGACGTGGCGACGGTCGCGAGCGCACAAGTTATCTCGACAGGCGCTGTCGAAAACTCGGCCAGTTGCGTGTGCGTAAGTTTGAACCACTGGCCGTCGGTTTTGGTCGCAAACGAGTCGTACAAACCGCCAGTTTGCTGCATCTCGGCGTCGATACCAGAGATGTCGTAGAGGAACTGCCACGGATTTCGCAACTGGAAAAACGCGCCTGCGTTGCTCATAACGACCGTACCAGCGGTGTCGTAACGGTTGCTACCTAGCCGGTTGCCGCTGTCGTAGGTGACGCTAGCAACTTTGCCGTCGGCTTGCAATGTCAGGTCGGTTTGCATGGCGAGATCGCCATATGTTGTAGTCGCGAGTCCGCGTGCAGCGATTTTTTGGTGAGTCAGCGCTTGCTCTAAGATAAGCCGGGTAGTGCGCTCCGGAGAGTTGAGGTAAAACGTGACAAACGCCCAGGCAGCAACGCCAAGTACCAGCGCGATACCAAACCCCAAAAACACCCATTTTGCCCACGGCGGAAGTTGTTTTTTTGCCTGGGCCGCCGCCGCAGCAGCCGCTTTGTCTGCCTCAATACGCTGTCGTAGTTCCGGATCAACCTGCTGCAAGACCTGATCTTGCGGAGGAGGTGTTGGTTGTGGCGTAAGCTGTGGTTGTGGTTGTTGCGGTGGCATATTAGTCGTCGTCCGTTATTTCGTGTGAAGCAACAAAATAGTTAAATTGTTCCTGTTTTTTCTTCATCCAGGCTTCACTCTGGCGAACTAGTTTTTCTTCGTCAGTTGGATTTTTGAGAATAACTTTGATCGCTTCCTCAGCAAAAACGCCGTTTTGCGACCCCTTAAACAGGACGACTGCTCCGTCAGGACGCAGTACGCTGTTGACGAAACCGCCAGCTTGGTACGGCGAGCGGAACGAACGAACCTGACAGCCTTGCTGTTTGGCTGCCGGCGCGAGATATTTTTCGGCTTCTTCGCCGATAGTGACAACCCATTCAAGTTTTTCATAGTCGCACAGTGACCCAACGAGTTCGTGAGCTTTACGCGAATATTCACCGAGTTCGTTCATTGAACCGAGCACAGCAATACGCTGCGATGATTCGATGTCATAGAGTGTTCTGAGCGCCGCCTCAACTGCGAGCGGACTGGCGTTGTACGAATCGTCGATGATGAGCGAGTTTTCGATCCCCTCGAGTGGTTGCATACGACCTGCGACCGGTTGCATACTCTGTACGCCAGCGACAATCTGTTCCGGCGTGACACCGAGCCGCGCACCAACACAGGCAGCGGCGATCACCGGTTTGAGACTGTGATCTCCCACGAGCGTCGTCTGTGCTTCGAGCTGCGGCCACTCTGGTCCACTCAGATACACTCGCCGTGGTGCAACGGAGGTTGTTTGGTCGGCAGTCAGGCGATATTCTGACGGCTCGGTGAGGCCGTAGGTATGAATGTTTGTGTTTTGTACCAGCTGCGCAAACTGCGAGTCAATATCATCTCGGTTAATAATTAACATTTTCGAGAAATTCGCAACCGACAACTCCTCCTGCGCAACCGCCGTCATATCAGCAAAGAACTGCATGTGTTCAGGACTCACTGCCGTGACAACTGCCACTGCTGGTGTGAGATATCGTGAAAACCAGGCGACGTCCCCCGGCGCGTCTGTCCCTAATTCTTGGACAATAATATCGACATCTTTTGGCTGTTTGATGCGCAGGTTCATAGCGCGCAGCACCAGACGCCATGCTTTAACAGAGTGGACATTTTCAGGATATTCAACCCCGAGCAGCGTTAGCGGCACAGAAAATCTCGTGTTGTAGTTGGTATCTGACACGCGAACACGGTATTTTTGGCTCAACACCGCCGCAATCGACATTTTCGTGCTGGTTTTTCCAACACTACCAGTGACTGCAACAACCAGCGGTTGATGAATCGCAAGATATTTCCTGGCCTTGCGCTCTATGAGCAAAAGAACAATTTTTTTCAACATATCGCTTATCATTATACGACAAAAGCTCAGGTTTTACCCAAGCTTTTGCTGTGGTGGAGTACAGCGGACTTGAACCGCTCACCTCGACAATGCGAATGTCGCGCTCTACCAGATGAGCTAGTACCCCAGAAAAAGTGGATTTTGGAATAATCACAGAATCTTGTGGTGGAGCATATCGGATTCGAACCGATCACCTCTTCCATGCCATGGAAGCGCTCTAGCCAAATGAGCTAATGCCCCGCAAACTAAACCAG
>JBLMYZ010000044.1:0-10928 GCA_050258575.1 Acidobacteriota bacterium
TCTGCAAGGTTTGTCCTTGCAGAAAGTAAGGTGAGGTGAATTTTAAAAAGTTTACAGAGGCTGGGGGGTGGAAAAAGCAAAAAACTGCGGTGTGATCCGCAGTTTTTGTTGTTTTCACTACAACGTTAGTCTTTTTTCTTGTCGAGGCGGTCGAGTTTTAGTAGATGAACGATCGCGTAAACAACCAGCGCAACCGCCAGTAACGTAATCAGCGAGCTAACGAACGCACCCCAGCCAAACTCGGCTTTGCGGCCGAGAACATCGACCGTAAACGACGCCGCCTTCAGCCCCTCTTGCGAACCGATGATTAGCTGGACGATCGGGTCGATAAACGCACTCACAAGCTGCTTCACTGTATCGCCAGCCGCAGTACCGATCGCTAGACCAACCGCCAAGCCCACTACCCCTTGTGTCCGGATAAAATCCATAAACCCAGACCCGTGGCCTTTGGTTTTTTCCCTGACACTGGCCGCCCGCGCTTTTGCCGCTGCAACACGCTCTCGAGCGGCAGATCTTCTGACTTCGGCAGTATTTTTGACAGCCGACGCTGTCGATTTTTTCGTTGCCATACAAGACTCCTATTCTCGTTCCCTAAACAGCAGGGACGATTTAACCTCTGTTTACATACATAAAATATACTATTTTGAGAAAAATAACAAGGAGGTGAGGCCTGGACGGGGAGAAGCTTGTGGCCCTCCCCGTCCAGGGGTTGCGCCATGCCTGGGTAAGACACGACGCAAGCTATGCGGCAGCAACAAACGTTGTGAGTTTGCCGCCACCGTCGGTTTTGACGAACCGTCGAACGAGCTTATCGTTGATCAGTCCGTTGACCGTCCGGCGCACCAGCTCGGCGCTCGTATCCCAACCGTACCGGCGGCACATGCGGGAGGAGTCAAAAACGATCCCAGCCTTGCCTGCGGCGCGGATAGCTTCGAACACCGTCTTTGGCGACACGGTTTTTGCCATCTCACCTCCTTAAAGTACCTCCAGAAAACGAAAAACCGAGGGGTGTCCTCGGCTTGTTATGTTGTCTGGAATAACCTATGCCGAGGGCGCAGCAAACACACCGACGAGTAGAAGTCCGACATGCGTGTGTGCCATCAACATGTCAAACAGTATATACTAGATCATATGCAAACACCAAGTATTTTTACGAAAATCGTTCGCGGCGAAATACCATCGCACAAAATCTACGAGGACGAACACACCTACGCTTTCCTAGACATTCACCCCACTACCGAGAGCCACACGCTAGTAATCCCGAAAAAACAGGTTGAGTCTGTCTGGGATCTCGACGACACAGAGTACGATGCTCTCATGACAACGGTTAAAAAAATCGCACTGCATTTGCGGGAAGTAACAGAGGTGGCATATGTTGGCGTGAAAATAATCGGCACCGATGTTCCCCACGCTCACGTCCACCTCATTCCGTTTGATACTGCCGCCCAGTTCAACCACAGTAGTCCAACAGACACCGAACCCAACCACGATGCGCTCGCTGCGCTGGCCGAGCGGTTACGACTCGACTAGCCGTCCCCTGTTGTTTTTAGTATACTGCACTGTATGAAAGTATTAGGGATCGAGTCTAGTTGTGATGAAACTGCCGCTGCCGTCGTCGAAGACGGTGGCGTACTGCTCTCCAACGCGGTCAGCTCGCAAATGGACGATTTCGTCGCCTATGGCGGCGTCATACCAGAAATCGCCGCTCGCAGCCATATTGAAGCGATCCTCCCTGTCGTCGAAAAGGCCCTCGACGACGCCGACTGCACCTGGGACGATATCGACGCGATCGGCGCCACCTACGGCCCCGGCCTCATCGGTTCCCTCCTCGTCGGCACGCTCACCGCTCGCACGCTCGCACTGACAAAAAATATCCCCTTTTACCCGATTCACCATGTTGAAGCCCATGTGTACGCGAATTTTGTCGTGGAAGAAAAAGGTCGAAAACACCTTGCCCTCCCGTCTACACAGCCCGCCTTTCCCATGCTCGCACTCATCGTTAGCGGCGGCCACAGCCAGCTCGTCCTGTTCCGCGGCCATGGCGACTACACCTTGCTCGGCCAGACACAAGACGATGCTATAGGAGAAGCTTTTGACAAAGTTGCCAAGATCATCGGCCTTCCCTACCCTGGGGGTGTCTCTATTAGTAAACTAGCTCCCAGCGGTGACGCCCGCGCTTTCACCTTTCCCAAGGCCAACCTCGCCTGCCCGCCAGGCTGTACCCACAACCCCAACCGCAGCGTCACTCAGGAAGATATCGACGCCGGACGCGTCGTCCACGGTGGGCGCGGCCACCTTTTTCTGCGCGACCGCTGTCATCGCTACGATTTTTCCTTTTCCGGCCTCAAGACAGCCGTTCTAAGGACGGTTCAGGCGGAAGTAGGTGTCGGACACGACTTCCCCTCCCACCAGCTGCCAGAGCGCGTTTCAGACGCTCTCAGAGCAGATATCGCTGCCAGCTTCCAGCGAATCGCCGTCGAAACCCTTGTCGACAAAACCTTGCTCGCCTTCCAGGATTACTCCCCCGCCTCTGTTGTTATCGCGGGCGGTGTCGCTGCCAACCTAGAACTGCGCCGTTCCCTCCAGGAACGCCTCCCGATCGACATCGAGTACGCCCCTATGAGCCTCTGCACCGACAACGCTGTCATGATCGCCGCCCTCGCCTACTACCAGGCTCAGCAACTCCCACCGACAGACCCCCGCGACGTCGAGGTCGCCCCCAGTTTACGGATGGAAAAATGGAGCAAGCTGGAAAGGTAGTTGGTGCGTAAGTTAGTAAGTTGGTAAGTTGGTAAGTAAACACCAGTAGCCATCTTCCATCTTTCCCTGCCTCTGCGATTTTCTTAGGCTTTAGGTCTTGGGTCTTAGGTCTTGGGTCTTAGATTTAGATGACAGATACCAGATGATGCTCTTCTTGCAACGTATGTCCTTTGTGATTCTTGTATTTTTGCGACTCTCTCAGCTCTCAGATCTCAGATCTATCGATCTCTCGCTCTTTCGATCTCCCGATCTTCCAATCTCTCGCACTTGCGACCCCCACCTCACCATGCTATAATCATGTCGGAAAACAAACACGCGAACAGTTGGGAAAAACGTCTGAGGGTATTGAAAAAGCAACACCCTAGTTTGGGGTTTTTGTCAACTTTTCACGTGAAAAGTTTTTGTACACCTCTGTTATTTTGATGAAATGAGCGAACAAAATGAATTTACCCAAAGTTTATGAGCCTGCAAAATACGAACCAACGACCTATGCGCTTTGGGAAACATCGGGCGTCTTTCAGTCAAAAGGCAAGGGCGAACCGTACGGTATCGTCATGCCGCCGCCCAACGCCAATGGCAACCTGCACGTTGGCCATGGTTTGTCGTTTGGTCTCGAGGATGTCCTCGTCCGATACCACCGTATGAAAGGCAAAGATGCCGTTCTTATACCGGGCAGCGATCACGCTGGGTTTGAAACCTGGGTCGTGTACGAGAGGCAACTCACTAAACAGGGGAAAACTCGCTTCGACTTTTCACGCGAGGACCTCTATCGACAGGTTTGGGATTTCGTTGAGGCTCGCCGCGGCGATATGGACTTGCAACTCCGCGCTCTTGGGGTCGGAGCTGACTGGCAAAACGGCGTATTTACGCTCGACAAAAAAGTTATCGACACTGTGTACGACACGTTTAAAAAACTCTGGGACGAAGGCTTGGTTTACAGGGGAGAGCGAATCGTCAACTACTGCACCAAACACCGGACGAGTTTCGCCGACATCGAGGTTGAGTACAAAGAAAAACCAGGCAAGTTGTACTATATTGCGTATCCGCTCCTTGACAAGGTAGGGGAGATCATCGTCGCGACCACGCGCCCAGAGACCATGCTTGGCGACACGGCTATTGCTGTTCACCCTGACGACGAGCGCTACAAAGACCTTGTGGGTATGACCGTTCAGGTGCCGATTGTCCGCCGCGAGATTCCGATCATCGCTGACGCAGCTGTTGAGCGCGATTTTGGCACCGGCGCTGTCAAAATCACCCCGGCACACGACCCGCTCGACTTCGAGATCGGGCAACGCCACCACCTACCAACGATAGAGGTGATCCGCGAAGACGGCACGATTAGCCCAGAGGCCAGCCAAACGTTCGAGGACAAGACTGTCGAACAAGCGCGCACCGCTGTTGTCAACACATTGCAAACAGAGGAATCACTCCGCAAAACCGAAGATTACACTCACAACGTCGGCCACTGTTACAAGTGCGGTACGGTTATCGAACCGCTTATCAAAGACCAGTGGTTTCTCACCATGAAACCGTTGACCGAACCAGCGATCGCCGCCATTAAACGCGGCGATGTAAAATTCACACCAAAGAGCAAGGGAAAGCTCGTCGTGCAGTACCTCGAGAAACTACACGACTGGAACCTCAGCCGCCAGATCCCGTGGGGGATTCCGATCCCGGCTTTTCGCAACGAAAACGACCACAACGACTGGGTCTTTGACACTCGAGTTGACAAAGAAAGCATCGACATCAACGGTGTTACCTACGTACGCGAAGAAGACACCTTTGACACTTGGTTTAGCTCAGGGCAGTGGCCGTATATCGTGACGAACCACCTTGCAGATATGCCCTCTGACGCGCCAGGAGCTGCTCTGAAGCGTTTTTACCCGAACTCGGTCATGGAGACCGGTCACGATCTACTCGACCGCTGGGTGGCCCGTATGGTCATGCTCGGGCTATACCGCACCGGGGAAGTACCGTTTCACGAGGTCTATATGCACGGTATGGTACTCGACGAACGCGGCCAAAAGATGAGCAAGAGCAAGGGAAATGTCGTGAATCCTATGGAGGTTATCGGCGAATACGGCTCTGACGCGTTCCGCCTCGGTATCGTCATGAACCGGACAGCAGGGCAGAACCAGGCGTTTTCACCGGCCACGATCATCGCCGGACGAAACTTTTGCAACAAACTGTGGAATATCGCCCGTTTTGTTGAACCGCACCTGGAGAACTTCGGTGACGCAGCGCCAAAGCCTGCCAGTATCGCGGATCACTGGGTCTTTCAGCACCTCCAAACTGCTCGCGACAACGTCGACAGCCTCATGAAAGACTACCGTTTTGCCGAAGCGGTCGAGGTGGTGTATCACACTATTTGGAACGATGTTGCCGACTGGTATCTCGAGGCGTCAAAAGAGTCGCCAAACAGCAGCGTGCTTACTTGGGTGCTGGAAACCGCTTTGAAGCTCGCACATCCGTTTGCGCCGTTTGTAACTGAAACCATTTGGTCAACTATTGAGGGTGATCGACCCCTGTTGGCAGCCAGCCACTGGCCGCAAAAAGTAACGTTTGACCGCCACAAAGCTGACGCGTTCAACGACCTCAAAGATCTCGTGGTTGAAACTCGATTTATCTCGAGTGAACTACCGGGCAAGAAACAGACGCTCCTGTACGGCGACGATACGCTCGTTGCTGACAACGCTGCGCTACTGCAACGGCTCGCCCACCTAGAATCTGTCGCTCACACCGATACGCCACGCGGTTTGCGGCTGGCCGTCGCGGGCAGGGAAGCATGGCTCGACCTTGACGACGACCTCGTCTATGAACATCAGGGAAAACTCGAGACGCGTCTGGCCGAATGCAAACAGCGTATCGCAACACTGCAAGCTCGTTTGGACAACAAACAGTACGTCAAACAGGCGCCGGCCTCTGTTGTGAAACAAACGCGCGACGAGCTCGCAAAACAGCAAGAGCTTGAGACTCGCCTCAGTAAAGAACTCGAGGTATTGTAGGACTAGGCCCACATCGCACTAAAGGGCAGGGTAACATAGGCGCGCAGTAGCATGATATGTTCAGTGAAACGTCCCCAGAGGCCAGGGTCTTCTTCGTAGGCAGCTGCCAGCTCCTCGCGGCTTCGTGTCGTGACGATAACGTTGTCACTAAAAACTTTGTTGAAGTTTTTGAGCACTTGTTTGTCAACGTGGTCGTGTAGCTCCTTGACAACTTTGTCTGTTATGTCACTTTGTTTGACAGTTTGCGCGACAGCAGCGTCGCCGTATCGGACAACATCTTTGGCATGAACAGAGACAAGTACAACCGAAAAGGCCACTAAAGTCGCTAAAAGAACTGTCAGGTTTTGTATAATGTTTGTTTTATTTTTCATCATTATGCAACCATGTTAGCATAAGCTTTGAGATATGTCAAGTGTAGGACTTAAATGGTTAGTACTTAAGTGAATAAGTACGTAAGTGCGTAAGTTAGTAAGTATCAATAGCTTTTTGCGATTTTCTTAAGTCTTAGATCTCAAATCTTAGGTCTTAAATCCTAGACTTAGATAACAGATACCAGATGTTGCTCTTCGTACTACTTATGACTTTCTGCGATTCTCTCAGCTCTCAGCTCTTAGATCTCAGATCTTTCGTTCTTCCGATCTCTCGATCTTTCGCTCTTCCGTTCTTTCCAACTCCCGATCTCCTCTTCTGCTATAATACGAAGCATGAAAGACCAACTGACTCGAGGTGTTCGCAAACTGTTGCCGCATAACGCAGTGCGGTCGGCCGAGGAAATCTACCGCCGGACACGCGTGCAAGCTGTGTCGGCGCGGTACGGCTACCCAGCAAAGCACATGAGCGTGATTGCCGTCACAGGGACGAACGGCAAAACCACGACCGTCAACTATATCAACGAGATGTTCAAAGCTGCCGGTAAAACGACAGCCCTGTTTTCGACCGCGGTCATAGAGATTGCTGGCGAGCGCCAGCTCAACGACCTCAACCGAACAGTACCGCTGACCGGGGAGCTGATGCGCTTTTTCAAAAAGGCGAAACGCGCCAAAGTTGACCATGTGATTCTCGAGGTGACGTCGCACGCACTGCAGCAGCACAAAATCTCTACCATCCCTGTTGAGTGCGCCGTCATGACCAACCTAACCCAGGATCATCTGGACTATCATGGGACGATGGAAACCTACGCGACCGCCAAAGGAGCGCTGTTCGACGGACTGCCGCGCTATATCGTGCTCAACAGCGACGACGACTGGTTTGGCTTTTTTGACCGCTACGACGCCAGCGACTCCAAAATGACCTATGGCACTACCGAAACGGCCGATTGCCGTATAAAGCGCGTCAAGCTGTATAAAAAGGGCAGTGAGACAGAACTAGTGTTTGACACCCAAACGCACCTAGAACTCGCCACAGCGCTTCCTGGACAGTTTAACGTGTATAATCTCGCTGCTGCTGCCTCCGTAGCATACCTCTACCACTTGCCGCTCGAGGCCATTGTCGACGGCGCCGCCAACCTCGAAGCCGTCCCTGGACGTTTTGAACGCGTCGAGGTCGACAAACCTTACGATGTTATTGTTGACTATGCTCACACCCCAGATAGCCTCGAAAAGTTTCTCGAGGCAGTACGTGGTATGACAAAAAACCGCCTGATCTTGGTGTTTGGCGCCTGCGGCGACCGCGACAAGAGCAAACGACCGCTAATGGGCAAAATCGCCGCGCGACTAGCTGACCGGATATTTTTGACCGACGAGGAAAGTTACAACGAGGACCCGGCGAGTATTCGCGACATGGTCATGACCGGCATAGCCAACGGCGGTGGCGAGCCAAAAACCGAGGAAATCCCTGACCGACGTGCTGCCATCGAAAAAGCTCTCGACGTCGCCCGCACCGGCGATACCGTCGTCGTCACCGGCATGGGACACGAACAGTTCCGCATCATCGAAGGTAAAAAAATCCCCTGGAACGACAGCGAGGTCGTCAGGGAGATTGTTGGGAAAGAAAAATAACTATCTTTCTTCGTCGCCACCAAAAATCGCATCCGGGGGCAAGAGGTGCTCGTGCAAAGCATTTGTAACCGTCTCGCCAATACGTAGAGCAACCACAATGCTCTTGTTTGTTCTTTCTCTTTCGCCAGTGTTTATATTTGGAAATCTTTGTTCGCGCATCTTCACCGCGAGACGTCGATAGTCCTCGAGGTCGTGCCCGGGAAGGCCCAAATAATACTGTAGGTCTCGCGCGAGGGCATTATGAGCTATTCGACGCGTATTATCTGCGCTCACTAAATCTGCCTTATTGGAGTGTCCGCGCTCAAACTTGTTTGCGGTACTAATGTGTTGCCGTACAGCATCAAGATACGTATGCCATCTCGAGTCAGTCTCTTTTGCGAACAACCCTTTCGGATAAGAAAAATACTCGTTGCCATCTTGGTCTTTCTGTAAGATGCCCAGCGTCGTCAACGGATCAAATGTTTCTGGATTTGCTGCCTGTGCCGCCACTAGCTTTGTTCGTAGAATATCTCTACGCGATTCTTTCTCACTCTTTGCCTGATACTCGGCAATCTCGGCAGCGCGTAACACCCCCCCTAAAACACCCTCGTATAACTCATTTTGGCGTTCCCGTACCTTACCTACGTCTCCTCCGCCGCGGAGCTTTTCAATATTTTCCACAAACTCAGGGATGCCTCGTAAGATACCAAAGACAGTATCGTCAAGATACATGTCAAAATCCTCACCCCCCTTAGCGTGCAAGTCCTTAAGCACACGAAGCTGTCCCTCATCTAACATATCTAATAATTCGTGAGGTGGTTCGCAATGTTCGTCGCCAAGGTGAATATCTCTATCACTTGGTAAAAAAGAGTTTTGGTCCATGACTTTATATTAGCATAAACACTCTAAAATGTCAAATGAAACAGCCCTCGGGCGCGCACGTAGCTACTTGTGCGCGCCCGAAGGGTCTTGTGTTCAGCCGGTACGATGGTCGTACCAGGTTTGCGCCTCGTGGAGCAGGGTCTCGACCTCCTTCGGTCTGTGGCCATCTGTGCTCTTGCAGAGTTGCCACTCGATACAATCCGACTTGACCACCTCGAAGACGGCGTAGTTGCCGTCAGGGCTGTCGTGAACCTCATCATCGATCTCACAAAGAGCGGACGCTCTTGAGCTCTCGACTGCACAGACGACAGTGCCGTCTGGACGCTGCCAAGCAGCGATGAACGTTCCTCTGCGCCTTCTTGCCTGCTGTTGTTCCCACTGCCTGAACTGACGCGCAGTGAGATCCTCCGCCGCATCAAGCGGGTCAGCGAACAGGCTCATGCCGACACCTCCTGACGAGCGAACGTCCCGGCGGGATGCCGGAACCGTGTAGCGACGGGGCCGTTGGGTTCCTCCTCGAGAGTTTGGTAGTAACTCTCGAGGAAAGCGTCGGCCGTTCCGCAGGCAGCAGGGCCACTCCCCATACCACGGAACACGACCGTGGTCACACTGCCGCTGGGACAGACGATGCCGGCCGCGTACTGCTGGAAGTGAGTCTCCTCGAGCCACTTCTTGAGGTTCGTCGTCCATGTACCGACGACTCTCCCCTCACGGTCGCGGTAGGCCACGAGAAAAAACCCGTGGTCACACACCGTCTGACCTGACTGTTGGTCGATCACGACCATGTTGCCTCCTCAGGCAAGGGGTGACGATTTCGTCACCGTTGTGAAAGTACCCTAGGGAAGTCCCCCAGAACACATCAATCCACAGTGGCTCTGTGGCTGAACGATGGTTATATTAGCACAAAAAGCCAAGGTCGTCAACGTGACGCAACTTTTGGAGTATGAGATAATACAGCCACCACAAGGAGGGATTATGACAAAAAAGCTGATTGCGTTTGACCAAGACGACACGTTAAACATCACCAAGTTACCTGTTGACGAGACAATGGCTGATCTGCTGACGCGGCTGCTCGACACCTACGAAGTATGCGTGATTAGCGGCACGAGCTGGGAGACAATGAAAGCCAACGATGTCGATCCGCTCGTCAATGCCACCCCTGAACAGCTTGCAAGATTGCATATTATGCCGACAACAGGGACACAGTACTGGGGCTATGTTGACGGCGACTGGAAACGTGCCTATGCTCACTTTTTGACCGACGAACAGGCGAGCGTCATTGCGACCGAGCTCGAAGCGGCGGCGAAAAAGCTAGGGTACTGGTGTGACGACCCGAAAGGCGAGATTATTGAAAACAGAGGAAGCCAGATCACCTACTCGGCTCTCGGGCAGTTCGCCACCCCTGAGGATAAGTACGCTTGGGATCAAGATCTTGAAAAGCGCCGCAAAATCGTTGAGCTAGTCGCACCGAAACTAAAAGGGATCGATGTCAATATCACCATCGGCGGCACAACTTCGATCGACGTGACACTACCAGGGATCGATAAAGCCTACGGCATGCGTGAACTCATGAAACAAACGGGCTACACCATGGAGGAGATTTTGTTTATCGGCGACAAGCTACAGCCGGGCGGCAACGACTACCCTGTGAGAGCGATGGGGATTGATACGATAGAAGTAACGAGCCACGAGGACACCAACTGGGTACTGCGAGGTATTTTGGGAGTTTCGTAACATGCTGGAACTGGTTGCTGGAAAAAGTCACCTTGTCATCGACCCCCAGGGGGCGTGGGTTACAGAGTGGTCACACGACGGACGGCCAGTGCTCTACTCGAGGCGCGAGCTGACGACCGCAAGCGGCGAGACAAAAACCAGGGGCGGTATGCATGTCTGTCTGCCGAATTTTGGTCCCGGCGGCGACAGCGGTTTGGCGCAACATGGTTTTGGCAGAACGACCGAATGGGTAGTCACGTTGTCGGAACGATCTCGAGTCGTATTGCAACTGAGTTGCAATAACGAAATTTCCTACGCTGGTTGTGTGTGTACGCTCACCTATGGGCTGGGTGACGGTTTGTGGTCAGCGACGCTGCATGTGGCTAACAACGGGACACTGCCGGCTCGGTTTGCACCAGCATTTCATCCGTATTTTGCGCTTTCCGACGGTACACCGGCTGTGCGTGTCAACACTGGGTTTTACGACCTGATGTCGTTGGAAGATACGGTATTTATAGAGGAAAATGATGTGACGCTCACAACAACAAGCGGATCTATTTATCTGTCACAACAGCAGCTGTCAACCTGGGCG
>JBLMYZ010000045.1:0-6484 GCA_050258575.1 Acidobacteriota bacterium
CCCTGCAAGGCTTCGCGCTCACCACGTTTTTCAGCTTTCGTCAGGCCTTTTTTGCGCATCGCTTCGAGCGCCTTGTCAAAGTCGCCGTCGACCTCCTCAAGCGCCTTTTTTGCGTCGGTCAACCCAACACCGGTCAGTTCTTTGAGTTTCTTGATTTCATCTATAGAAATAGCCACGTTTGCTCCTTTGGAGTAGAGTATAGGGTCTGGATTATTGATCGTAGAAGTACTTTATTCTGTGCTCTACTCCATAATCCATAATCTATAATCTGTATTCCCCTTAATTTTCTTTCTTCGTAGAAACTTTCTTGCCCTCTTCAACTGCTTGTGCAACGTAGTCGAGGATAAGTTTCAGGCCTTTGATGGCATCGTCGTTGCCTGGGATCACATAGTCGATCTTGCTCGGATCGGCGTTGGTGTCGACCACTGCCACGACCGGAATACCGAGTTTGTTGGCTTCGGCAACGGCATTTTTGTCCTCGAGGATGTCTGTGACAAACACCGCGCCCGGCTGACCGTTGAGGTCTTTGATACCGCCGTAGAACTTGTTGAGGTTGTCGATTTCCTCCTGGTAGCGCTGTACCTCAAGCTTGCTATAGCGGTTTCCCAGCTCGCCACTGTCCATCCGCCGCTCGAGATTTTTCAGGTTTTTGATCTGCCCGGTAATCGTCGTGACATTGGTCAACATACCGCCCATCCAGCGTTCAGTCACATATGGCTGCCCGACACTTTTCGCCACTTCTTCGACCAGTGTTTTGGCCTGCTTTTTCGTACCGACCAGCAGCACTTGTTTGCCGCTCGCCACCGTTTTGGTAATAAACGGCAAGGCTTTTTCGAGCCCTTCGACCGTTTTCGTCAGGTCGATGATGTGGCTGTCCTGGCGTTTACTGTGAATATACGGCGCCATTTTCGGGTGCCAACGGCTCGTTTTGTGTCCAAAATGCACACCGGCCTCGAGCAAAGCCTTGATATCGACTTCGATAGCCATGATATCCTTCTCCCTTCGCGCGTGCCCTTTTGCAAAGGATAGTTGCACGCGTTGCTTCGTTATGTTGTTAGTACAGGGAGTAGTGTACCAGAGTTTCACCTGTTTTTCAAGCATCGCAAGGGGGGCCTGGCGTGATATAATTGACAAAGAAAGCATAAGAAATACTTTGGAGGAGTTGTATGGATCCCTTGCAGCCTGTTCAATCACAAACACCACCGGTAGCACCTACGCCGCCAGTCTTACCGCCGCAACCACAGCCGCTGGGGACACAACCTGCCCCGACGCCACCACCAGCACCACGCAAGAAACCGCCAGTGTGGCTCTTTGTGGTGATTGGCCTTGTTGTGCTGACGCTTGTCGGAGGTGTTGTTGCCTATATGTTGTTACAAGGACAACAAAAAACCACTTCCGACTCGCCTGCTTCTGACACCCCAGCCAGCTCCACACCGACTGCAGCGGCCACTGACTGCTTGGTCCCCATGGACGCGCATGACTTTTTTGACATCGACACAAGGTATTTGCCGACCGACGTCACAACGTACTTTTACAGCGACAGTGTATTTTTCAAAGCCGACTCAGCCGACTACGCCTACCCTGACCTCGTCGGCGAACGCTACGACAAACTGGCCGAGTTTTACAAAAAATACAGCAGCCGTAAATTTGCTTTTTATATTCAGGCTACTACCTACGAGGAGAACCAGAGTGAACAAGGTCAGCAGGTTGCAAATGCTCGAGCCAATATCGCCAAAAAAGAACTGACGACGCGCGGCGTGCCAGAGGACCGTATTAGTATCGAAGCGGCGCGTACCAGTACGTATGACGCCGAAGCGATGCGCAACGTTGACATCGCGATCAAAGGCGACGCGAGCTGCGCAGAAAGTACTGAAACACAATGAACCCGGCCGGACCAACACCTCCGCCAGCAGTACCGCCTGTTACACCAGCTGGCGCACTAACACCCGACCCGACACTGCCAAACCCGACAGCACCGCCACCGCCACGCCCTAGTCGCAAGAAGACGTTTATTATTGCCGGTAGTATTGCTGCCGCAGTACTGCTGGTCGCTGGCGGCGTAACGTGGTATATGCTTGACCAAAATGCCCAGCGAAAACAGGCTCAAGTTTCCGCCGTCTCCTCTGTTGTGACATCATTTTTTACGAACGCGCGGCAGGGCTCACTGGCATCGGTTGACGCCTTGCTTCTGCCGAATCTCGACAAAGAAAAAGTGTCACACATAGAAACGCTTTCAAAACAGATTGGCCGGGACTGCGCGGTTAACAACGCCAGCGTCAAGGTTCGCAGTGACACGCCGCAGACCGCTGGCGCACAAGCTGCCTGTCGCGTCGACCAAAAGTGGGTGTTCGAGCTACAGTATTTTACCAAACCCGACAAAACTAGTGAGTGGTTTATCGGCGACGTTACTGGGTCGAACCTGATTCCGACTGTCGAACAAGCCGTTGCAACCGACCCATATGCCACCGTGAGTGAATACGAGGAGGAAAACAAACCAAAAGCAGGAAGTTGTTTGTCGTCAGAGGACGCTAGCCTGTTCGTCGGAACATCGTTGCCGCGCGACCCGTTTATGTATTTTTACCAGGATACCGTCCTGTTTGAAACCGGCACCACTCGCTACTACCCGCCTGAAAAAGCCACTGACCAGTTTGACGCTTTCGAGCGATTTTACCGGCTGACGTCGGCGCGTCGGTACGTGTTCGAGATTACTCCGCAGGCGTACGCCACGACAGATACCAAACCAGTCGAGAAACTAGCCAATGAACGGGCTGAGCTCGTCAAGGAATCGCTCAAAAAACGTGGTGTTCCAGAGGTGAGGCTCAAAATTATGCCGTCCGAAAATGGCGATCGAACCAAGCCGGACGAGTCACGCGGAGTCGTACTGTATGTCCGCGCCAGTCGAGAATGTGAGCCGTAACTCTTTACATATTTTGTCAAAACAGATATAATCTTTCCCTAGTTATGAAAAAATATCTACACCCTACAGACTACCGCTTCGTTGTGTTCCAGGACGAAGCCGCTGGTTATAGCTTTTTAACACAAAGCACTGCAACCAGCAACGAAACTATCAAATGGGAAGACGGCAACGAATATCCGCTGGTAAAAATCCACATCTCGAGCGCCTCGCACCCGTTCTTCACTGGCGAGGAAAAGATTATCGACACCGAAGGCCGCGTCGACCGCTTCAAGGCTCGCGCCAAAGCCGCCGAAGAACGCCGCAAAGCCCTGGCGAACAAAGCCAAAAAAGCTGCTGCTGCCAAGGAAAAGAAAGCTGAAAAAGCAAAAAATACCGAACAGGCAGCGTAGAAGTCACTTGTCTGAACCTTCCAACCCGCTCCTCGCTGAGCGGGTTTTTGGACTTATTCGTCACGCATGTCTTTGAGTGGACTGCGGACGAGGTTGCGCGCTAGCGGCAGTTGCATAGCAACAAACCCAGTGAGCAGCACGGCACCGACCGTCACGAGCAACGCTTCCGGCCAGAGCGCCACGAGCTGAAACGGACTGGTTTCGGTAGTTTCGATAAACATAAGCCGCGCCGATACCGTTAGCGACGCTTCTTGCGTGGAGCTGATTATCGCCGCCACCCCGAGACCAAGCCCTATAGCTAGCAGCGCGATTATAAACGAAAACGCCAGCACATACACGGTGTATATGAGGCGAATATCGTTGCGCTTAGCGCCGATCGCCCGAAAAACGGCCGTTTCACGGCGACTGTCCGCTATAACACGACCAATCATCCCCATCATAATCACCGCCGCAACAGCTGCAACAACCAACCCGGCAATCCCTAGCACCTTCGTAGCATTTTCTTTGAGGTTGTCCAGTAGAACACTGTTGCTACCGTAGTAGAAAAGCATCGGTTTTCTAACGCAAGTCATGCCGTTGCAGTTTTCTTGTTCGACAAAATTTTTTGCGTCATCGGCTGTTGCGAACTCATACAAGTTGAGTTTATTTATGACTTGGTTGCCAATATTGTCGGCGCCGGCCTGCGGTATAATACTGTCACGGACAGATTGGTTAACCAGTTCCTCTGGGATCGCCCATACACCGCCCAGCGACGCACCGCCAACAGACATACTGAGCATTTCGAGCGTACTCATGCTGTTGTAGTTTGGCTCGCTCGGTGACACGCCTATGACTCGCAGCGTTAATTTTTTTTGCACTGGTTCAGTGATTGTTTGGTATTTTAGGTCAAACTCGCGCTGTTTGGCGTCATGCGTTTTTTGGTCGCTCGTACGCGTGTCGGCCGTCACCACTGCCGGTCCGCACGTCGATGCGTCCGGCAGTCCGTAGATTACACTCGGCGCAATATAGCTCTTGTCGTTTTTTTTAGCTTCTTTTTCAGCCGCCTGCTGGCGCGCTGTCTCAAGTAGCTGTTGCGAGGCGCTGTTGCGGTAACAGGCGGTAATCGTCACTCCGTTCGCGCGTCGTTTCACCTCGTCAATCCGCGCCAAACGCTCTGCGCTTGTCGCAGTCCCTGGTAACGCGCTCAAACCAAGCGCTTTTTCAACCGCATTGAACGGCGCGATAACCGGAATCGCAGCATCGCTACTTGTGACTGGCGTGACGTCAGCATTTTTCAAAATATACATGTCGACAATCGTTTTGGGAAAATAGTTGAGCAGCCGCAGTGTGGTGTCGGTCGAAACTTCGCTCGGTTGTCTGGCGTTTTTCGCCGCCGAACCAAGGTCCTCTTTGCCGTTCTGCATGAGTTTGACATTTTCCGTGTCACCGATCGGCCGCGCCATGTAAGCCGCCCGGAGATTGTAGTGCTCAGCGCGCTTTTTAATGATAGAAAACGGCTCTTCTTTTGCTTGGTACGCCTCCTGGATAACTTGCCTGGTTGCGGTGTTCGAGCTGTTGAGATAGTCCCGACCGTCCGTGCTGTCGAGCGTGGTGACCGGCTGCTCCTGTGCCGGATCGTACGACAACCCTAACCGCTTGGCGTCAGCTTTTTTCTGCTCGATCACCTCTTCGTTGCGCTCTTTTGCTTTCACGATAAGTTCAGTGGAGCCATAGTCGATCCCCAGGTCTGAAAAATAGCTCCCTTGCACAATATAGCGCGTCGTCAAGCTGTTTTTGCTAAAACGTGCGTAGCTTTGCAACACACCCTGCGTCATACTAAACGCCGCCACGATACCAGCGAACAACAGGCTAGCGATCACCGCCGTGACAATAGTACGAAGTTTGCGCGTGCGCAGTTTGGTCATCGCCAGCGTCCAACCATCAACGAGCCGTATCATGCCACCACCTCCCCATCGCGAATCGTCACCACACGGTCAGCCCGCGAGGCGATCTCGGCGTCATGCGTCACCACAACAACCGTTGTTCCAAGCTCGTTGCGAATCGCCTCGAACAGGTCGATAATCGCCCGGCCGTTCACCGAGTCGAGGTTGCCGGTCGGTTCGTCGGCCAACAACAGTTTCGGCGAATTCATCAGCGCTCGCGCGACAGCCGCTCTCTGCATTTGCCCGCCCGACAACTCTTTCGGATAATGCCGCAGCCGGTCAGACAAACCGACCTTTAGAAGCAACCCGCGGGCAGCCGTGCGGCGTTGTTTTCGCGGCACGCGAGCGAACATACCCGGTACTTCGATATTTTGTTCGAGCCGCAAAAACGGTTGCAAGTAGAAAAACTGAAACACAAACCCAATCGTCTGCGCCCGGAATCGCGCTAGTTTGCCGTCGCGAGCTTTGCGGAGATTTTGACCGTTGACCGTCACCGTCCCGCTCGTCGGCTGATCGAGAGCGCCCATCAGCTGTAGTAGCGTACTTTTGCCGCTGCCGCTCGGACCGGTGATCGCCACAAACTCACCTTCGTGAATTTCGAGTGTCACACCGCGCAGCGCCTGGACTTGCTGGCGGCCCATTTTATACTGTTTTGTCACCTCCCTAAACTGCACTAGCACCGGCGTGTCGACCGCGCGGCTCGGTTTGGTTTGCAGCAACTTTTCATGGCGGTACGTCTGCAGCGCCGCGATCGCTCGCTCGGTATCGCCGTTAAACAGCGCTAGAAACGCCTCGACATCTTGCCTACCCCCACCTAGTGTTATCATCTTTATTATGTATTATACCCGATTGCGCACCGCCACGACAACTCGTTTTTTACCTATTTCTTGGTATAATAATCAGGTTATGGCAGAGATTTCACTCGATATAGCAGCACTTCAGCAAGAAAAAACCGATCTGACGGCGTTTTTGTCGCGTCCAGATGCATTTTCCGACCCAGAGTACGCTTGTAAAAATCGCCGTCTACTCGAACTCGACGAACTTATCGCCGCCGGTGAACGCCGCGGCGCTCTCGAAAGCCAACTGTCGCAGGCCAAAGAACTAGCAAACGGCAACGACGAGCTAGCCGAGCTCGCCAAAGCCGAACTCCCTGAACTCGAACAAGAACTCGCAGTACTCAACGAACAACTGTTTGTCATGCTCACCCCAAAAGACCCCAACGACGAAAAAAATGTTATCGTTGAAATTCGTGCCGG
>JBLMYZ010000046.1:0-35336 GCA_050258575.1 Acidobacteriota bacterium
CAGGCGGGAGAGATCATAAGAAAATAAATCAAAAGGTTTTTCTGGGCGGACGCTCGCAGACTTGCGCGCGTGGTGGCTGGGGTTAATTCTGCTCGAATTCGGTTCGAACTTGGTTGTAAAACTCCACCAGATTTGTCCAAATTTGGTGCGGGTGGCGAGAGTCTAACTCGCGTTGCTTGCTTGGAAGGCAAGAGTAATAAACGTTATACCACACCCGCATAGGTGTACGGTGTTATATTATACCAGATGTCGGTGGCTACTGCGGTATATTCGGGATCGCGACTGTACTCGGCGGGCCTTGTAGCTCGGGCGGGATATCGGCAACTGTCAGCTGGACAGTCGCGCCCGGCTGAACCGCTCCAGACAGCATTCGTTTTGCCATAGTGTTTTCAACCACGCGCTGCACCATGCGTCGCATTGGGCGAGCACCGAGGCGCGGATCGTTCCCGTTTTGAACCAACCAGTTTTTCAGCTCGTCGTCAACCGCCACAGCCACATGCTGGGGTTCAAGTGTTTTGTTGACGCCAGCGACGATAAGATCAACAACTTGTTTCAGCTCTTCCGGTTTCAGCGGTCGGAATAACACAATCTCGTCAAACCGGTTCAAAAACTCTGGCCGGAACTGTCCCGAGCTAATTAGCTGATCGACAAACGGCTGTTCAAACTGTTCGAGCTCCTCGCCCGCCTCTATGCGCCCGCGTATCACATCTGCCCCAGCGTTACTCGTCGCGATAAATATCGCGTCGCGAAAACTCACCTCGCGCCCTTTCACGTCGCGCAAAATCCCCTCGTCAAGCACCTGTAAAAGCGTCGTCAACACCGCGTCGTGAGCTTTTTCCAGCTCGTCGAGCAGCACGACGGAAAACGGTTTTTTCATCACCTGCGCACACAGACTGTGCGGGTCGTCTGCGCCGTCTGACAAAAGCCGTTGCACGTCGTTCGGCCCAACAAATTCGTTCATGTCCAACCGTATAAGCGTGTCTTCGCCGCCAAAATATACTTCGCCGAGCGTTTTGGCTAGCTCGGTTTTGCCAACCCCAGTCGGACCAAGAAACAGAAATGTCCCGATCGGCCGGTTTTCGTTGCGTACTCCGGCGCCAGCCCGACGCAGTGCGTCGCTTACCACCGTCACCGCCCTCGTTTGGTTGATCATGCGGTCATGGATCAGTGTCTCGAGGTTGAGCAAGCGATCTTTGTCCTCACTGCTCGTTGCCCCGCCGATCTTCACCCCTTGCGTCGACTCTATAGCGCGTTGCACCGAGGCCGCAGTCACCAGGCCGTTGTCAGCGTATTGCCCCGCCGCGTCGAGCAGCTGGATCGCCTTGCCCGGCTGAGCCTTGTCGTAGGTATAGCGGTTACTCAGCCGCAACGTTTCTTTGAGCGCCTGATACATATAGCTGACTTTGCGCTGAAACTCAATCATCACCAGCGAGTCCTCCATAGCACTTATCGTGTGCTCCGGCTGCATCTCCGGCACGACAAAACGGTTCATGGCTTGTGCTAGACTGGGGTTTTTTTGCGATATTTTCAGGTAGTTTTGGTCGTCCATAGTAAAGATCAGCCGAATCGCTCCGTTTTCGATAATAGGCTGGAGAAGCTTGCTGACATCCACCGCGCCCACGCCATCCTCAAAAAACAGCTCGGCATCGTCGAGACACAAAATGATATTTTTGGCTTTATATACCTCAACTAGCAGCTCGTTGAGTAGCTGCTCGATCTCGCCGCGCCCGGCCGCTGCTGCGATCAGTGAAGCCGAGTCCAGGCGAAAGACCTGGCGAAACTTTAGGTTTTCTGGCAGACCAGAATCAGCCGCCAGCAGTGACTCGGCAAACGCCTCAACGATAGTTGTTTTACCCGACCCGAGCGGGCCGATAAGCGCCACGTTTTGTTTACCGCCGCCCGAAAACGTCCGCGTCAAAAAGTCTAGCGCCTCCTGATGTGCCGAGTAGTCGCGCGTACTCCCCTGTTGCATATACTCACTCAGGTTCGTCCCGAACCGCTCGAGCGTCGGAATATATCCAAACGTCCAGTCGCGAGCAATACCACCTGTCAGTTTGGGCTTTTTATGTTTTTTGATTATCGCCTCGATCTTTTCCAACCAGTCCACCACGCCCATGACATCGTTCGCGTCCAGTTGCAACCGTGGCAACAGCTGGCTCATCTGCGGATCGTTACAGAGTAACCGCGCAAAAAACATCGACGCGCGCACCGGCCGGCCATTTGCAACCGCCAGCGCTTCTTGCCATGCCTGCTGCACAAGCGCCTCAGGCAACTCCTCGGACAACATGGCTGGCGACACCCCGGCACGTATCATCATAAACTGAACCGAACGTGTTTTAGCGAACGTTTCAACCAGCGCCTGGCGTGTCAGCTGCGGCGGCAGGTACATCAACATATCGACATGGAGCCGGTCGTGGATCGTCTCATCTTTGTCAAGCGGCAAATGCTTCAGTCCGCGCTTATCCCAGATGAGCGGCGTCAACGGCGGCACAGCACAGGTCAACAATACCCAGCCAAACGATACGCCCGACACGACAAATAGCAGTCCTAGCGCTATACAGACTAACGACAGAGCGATCAACCCGAGTCGAATCGGCCCCATCAGCACGCGGTGTATTCGCGCTAGCGAAGCGCGCCGAGAATAATAGTCGAACAGCGGCCTCATACACCCCCCGCGATAGTCGCGACCGCGACCCCGACGAGCGGAAACACCGGAAACAATGGCCAGGCGAGCAGCCACAACATATTGACCGCCAGCACAACAAACAGCCAAAGCATGCCGATAACTATCATAACCGTACGTATCATCGAGCCGATCCAGCGCGAGATAAGCTGGTCGAGCCAAGCGCGCAACACCACGTCCAGCGAGCCTTTGACTTTGCCGACGCTAATCTGTCGAAAAGGCTGAAACAGGTTCTTCACCAAGAGAGGAATAGAGAAAAAATCATTTGCTTTTGCCAGGCGAACCTTCGCTAGACCTACCTGGTCAGCCCACCCAGTACCGTACCACCACCCGAAAAATGCCGAAAACTGCATATGTTTAGTATAGCAGGATTCCTCAGCTTTTTTACAGGCAACAAATAGTATAATAGTCATCATGTCTGCGACCAATATCCCCAAACGACGCATTCACGAGCTTGACCTGCTGCGCGGTTTTTTCATTGTCGTTATCATCCTCGATCATCTGCAGTTTTGGCCCAGCCCGCTTCAATACCTCACCGGACAGGGACGGCTCTGGGTGTCAGCCGCGGAAGGATTTTTCATTATCTCAGGGCTGCTTATCGGTTACCTTAGGTTATACAAAGATGCCCACGTGGACATAAGTGTACTCGCTCAAAAACTCTGGAAACGTGCCGTTCGTCTGTGGCTATGGTGTGTCATCATCACCTTTACCGTCACCGCCCTGACGGTACTGCTACCCGGCGACGGCTACCTCATGCCGCGCGTCGCGCAGACCGAACAAGTCTCGTCGCTCCCTGTTTACCTCTGGAACGTCGTGACTATGAACTACGCCAATGATTGGATTTATTTCCTCCGCCTCTACGCTATCATGCTCGCTATCACACCGTTCGTCGTCTGGTGTGTACGCCAGGGCAAATGGTGGTTTGTTGCTCTCGGCTCGCTCGGCCTGTACGCCCTCAGTCTTGTACTACAACTCAGCGAAAGCGCTTTGCAGTGGCAAGTCCTGTTTTTTGGTGCAGCGTTGGTCGGCTGGAAGTTTGAACACCTCCTCGTTTGGCTGCACGCCCGCCCCAAAATATTCACTACTCTCAAATACTCTCTCGTTGCTGTTACCTTCGCAACGATGGCACTGAGTTATTTTATGGTACATGGCTGGTCGTACGTCGAGTCGCCCGCCACCAGCCTGAGCCGCAATACCTACATCTCTATCCGGACCCATGTCGACCCATTGTTTTCTAACAGTCCGCTTGTGCCGCTGCGTATCGGGCTGGCGTTTGTCTGGTTTAGTGGGCTACTCGCCCTGTTTCATCTTGTACGTCAACCGCTCGAACGCGCCCTGGGCTGGCTGCTGTACGAATTTGGCAAAGCTTCGCTCACGGCTTATTGCCTGCAAGCGCTCCTCCTTGGTTTTGTGACCTCGTTTGTCTCGGGCGGGAACAGTTTTTGGCTCAATGGCCTGGTTGGTGTCGCTGTCTTGCTCGTGTTTTGGCTGCTCATGCGCCTCCCGCTCACAAAACAGATCCTGCCAACATAAATAGGTCGTCCGCCTTGGTCGATCCTCCCACCAATTAAATACGACTGGACGAGCCAGCCATATTTAATTGGTCGGGGTGATCCGATTTGAACGGACGACCTCACCGTCCCGAACGGTGCGCGCTACCGAGCTGCGCCACACCCCGATCAGAGAGATATTATACCTCTGAGGTGTAAAAAAATCCAGAACTAAAAACGACTGGGTGAGCCAGTCATTTTTATATGGTCGGGGAGACAGGATTATCGCTAGGCTTTTCCGCTTGCTTGTCAGAAAAATGCTTCGCGCTTTTCTGACTGCACGGCGCTACACGACCCTGCGACCAAGTGTCTTTTGCTTACGCAAAATCCACGGTCGCAGAACCAAATCTGCTTTCACGATATAAAAATACGACCAACCGTGAAGGCTGGTCATATTTTTATGGTCGGGGAGACAGGATTTGAACCTGCGACCCTTCGGTCCCAAACCGAATGCGCTACCGAGCTGCGCTACTCCCCGTTTTGACTGTTATAGTATATCATAGGGCGAGGACGTTCCGTATATGACACAGTATTTACCCGGCAAACCAACAACTGATCATCCGCGGCAGCTCATGAGGTGGTGGGTGGTCGTGGCGTATCTTTGTACGTTGTTCGCCTGGGGCTGGATCGCGCTGGTGTATGCCGACGAGATCATGTCGTCAAGTTTCGTGCGTATGTTTGTCGTCAACGACTCAACGCAACCGATACCGGAGCTCCCTGCACTCACCCTCCCGGTTGACAACCCATTCTTGGCCGGCGTTGTTGGCCTGCTGGCACTCTGTTTTGTCGCGTTCTTTTTCTACGCAGTCTGGAAAGCGCCCAAAAATATCGCGTCGACCAGCGACGCAGTTGTTGAACAGACGAGCGACAGGCTGTCGCATATCATTGCTAAGCGGCAGCATTTGCCGAAAAAACGCGAGATCGTGCTGCATAGGGCGCTCGTGCTTGGACTGCGACTCGGTACGGTACTACTACCCAGTGTGATCATGCTCGTGGCTAGCCAACAAACATCGATTTTTCCGACATCATTTCGCTGGAGCATACTGCTGTTTCTGACAGCTATCGCCGCCGCAGGATTCGCCTACGATCACACTGCACCGCGGCCCTAGCGCTAGACAGTCGACGACGAACGGTATTCTTCGTCCTCCCGCTCCTGACCGATTTTGTGCTCAAAATACACAGTCATCTCCCGTGCCAGCCGTTCAACCACCTCAAACCGATATTTGAGGTCTTGTAGCTCGCGTTGTACTTGGCGCATAGCGTCCTCGGAGCGAGGGTCGTGCCGACTCACCTCACTTTGTACACCGCGCAGCGCCTGCGCAATATCGTCCATAGACTGAACTTTGTTGGAAACTGCCGAAAGAGTTGCCGCAAGCCTGGCGACGTCGTTTTGCAGCGGTTTGATCGCCGCCTGAACTGCCTGAGTAACATCTCGATGCGTCAACTCTGCCATAGTGTTAGTATATCACGAAACACCACAGGTAGCGTTATGCTATGAGAAAAACGCTACCTGTGGTGTAGAGAGACGATTATTTGGCAAACTCGATAGCCCGCGTTTCGCGGATCACGTTCACTTTGATCGTTCCCGGGTACTGCATCGTGCTTTCGATCTTTGTGGCGATATCGCGCGCTAGTTTGATCGCGCTGAGGTCGTCAACCGACTGCGGCTTGACGATGACGCGAATCTCGCGTCCAGCCGAAATCGCATAGGCTTTGTCGATACCTTCAAAACTCGTGGCGACATTTTCGAGGTCGCGCATGCGCTCGACGAAGTTTTCGGCTGAGATGTTGCGCGCGCCCGGACGAGCCGCACTGGCGGCGTCACACACCCGAACGATCAACGCCTCTGGCGTCGTCGCTTCGATGTCGTCGTGGTGCGCCTCGATAGCGTGAACGATCCGATCATCCATGCCGTATTTGCGCGCCAACTCTGCCCCGATGTGGTGATGTTTGCCCTCGACCCGGTGCGTCACCGCCTTGCCGATGTCGTGTAGGAACGTCGCAACTTTTGTGATACGCACATCGGCACCAATCTCTTCGGCGATCAGCCCTGCCATCTGCGCCATCTCGGTGCAGTGTTTCAGCACATTTTGCCCATAACTGGTACGAAACTTCAGCTCGCCCATGAGCCGGAGCATTTCTTTTGGAATATCGCCGACCAGCACGCCAGCCTCGCGCGCCGCGTCCTCGCCTGCCCGGTCGACTTCTTTGTCGATCTGACGCTGAGCTTTTTCGACCACTTCTTCGATCCGCGCTGGGTGGATACGTCCGTCTTTCATGAGTAGCTCTAGTGCTATGCGCGCCACTTGGCGGCGAATCGGGTCAAAACTCGACAAGATGATCATGCCTGGTGTGTCGTCCACGAGTATGTCAACACCGGTCGCGCGCTGCAACGCCTGGATATTGCGGCCTTCTTTACCGATGATCCGGCCTTTCATATCCTCGTCCTCAAGCTTCACAGCAGTCACTGTCCGCTCGGCCGTCACATCGCTGCTCATGCGCTCCATGGCGCTCACGAGGATAAGCTGCGCGCGCTCCTCAGCGTCCTCGGCGGCTTCTTTTTGCAGTTTCACAACCAAGCCGGACAGGTCATCTTTGATATCACGCTCAGTCATAGCCATGAGTTTTTCAGCGGCTTCTTTTTTGGACAATTTGGCGATTTTCTCGAGCTTTTCCTGCTGTTTGCTGCGAATATCGCGAATCTCGTCTTTGAGCCCCTCGACTTCGTTTTCCTGCGAACGTAGTTTTTCACTGCGCGTGTCGAGTTCTTCGAGCTTGCGGTCGATATTTGTCTCGCGCTGCGCCACGCGGTCCTCGGACTTTTTGAGCTCGCGACGACGTTCGTCTTCTTCTTTTTTTGCCTCTTCGGCAACTTTTAGCGCTTCGTCTTTGGCCTTAAGGATAATATTGTCTGCTTTGTGTTTGGCGTCTGCGACGGTTTTTTCCGCCTGGTGCGCACCAGAGGCGGCTCGCTGCTTGTTGTAGACGACTGTACCGCCCACACCTAACACAATACCAACGATGGCGCTAATCGCTTCTATCATAGTGGTGTCCTTTCTTGTATCGACTCGTCACGTACGGGCGAATATGGCGTTGCTGTCAGGTCTCTAGCGCATGCGCGCCTCGTGTCACTGGTCGAAGTAGCTAAAAATAAGAACTGTCATCATATATCGTCGTAGTTCTCGCCTGCTTCAAACAAAACGTCTTTTTCTACTACAATATATGACTTTACTATACCCCGAACTGCCCTGAGCGGTCAAATCTGCCGCGCGTAAACAACCGTTCGACCGGTATCGCTACACACCGCACTATTTGATGTGGGACACGACACAAGCAACAACCACGGGGCCGTACTGTCCGGCGTTTCGAGAAGCTGATCATTGGATTCCTTTGTTGTGCCGCGTTCAATCTTGTACACCGAGTAGTTGTAGAGCGTGCTATCGCCGCGTTCGACACGAAGCGTATCATTTAGCTTAAGCTCACCAAGTCGAGCAAAAACGCCGTCGTTTGCCGATGAGCCGACAAGCATGCTGACACCTGCCGCGCCAGTCCGAGCGCTGTCGTGGTACCAGGCCGCATCATGGATATTGCTCGGAGCAAACAGTTGGCCTTGTTCGTTTTCGGCCGTTCGAGTCACTCGAGAGTGAATACCGAGCGAGTCAACGGTTAGAACGCGAGGTAACGAACCTGCTACCGTATGAGCGGCAACCTCTGCTTCAGTTGGTGCGCTTGTGTCGGGCGTAGTGTCGGTGCGCGACAGCACGGCACTATGGACAGACAAAACCTCTTGCGCCGAGGCTTGAGAAGATACTCCGGTAGTAATGTTTGGTGTTTGCATGAGTTGTATAACGGTCATTATCCCTGTCACTACCAGCCCTATCGTTGAAACGGTCATGAGCCGCGTGGGCTTGGTAACTCGCGCGTGCTTCGACGGTTTTTTTGCGGCGCTATGGGTACGGCGAAATTGCTTTTTGGAGGTTTTTTTGTGAAACAACGTCGGTAGACGGTGCGCTTTTTCAACAGGAGAGACCTCAGAAATATCAAATTCTGGTAGATTTTCAATAGCGGCTAGCTGAGCATCGTAATTTTCCTCTTTTGATGGCTTCGCGGGAGTAGTGTCGACCGCAGATGATGTCTGGGTCACCGGCGGTGAAAACAACTGCTTGGGAGCGTCTGGGATAATCGAGAAGTTGATATCGTGCGTCACTTGGCGCTGCGGCTTGCCTGCGGCGCGAAAAACCACAGTATCCTTTGGTAGTACTGGCGGCTCAAACACAATGGGCGGTGCGATCGCAGCCGGTGTATCGACTGGTGCCGCGGCAGGTGCTGGCGGCGGTGTCGATGTGACTGACGGTGTCGGCTGAGACGAGGTGTTTCGTACTGTAACAGAGGGACGAGGTGTCTCCCGAGAAATACGCGGTAATGGCCGGACGGTGGTACCACGCGTCGGCAAGGATACAGCCCGGCGGCCATCCTGATCTTGTCTCATATTTTTAAGTCTCTCTTTTTGTTTGGTGTAGAACCTACGGGTATGCTAGCAAACCGTAACCACTTTGTCAACACATTTAGCGTTTTGGCGTTGTAACTCGCGCCTCAGCACCATACTCAGGCAGAACAGCCGCGTCATTTTCACCAGTCGCCAACCGCTGCACACCTGTCTGCACCCAATCTTCGCCACCTACGCCTACCACTGGTGCACCGAGCGAGTACGCAAGCGTGTTGATCGTCGTGATACCGATCCGTAAACCAGTAAAGCTCCCTGGACCAGCGTAGACGAACAGTCCGCGAAGCTGCGAAAAACGAGCCTGCTCTGCCGCCAAAAAGCTCTCCAGCCGGGCCAGCAGCTGGTGCGCTAGCTGACGATCAGCCTGCCAGACTGTTGTCGCTAGCACATCACCAGTCTCGCCTACCAGCACCATAGTTACCTCTGGACCGTCAGTTCTCAGACCAAGCAGCATATGCCTCCTCGAGTTCTTTTGTACCTGGTTGGCACACAATCGTTCGCTCTGTTTCGCCTTCACCGTACGACAACTGCAACACATACCGCTGCGGCGGCAAAATACCCTCGACCACGTCAGCCCATTCGACCACTGTCACTACCTGCGGGTCAGCAAGCGACTCAGCGAGCTCATACGACAACACACCCGGGTCGTGCAGGCGGTAAAAATCATAGTGATGCAGCTGTAGGCCCTCATGAGCCTCGTAGACGCGCGACAGTGTAAAGCTAGGGCTCTGGACGTCATCTTCAACACCCATTCCCCATGCGAGACCTTTTATAAAAGCTGTTTTACCAACCCCGACGTCGCCGCGCAGCTCTAACATACTGCCGCCCGGTAAGCGTTTCCCAAGCTCCTCGGCGAAGCGCTGGGTGTCTTGCAGTGACGTCGTTTTAACAATCATATACGCCCCAGTATACCGAAAAACAGGGGTAACGAAAAGCCCGTACAATATCTAGCCGAAAGCATAAGAAATATCGTATACTAGAACTATATGAGACTTTCCGACGCAACCGTCGAGCAGCTACTGGTGGATAACGACAAAATCACCGACGCGAAGCTCGACGACCTCAAAGAACAGCAACGGCAAAACAACCGGCCGCTGCAAGATTTGGTGGTAAAAAACGATGTCGTCAACGAAAAAGTTCTGACGCAGCTGTATGCCAAATTTGCCGATATCCCCTTTGTCGAGCTCAACCCGAAAGAAGTCGACAAAGAAGTCATGCTGTCGCTCCCCGAAAAAATCTCACGCCAGTATAACGCCGTTGTGTTTGCCGACGACGGCAACGCCAAATCACTCGCTATGGAAGACCCGGACGATATGCAGGCTGTCGACTTTATTCAAAAGCAGATTGGTTCGGACTTTAAACTTTTTATCGCCACCAAAGAAAACATCCTCCAGACACTCGAGAACTTCCGAGACGGTATGGCAGAGGAGATCAACGATGTAGTCGCCGTCCAGGAAGAACAAGAGGTTCGCGATGAAGTCAGCGACGAAGATATCGCCGAAAACTCCCCGATCGCCAAAACCGTCAACCTTATCCTCGAGTTTGCGGTTCGCTCGAGCGCTTCAGATATCCATATTGAGCCGCGCGAGGAGTTTGTTCAAGTGCGCTACCGTATCGACGGGGTATTGCGCGAAGCCAACAAGCTGCCCCGAAACGTCATGGCAGCGCTCGTCAGTCGTATAAAGATTTTGTCTAACCTGAAAATCGACGAACGGCGCGTTCCTCAAGACGGCCGTTTCAAGGTCACTGTCGCCGGGAAACGTTATGCGTTACGCGTGTCGACACTGCCGATCTCTGAAGGCGAAAAAGTGGTGATGCGTATTTTGGACGAGTCAAATAAAGCTCTGACTCTCGAGGAGCTCGGCTACTGGGGCTGGTCTATCGACAAGATCAACGTAGCCATCCACCAACCATATGGTATGGTACTCGTCACCGGGCCAACTGGTTCCGGAAAATCCACTAGTCTGTACAGCGCGCTCACTATTTTGAATCAGCCAGATGTTAACATCTCAACCGTCGAAGACCCCGTCGAGTACAAAATCCAGGGCGCCAACCAAACGCAGGTCAACCCAACAGCCGGCATGACGTTCATCGCTGGGCTGCGCGCCCTGCTGCGTCAAGACCCAAACATCATCATGGTCGGCGAGATTCGCGACGCCGAAACCGCCAACCTCGGCGTTCAGGCTGCCCTCACTGGACACCTCGTTTTTAGCACACTCCACACCAACAACGCCGCAACCTGTCTACCACGCCTACTCGACATGGGGATCGAACCGTTCCTGATCGCCAGTACCGTGCGAGCCGTAGTGGGACAGCGCCTCGTGCGGCGGCTATGCAAAAACTGCCGCGAAGAGTATTCCCCACAGAAAGCCGACGTCGATGTAATCGGTAAAATGTTTGGTGTGTCAAACGCAGCCAGCGTCCAACGCGTCCATGAACTCGAAAAAGTGGCAGCTCAGCAAGGGATCGGTGCGGATATTGGCGGAAAACTTTCCAGTACCGCTAGCTCGATCGCTCGGCTGTATCGCCCGCACCCAGAGGGATGCGACGAATGCGGCCACAGTGGTTACAAGGGTCGCATGGGTATCTACGAAGTCCTCGACAACTCGATTGCTGTACAGAAACTCATCGTTGCCAACGCCACCAGCAACACGATCCAGGAGCAAGCTATCAAGGAAGGGATGATGACCATGCAGGTCGATGGGTTTATCAAAGCCCTGCGAGGCCAAACGTCTATTGAAGAAATCTTAAGGGTAACGAGGGAATAAACTATGCCGCTATTTAACTACAGTGGCGTCGACAACGACAACAAGCCTGTAAAAGGCAGTGTTGAGGGTATGTCAAAGGACGCCGTATCAGAGGCACTCACTAAACAAGGTATCAAATCAGCTCAGATTATCCTGGCTACGAACGAAAAAAAATCTGGACTGTCTCTGTTTCAGCCAAAAGTAAAGCAATCAGATCTGGTGATCTTTACCCGTCAGCTCGCGACTATGGTGAGTGCAGGCGTACCACTGTTGCGGGCGCTCAACACTCTGCAGCAGCAGGTCGAAAACAAAAAGCTCAAAGAAGTCATCGGTGACGTCTGCCGTGACGTAGAGGGCGGCGCACAACTAGCCGACTCACTCGCCAAACACCCCGAAGTGTTCAGCGATATCTACATCAACATGGTACGCGCCGGAGAGGCGGCCGGTATTGTTGATGAGATCTTAAAACGGCTCGCCACTCAAGAAGAAAAAACCGCCAGCATGCGCAAAAAAATCAAAAGCGCCTCAACTTACCCGCTCGTGCTGCTTGTTTTGACGGTTGTCGCCTTTTTTGGACTGATGATTTTCATCATCCCAACTATCGGCAACGTTCTCAAAGACCTCGGTGGACCTGATGCTGAGTTACCCGTAATGACCCAGATGATGCTCGACTTTAGCGATTTCATGGTGAAATACTGGTATATCATCATTGGTATTATTGGCGTTATCATATTTTTCATCCGCCGCTACGCCAAAACAGAGACTGGACACCTGTTCTTTCACCGGATGGTACTCAAAATCCCGGTACTCAGTACGCTTATCACCAAAATCGCTGTCGCACGTTTTACTCGAACATTTTCCGCGCTTATTGGTGCAGGTGTGAGTGTCGTCGAAGCCCTGAAAGTCACCGCTCGGGCGCTTGGCAACAAAGTTTTTGAAAACGAAGTACTCGAAGCCACTCAGCGAGTGATTAACGGATCTCCCTTGTCAAAAGCTATCGAAGCTAGTGAACTTTTTCCAGCGATCGTTCCGCAGATGCTCGCCGTCGGCGAGGAAACCGGCCAGACAGACGTCGTGCTCGTCAAAGTCGCTGATTTTTACGACGAAGAAGTCGACGCCACGATCGACAGCCTCAGCTCTATCCTCGAACCGGTGATGATCGTTATTATGGGCGGTGCAGTCGGACTGATTGCTGTGAACGTCATGGGTCCTATCGCCAGCATGAGCCAAAACATCGGAAACTAAAAAAGCGCTTGACCTGGCGACGCTTATGGTTATAATTGTTGTCAGATACCTTTTTGTAGTTACCTACAACGGGGCTGTCCAAAATAAATTAAAGCTAAACCTTAAGGAGGGTGGGCACCATGGTCTCACTTAAGAAAAATCAATCAGGTTTCACTATCGTGGAGCTTTTGATTGTTATCGTAATCATCGGCATCTTGGCCGGATTGGTCATATCAACATTTGTCGGCGTACAGCAAAAAGCACGTAACAGCGAGCGCCAGACAGATATCAACACCATATCCGGTCAGCTCGAAGCGTACTACGCCAAGAATAGCGGCTACCCGACATTGGCTAATATTAACAGCTTAACTTGGCGCAACGCCAATGAGATTAAAGTAGGAGACGCTAGCAAAGCTTTGGCAGACCCATCCAAGCCGGAAACCGATGAAGCCAGTCGCGTATTAGTCGGCACAACTACTGCCGGTAAATACGTATACACAACGACGCCAGCTTCTTGTGTCTCGCCAACGGACAGTAGTGGTGCCGCTACAGCATCAGGTACCTTCTGTACAGGCTACGTGTTGACGGCTACGTACGAGGACAACAAATCTCCTCACGATACCTATGTCAAGAATAGTGCGAACTAGTCGCTCCCCGCTCTACCAAAAAAACAGCCGCGCCGCGCGGCTGTTTTTTGGTATACTGAAAACATAAGAAGTATGCACAAAGAACAAACGACTGACGAAAATGGATTTACTATCGTTGAACTGATTGTGGCAATGATACTGTTCGGTATAGTCGTGATCACGGTCGGCATGCTTATAAATGTCCTGACGCAAATGAATAACTACACCAGCGACACCGTCACTGCTACCTCAATCGTGCAAAACAAAGTCGAAAGTCTAAGAAGCAAAGGTTATAACAGCGTACCGGTCGGTACAGTTGACTTCTCGAGCGAGCTCCCTGCAACACTTCCCCAACCCCGTTCTGCCCAATACGTTATCAGCCAGGTTTCTCTCCCTACCCGATCAATTACAGTCACTATAACCTACGGCGGGAAATCACACGTATATACGACGTTTATAGGAGAACTCGGTGTCGCACAGTATTGATACTTCCAAGGAACAAGGGTTCACGCTCGTCGAGCTTGTCACGGTTATTGTAGTGCTCGGCGCGCTGATGATCCCTATCGGGGTATTTACGACAAACTACTTCGGGGCGATGATTGCAAAAAACACCGAGGCCCAACTAGCAACCGAAGCTCAGATATTGCTTCGTTCAATAACTGAAGAGTTACGAACATCCTCGGCCATCCTTCCTGCGACTACCCTAACAGACCCTAACGAACCTGCCGAAGGTTGGACCACCAGCAACGACACAGTTGTTATCGTCATATCCACCCCGGCGCTTGACGTCAATCGCTCTTTTATTACTGACTCGGTAACAAAATATCTCTATCAAAACCAGATCGTTTATTACACTGAAGGCAGCAACCTCTACCGCCGTTACATATCGAACCCCGATGCTCCCGGCAACACCACCGTGACATCTTGCCCGCCAGCAAGTGCTACTTCGACCTGCCCAGCCGATACGTTACTCACTAGCAACTTCTCGGATATGACGTTTGTCCTGTACGACCAGGATGACAACGTTACTACCGACATCACCTACGCTCGCTCGATCATCGTTAACGTTAGTATGAAAAAACCCACGTTCGGCCGAGATATTGAGTACGCTAACGCCATGCGCATGACGATGAGGAATAAACTATGAGACAACGTTGTCAAACAGGAGCTATCGTTCCGGTTATCCTCGTCTATCTGTTCTTTTTCCTTGCTATGGGTATTAGTACGCTTGTGCTAATCACCGCCAACTACACTATCGCCACAAATGAGGATTTTCGCCTCCACGCCCAACTAGCGGCGGACGGCGGTGCTGATCGCGCTATCCAGCGCGTCAACGCCAACCCGCACGCCGTTGGCTCACTTTTACTTACCGAACCGGAAGAGGAAGTGATGAACAACGGCCGAGTACGAACCACCTTTACGGTTTCAGTCGTAGACGATGCTGATCCTACAAAATATATCAAGTATGTAACAGTAGTTGGAAAATCATACAGCCCCGCCAGTAGCACCACGCCGCGCAGCGAACGAAAATACAAAATCGTGCTGCGCGGCATAAGAAGCGGCAATTTCTCAGTTGTCACGGGCGTCGGCGGTCTTATTATGTCAAATAGTGCCAAAATCGTCGCCGGTAACGTGTTTGTAAATGGTGCGATCACGATGTCAAATACCGCCCAGATCGGTCAGACAGAGAAACCCGTAGAGGTGCGTGCTGCCAATATGAATTGTCCAACAGTGGCCGACAGCACCTATCCACGCCTCTGTACGCCGGCAGACGGAGCACCAGAACCTATACAATTTTCCAATAGCGCACATATTTACGGTAATGTGTATGCTAACAATCAAACAAACGGGGCAAACATGACAAAGAACGGGCTGCAGTCTGGCTCAGTCACCCCCATTGGTATGCCAGTACACGACCGTGCAGCTATGATTACCGCCGTCAATGCTACTGGACGCGTTTCTACGGGCACAGCACAAAGCTGCAAAGGCAAAAACGCTACTCGAAACTGGGACGCCGGGACTAAAATAACCGGCAACGTCTCCATTGAAAACGGTTGCACCGTCACCGTCAGCGGCGATATCTGGATCACCGGTAACCTCTCCCTTACGCAAACTTCTGTCTTGAAGGTTGCCGAAGGTGTTACAACACCACCTGTTATCATGGTTGACGGCTCGAGCGGGGTTGATGTTAACAACTCCTCCATCTTAGCGTCGAACAGCGCCATGGTTGGTTTTCGCGTTATTACCTACTGGAGCGCAGCCGCCTGCCAACCAAACTGCGCTGATGTTACTGGTACGGTACTCAAAAACAGCCAAGGCACCACGACCATCTCGATCCGAAACGGCGGTTCAGGCCCAAACACCGAGTTTTACGCCAAATGGTCAACTGTCAGCGTTGGCAACTCTGGTGATATTGGCGCAGTCGTTGGCCAAACTGTCAACCTCAATAACTCAGCCATGATTATTTTCGGCGTTTCTGTCAGTGGATCTACCGAACCAAGCGCCTGGGCGGTCCAATCTTACCAACGACTGTACTAATCGATCCTTTTTCGTTATACTAACCATAAGGATTTTAGTGGGCATCTAGAAATGAGTAAATATTTTCAAAAAGACAGACCTATTATAGGACTCGATATCTCGGCAACCAGCGTCAAGATTATGTCTGTTGACACCAAAAAATGGACAGTGCTTGGCTATGGATCAGTTGACGTTGACCCGCAAAAACTCGAGACCAGCCTCGATAGTGACGGAGTGTATATTACCGAAGAACTCACGAAACTACTCACGCAGAAAACACTTGGCACACTCAACAGCAACCACGTTGTTATGGGTATTCCTACTTCGCGGACCTACTCTCGTAGTGTCACTGTCAAAACCTCGCCCGAACAGACCTTGGAGGACTCAATTCGTCTCGAGGCAGAACAATACGTCCCCATTCCCTTAGGACAGCTATATATTGATTATGAGGTCACCGACAAAACAAAAGATTCTACAACCGCCCTTATGTGCGCCGTGCCTCAAAAGATCGTCGATAATTGCGTTAGCGCTGCCACCAAGGCAGGCCTCGAAGTTTTAGCGGTTGAACCCGGCATGCTTTCGGTTGCTCGAATCTTACGCTACACCGAAGGCGGAAGCTTGCCAACGGTTGTTATTGACATCGGCGCTGCCTCCACTGACATTGCTATTATCGATGGGACCATAAAAGTTACCGGCGGCATTCCAGTTGGCGGTAATACATTTACGCTTTCTATTGCTGACAAGTTAAAAATTTCTCTTGAGAAATCACATCAGCTGAAAGTACTCAACGGTCTCAGCCCTGGCCCAAAACAGAAGCCCATTAGTACTGCACTCGACCCCGATCTTAAACGCATTGTGCAAGAGATCAAAAAAATCGTTCGCTATTATACAGAGCGAGTTGAAGGTGCGCGCAAACTCGAGCAAGTTATTATCGTTGGCGGCGGCTCAAACCTTCCCGGTATTGGTGAATATTTCACTGACAACCTTGTTATCGCTGCGCGTGTCGCAAGCCCATGGCAGCTTTTGAACTTTGCTAAACTTCCGCAGCCCGCCCGCCAGTTTAAACCTCGTTATCTAACCGTGGCCGGACTGGCTAGCGTTAAACAAGAGGAGATTTGGCAATGATCAATCTTCTCAACCCATCAGTCGTCAGTGACCTTAAATCTGCTCGGCTTAATGTTCGCCTAAGACGAGCTGTCCTCGTGTGCTCCCTAATTGCGCTCGGTGTCGCTGGTATTTACGGCGGCGGTTTCTGGTTTGCTCGCCAAGAATATCTTGATGCTGAAGACCGCAACAACAAGGCTCAGGCAGAACTCAGAGACTACGCTGACGTCAAAAAAACCGCTGCAACGTATCGCGCGAACCTCATTATCGCTGAAAAAATCTTAACGAAAGAAGTAACATTTAGCAAACTACTTACTGACACTGGCGCTATCATGCCCCAAAACACTGTCTTAGCAAATCTCACCTTAGCGACAACGACTACCGTCTCAGCAAACAGCAAACCTGGTGCGCTGCAGCTGGCCGCTCGAACCAAAAGCTATGACGATGCTCTCAGGCTCAAAGAGAGTTTAGAGAGTTCGCCGCTTTACTCTGATGTTCACCTCCTACAGGTAGCGAAGCCAGAAAAACCAGCCGACAGGGGATTAGAAGCTCTCTATCCGTTCCAGGCCACTTATAACGTTATCCTCGACACCTCGGTCATAGGAGCCTCCTCATGAGCAAGCTATCCTTATCCGCTCGTCATATAACCTGGATATTAGTTGTTATTATCGTTATGATGATTGCTGGGATTGCCTACGGTAACTATGAGCTCAAAAACCGGCTAGCTGACCAAGTTACTACGACAAACAATCTCAAAGCAGAGGCAATGAAAAGCGATGAAAATCTTAGCAAAGCTAAAACCCTCGAACTCTACATGCAGACCCACAAGGCTGACGTCGAGCGTGCAGCCGCCTTGGTTGCACAAGCTAAAACCTACCAGTATCAAAACCAGATTATTAACGACGTTACATCATACGCTAACAGTGTTGGCATCGATATTTTGTCATTCGATTTCCCTGACATGACGCAAGCTAAACAAACTGTTCCCGGGTTAAACTCGATCACTGTGACAATCAACCTCCGCAATCCGGTCGAGTACACAAAACTACTACGGTTTCTGAAACTTATTGAACAAAACTTGACAAAAATGCAGATTACAAGTATTAACTTTTCGCCTGACGCTGAGGCCACTGGTATGGTAACGAGCCAATCGATCGGCTTGGAGGTATATGTAAAATAATGAGCGACAAAGAAAAATCACCCAAGAAAAAGACGAGTAGTAACAGCGTCAAAGAATTGCTAGCTCCAGTTGCTCACTTTTTTCACCAACATCTCGGCATGCTATTTACTCTGTTCGCGCTTGGGGCTCTGTTGTATGCTGCATTTGCTACCAACCACGTACTACAGGAGTCATCTGCGTCAAGCACAGATACAAGTAGTGAATACAGCACTCGTTTCAATGAAAAAACTGTCACCAAAATCAACAATCTCGGCAATGCTCAGCAAGCACCTATTACGTTACCGGGCGGACGTATCAATCCGTTTTCAGAGTAGCGTATACTAGAAGCATATGCTTGTACCGATTAGTCGTTTCATAGGAACACCTGTCATGAGTTTACAGACCGGGTTGCCGCTTGCGCGACTCGCCGACCCTATTGTTGACCCGAGAAAACTCGTCGTTCCTGCATTTCGAGTTGTTGGCACGCGGCTCAGCCACAGTGTCTCGGTACTGCACACCGAAGATATTCGTGAGATCGGTGAGTTTGGTATTATCGTCGACAGCGACGAAAAACTCATGCCGCTCGATGACCTAGTGCGGCTACAGCAAGTGATCGATTTTGGGTTTGAGCTTATCGGTCTCAAAGTTGTTACTAAAAGCGGCAAAAAACTCGGCAGAGTGGGGAGCTACGCGCTCGACCTCGAGGTATTTCAGGTGCAGCAGATCTACGTGCAACCGAACTGGCGGCAAAGTTTACTGAACGACCAACTGACAATCCATCGCTCGCAGATTGTCGCTATCACTAACAAGCTGTTGACCGTCAAGGATACGACGACACCGGTCAAAAAGCCGGTTCCAGCCGCGGCAACGACGGCATTCGTCAACCCATTTCGTCAACCCTCATCTGAAGGCGGTGCTTCGGCGAGCACTTCGCGAATGTCGTCGTAGCGGAAACCCTGCCGCATAAGGTATTGTACAAATTTGTCCTCGTCGTCATATTTGTATTTTTTTTTCAAGATAACTTTAACTAGTTCACTTTTTTCGTCACGTGGACTATTTTGTATATTTTCCTGAATAATCTCTGAAGCAATCCCTTTTGCGCGCAGTTCAACCTCGAGTTTTTTTAGACTCGTCCCTTTTCGGACATGACGATTTTCTACCCACCAGCGAGCAAACGCCCGATCGTCAACATACCCTTTGTCAACCAAACGCTTATACACGCCGTCCGCAACTGTTTTGCTCACTCCTGGTTTCATGTCGAAAACAGGCTGCTCGCCTGACTGACGGTTTCGACGGCGCACAGGTGTCGCCCGCGTTTTCCGGTAGAGATAGTCCCGAATCTCTTTGCTACTATGCGGCCGCAGTAGTATGTAGTCAAGCGTCCGCGCGTAAAGCTTGCCGAACGCGCTCTCTTCTTCGAGCGCCGCCAGCTCGTCTTCGGTATATTCCCGACCGATCTTTACCCCAAGCTCCGTCACCTGATACATGTCGAGCGACAAACGATACACCCCGTCAACAAACACATTGACACGATTTGGCTGGCGCTGTTGGGCTGAAAGATGAGTAACTTTCATGCTCAAACGTCGTCTTGAGTCCGGGCTTTCCGACGAGTTTCGCGTTCGATTTCTTCGAGGACTTTGGGGTTATCTTTGAGGTATTGTTTCGTCGCCTCTCGCCCCTGACCGATCTTACCGTCTTTGTAGTCAAACCATGCGCCACTTTTTCCCACGATCCCGTACTGCACTGCGAGGTCTAGTACGTCGCCGGTTTTCGAAATACCCTCGTTGTACATGATGTCAAACTCGGCAGTTCGAAACGGCGGTGCGATTTTATTTTTGACGACTTTGATCTTCGTCCGGTTTCCGATAATATCCTCGCCAACTTTGATCTGCCCGATCCGGCGTATGTCGATACGCTGAGACGCATAAAACTTCAACGCGTTACCGCCGGTTGTTGTTTCCGGATTGCCAAACATCACGCCAATCTTCATACGAATCTGGTTGATAAATATAACGGTAGCTTTTGACTTGTTGATAATCCCCGTCAGTTTCCGCAGCGCTTGACTCATCAGCCGCGCTTGCAGGCCCATGTGGCTGTCGCCCATATCGCCCTCGATCTCGGCCTGCGGAACGAGCGCCGCCACTGAGTCAACCACGACAAGATCCACCGCATTTGAACGCACGAGCGTCTCGGCTATCTCGAGTGCTTGCTCGCCGTTGTCCGGTTGCGACACGAGCAAGTTTGCCGTGTCGACGCCTAGCTTTTTCGCATACGCCGGGTCGAGAGCATGCTCGGCGTCAATAAACGCCGCTGTACCGCCTTTGCGTTGCACTTCGGCGATCGCGTGAAGCGTGAGCGTAGTTTTGCCTGAGCTTTCTGGACCGTAAATCTCGATCACGCGGCCTTTCGGATATCCGCCGCCCAGCGCAAGATCGAGACTCAGCGCCCCAGAGGGAATAAGCTCAACGTCAACTTTGTGCGCTTCGCCGAGTTTCATGATCGAACCGTCGCCGAACTGTTTCGTAATCTGCTCGACTGCCAGCCCGAGCGCTTTCATTTTGCCGTCTTCTACCACCGAATCCGCCTCTTTTTTCACTGCCTTTTTTGCCTTCTCAGCCATATTCCCTCCTTAACGAACTTATGCCTCTATTTTACACTGCTTTTACCCCTTGAACAAACCCTGTCGTTTCTCGCGCGAGCTGGTATAATATGACGTATATGGAAGAGTCAGTCGAACTCTCGCGTAAGATTTCCCGAACCGAAATTACTATCGGTATTTTACTCGCCGCCGTGGTTGGGTTTGTGATCTGGACGCAATATGAGGACGTCATGGCGCAGCACCGCGACAGCAGCCGCAAGGTCGCTATCAACGCCATACGCGCTAATCTCGAAGAAGTAATCTATCCGCAACACAGCGCCTACCCCGAAACGCTCACTCCGAACATGTTTTCCGCGACAGATGTTGCTCTACTGACCGACCAACACGGCGTGTTTATCAACAAAACTGGTTCAGAATACCGCTACGAACCGAGCAGCTGCTCAGGCGGCCTCTGCCAGCACTACGTCCTCAGTACAGTCCTCGAAAAAGAAGCGCCTTTCGTCCAGACCAACCAACGCTAACGCTAATCCTCTTGGTCAGGACCAGTGACCGGACGAAAGTTTTTGAACGCCTCAACAGCATCATTGAGCAGCCGAACCTGGTATTCAGGATTCGCTACAAAATTGAACCGATAGGTCGTTTCCTCTCCTTCCGTCGACAACCGAATCGAACCGTAGTTGAGCACTGTTTGGAGTATGCCATGCTTGCGATAACTCGCGTCCTCGATATTTCCCAGACTGATCGTCTGGTCCTTTTTTGAAAACAAGCTGCTCTGAATATGCTGTGTGACGCTTTCGTTGGTCAGATAAAACCGATTCGCCTGGTACACCACGGTGTAGATAAGCCCGCTGAGAATCATCACCATTATTAACAGCAACATGCCAAAACCAAGTATCACCATGACGTTGGACGAAAACTGCACCGGCAGCGTGTTGGCCGCCATGAGCAACCCCTGCAACGCTAGCACGGCAAGGATCACCACGCCGAGCAGTAGCCACACCGAAATCAGCCCAATCGGGTGACGTTTCAGCGCGCTAATCACGTATTCGCCCTCGCTCAGGTTAAGGCCAGGGTATTTTCGTTTTGACTCTTCGTGTTTGCGCTGAATCTCAGGCGATATCTCCTGTTGATGCGGGTCGATCGCCCGGGACAAATACACAACCTGCGGACGGTTATTGTCGGCTGAGTTATGCTGGTCTGGTTGTTGCGGCTGTGGCTGCTGTTGTGGTTGTGGCGACTGCGCCGACTCCTGCGGTGGGTGCGCATAGAGCGGCCGGCCATACTGGTCGTACGCAACCGGTTTTGAAAAGTCATCTGGCGTCCCGTCGTCGTTCATAGCATTAGTATACTACGATTTTTTGGCAATGTGTTGTTTTGCCTTTGGCGTCACTCGTCGACCGCGCGGCGTTCGTTCGATAAACCCAATCTGCAACAAATACGGCTCATAAAAATCTTCTATCGTCGTCGCCTCATCACCAGTGAGCGCCGCCAGCGTCGTGAGCCCAACCGGACGATCGTCATAGTTCTCGATCATCCGCTGCAACAACTGCCGGTCTGCCGGATCGAGTCCAAGTTCATCAATCTCCATCATTTCCAGCGCCTGTTCGGTCACCGCCATGTCGATAATGCCGTCGCCGTTAACGTCAGCGAAGTCGCGAACTCGTTTGAGCAAGCGGTTGGCAATACGCGGCGTCAGACGCGCCCGGGTCGAAAGTAGCTCCGCCGACTCGGGCCGAATCTGGCTGGCGAGTATCCTTGCCGAACGTGTGATAATCTGGCTGATCTCGTCCGGCGTATAAAATTCCAGCCGATACAGATGTCCAAACCTGTCGCGCAGTGGTGCCGCCAGGCTGCCGGTTCGCGTCGTCGCCCCGATGACGGTAAACTTCGGCACATCGAGCCGCACCGAACGCGCCGCCGGACCTTTGCCGATCACGATATCGAGTTTGAAATCTTCCATGGCGCTATACAGCACCTCTTCGACTTGCCGACTCAACCGGTGGATCTCGTCGATAAAGAGCACGTCGCCGTCTTGCAAATTCGTCAGTATACTGGCGAGATCGCCCGCACGCTCGATAGCCGGACCTGACGTCACGCGGATATTCGTCCCCATTTCGTTGGCGATCACCGTCGCCATTGTCGTTTTGCCAAGCCCTGGCGGACCATACAGCAGCACGTGATCCATCGGCTCGCCACGTTTTTTCGCCGCCGCAATGGCCAGCTTCAGGTTCTTCTTTAACCGCTCCTGTCCCACATACTCTGAAAACGTATGCGGCCGCAACGACACCTCGATCACCTGCTCGTCGTCGCTCTCGTCATGCACGCCAGTATCAACAATCCTCTCAATCGCCATACTACTATTGTAGCAGACCTCTAGTGATCGCCCATTTCTCTCTGTCCCTAATGTCAAGACTAGACAAAAGCCACCTCATCGGGAATGCGCTGTATCACCGCGCGGTTATCTTGCGCGCGTATCTCACGAGCTGCCGTTTGATTTCTCCAGGTGTGAATTGGTTCGTGCGGCCCGCCGTCATAGGTCAATACACCGACTTCGTCAATTTTACCGCGCTCGTTGCATCGCCAAAAAAACGTGCCAATCCCACTATCGACACTCACCGTGCATGCGCGCCTGCCAAATTGTTGCTGACACACAGCTACCATCCCTGGCGCTGCGGTGATATCTGCTGTTTGCATCTCAAATTCTTCGCTGTCGTTACAAACAAAAACGCCGTAGCCTTCTGGCGCATTTTCCATCAATGGAATCTGTGTCACTATCTCGGAAAGGTGCTCGGACGTCAGCTCATCGTCGGAAGTCCAATGCACACTAAAGTACTCATTAAACTCATAAAATACTTCGGATGACCCGCCTGGATATCGCAACGTTACTTTATCTCGTTCTATCTGATTTGGTCGAAGTCCATACGTGACTTTTTCCTCAACGAGGTTCACTGGACCCTCATGTTCTCGTTTCATCTTTGGAATACTTTTTGCTTTATTTCTTCCACTATCTCCTGAGCAGTGTTGCGTCTTTTTATAACTGGGTCAAAATAAAAAATTGAGGAGTGCGCCATTGCACCAAGTAAATATATCACTGGCTTGCCAGTTGTTTTGTTTAGAGCAAGCGCCCCGCCAAGTTCAACATACATACCTTTTCCGGCTTTTTTATTATCGGTGCAAATCACATACACATCGCTATCAATAACTCCTTGCATATCGGCAACCGCCCGCCGAGCAGCTCCTCCTCTGGGTTGTCGAACTTCGCTTTGTCGCCAGCCAGCAATACATCACCGTCTTCATTTCGCGTCCAGTCGTGTGTAATACGATGCCCTGCCACCACAAACGTATCCTGAACATTTCTCACATATTCCACATCCGTAATTTGCCCCGATACAAAAATTCTTGCCATAAACCTATCCTTGCAGCGCCTTTCGGACACGTTCAGCCGTTGAAAGCTTTGCGTCTACGCCTTCGAGAGCCTTCGTTGCATCAGCTATGGTATACCCTAGCGCCATGAGTGCTTCGAGAGCTTCGTCCGAAGTATCGAGCTCAGCTTGTATCGGCATGTCATACTTTGTTGGTAATCCTACTTTATCCTTGAGGTCAACAATAACGCGCTCAGCGGTTTTTTTACCAACACCAGAGGCTTGCGTCACATAGGCGGGGTCGCCATTCGCAACAGCGTTACGAACTTGCTCGGCAGTACCGAGACTCAAGATCGCGAGAGCAGCCTTTGGCCCAACGCTTTGCACAGTTATCAGCAATTCGAACAACTTTTTCGCCGCCAGACTCGAAAAACCATACAGGTTTTCTGCATTTTCGCTGACCTGGTGATATGTGTACATTTTTACATCTGTGTCGAGGTTGATTGCTTCAAAATCACCCGCTGCCACCTGCACCTCGTACCCTACACCCTGTACATCCACCACCACCGCACCCGCAAACTTCTCCGCCACTTTCCCAAAAACATGTGCTATCATCCCTCCATTATCTCACATCCCCCTTGCTATAAGGTCCGTCCTTATAGCATAATGGCTGTATGCCTTCTCGAAACCGAGTCAAAGAATATGAAACTACGAGCTACTACCATATCTATACGCGCGGCGTTAACAAGCACGCCATCTTCCATACTGAAGATGACTATAGCTTCTTCTTAGGCCTCTTGAAACGGTATCTGTCGCCCACCTCAGGGAACAAGAAACCGAACCGTGTCGCGTACAAAAGTTACGCGGACAGGATACAGCTCATTTCTTATGCGCTCATGCCGAACCATATCCATCTTTTCGTCTATCAGGAGGACATGTACGCCATACGAGACCTCATGCGGGCAGTTCTCACTAGTTATAGTATGTACTTTAACCACACATACAAACGGGTTGGACCACTGTTTCAAAGTCGCTATCTCGCCTCGCGGATAACAGAGGAATCGTATTTTGAACATATCACACGTTACATTCATATGAATCCAAAAAACTGGCAAACATCGACCCACACTAGCCTCGACTACTTTTTGCAACGGCGCACCGCGAACTGGATTCACCCAGAGAGAGTTTTGGACAATACCCCTGAGCAGTATCTTGCATTCCTTAGGTCTTACAACGACACAAAAGCTATATTAGACGATATTAAGTGGAGTCTTGCAAACTCACCCACCGACCCCAACCTCACTTAATCCATTCCCTTTGCCTCTTCGCTACTTTGCTATAAGGACGGACCTTATAGCAATCATACCGTGGGCAGGGATGTGTTGCTACGTCGTACGGTTCATGAGGTGGTGTGTGATTGCGGCAGCGAGCGCGTCGGCCGCATCGTCGGGCTTCGGTACGACCTTTAGCCCGAGCTGTAAACGCACCATTTCCTGAACTTGTTTTTTATCTGCCCGACCATAGCCGGTCAGTGTCTGCTTGATCTGTAGCGGTGTGTATTCTGCAATCGGCAAACGAGCTTTTCGTCCAGCAAGCATCGCTACACCCCGGGCGTGCGCCACACTGATCGCTGTTGTGACATTTCTCGCAAAAAACAGCTTTTCGATCGACATGACGTCTGGCCTGGTTTCGGCGATAACTCCAGTCAAGCTGTCGTAAATCTCGTCAAGTCGCTGATCTAGCGGTGTATGTGCGGGAGTAGTCACAACGCCAGCGTCAACAACCCGTAACCCGGTCGGCGACACGTCAAGCACACCAAACCCAAGTATACCGGTACCGGGGTCTATGCCTATGATTCTCATACGTCTAGTATACGACTTATTTGGGTTTCGCAAATCGCGCAGCTATTTTTCGGAAACTTCCGGCAAGATCTTCGCGCCACTCGTACACACCATAGCCTGCCACGCCAGCTGCCACGATCGCTAATGTCCAAACACCCCACTGAGCCGATGTGCGCTGCGCAGTGTTTGCCGCGGCTGTCTCGGCCGTTGGTTGTTGGCTAGCCATAGTAGTCGCCGCGCCGAGCACTTTTCGGCAACGGTTGGTTTCAGGGTTGCGTTCGTACCCTTCGTCGCAGGGCAACAGCTCCGCCACCGCGCTGGCAATACTGCGGCAGCGATTTGTAAGCGGGTTACGTTCTTGACCCTCGCCGCACGGTTTTAACGCAGTTTCAGTGGTCGCGGTCGCTTTGGCACGGCAACGATTTGTCTCTGGATTGCGCTCTTGGCCTTCGGGACAAGCCGCCAGCGCGCTCACCGCTTCCTCGATCGTCCGACAGCGGCCAGTGTCGGGGTTGAGATACTTGCCGGCTGGACAAATAATCTCCTGGGTCGCTTCCACCGGCAAGACAATACGATTCGGCCCGTCTGGTTGCGGCGTCGTCGTCCACGCCCACTCCGTCCCTTGCACCCACGCATACGCCTGCGCTTGCTGTTTACTCGACGCCGGCTCATAATGCACGAGCGTGGCGTCATATACTTTTTCGCCGTAAACATCTTCGAGCCAAACATAGCCGCCATTTGTGAGATTCATCTTTGTTCCGGTATGCTCAGCAGACACCGTCAAATAGCCATCAGTAGTAAGCGAAAAATCACTGAGGTAAAACGTATTTGTGTTCGTCCGCGATGCATGCATATCGTCCCCAACTCGCAGCACATACTGCGACAGGTCAAGATCCTCATCGATATGTAGCTTGACGTAATCCGAGCAGGTTTTGTCGACAGCATTTGGTTCGCAATCTTTGGCATTTGGATACACTTCGACCACGCTTCCCGGAAAATCTTCTGTCACCACATACAACCCGTCGTCATAAAGTACTGGCGTTTGAGCTGAAAACGACGACAACGTCGCCGTATAATCCTGACTTCCAGTCTGGGCGCGCACATAGTAGTCGCCGTAAACCGGTTTTTTCTGTGCGTCTGTAGCAGTTTTCAGGACGTAAACATCTGTCCGCCAACCGTCAACCGCCGCCGATACCTCCAGTGATGTCAGCAGCATGATTGGTCCAGGCGCTGGCACCCATGCACCGCCGTCAAATGACGCGTGACTCACCTCATCTACAACCTGGACCACCGCGTGATGTCCTGGTGCCAGTCGACCTGGCTGCAATGGCCGTATGTCCAACTGTGCGCGACTCGTCGTTACTCCATCACTGAACACACCCGTCACACGCCACTGCGACATGTCGAGTAATGCGCCTGACGAGTTAAACACTTCGAGGTAACGCATATCTTTCCCATCATCGCTACGCCGATACCCGGCAATCTTCAGCGCCGTGTCCTGTAGCCAGTACGTGTCGGGTGTTTCAGTTGCTTCTATAGCGCTTGTCGGCGTTGCCGCTGCGGCGGTGACCATAGCTCCGAAAACCAGCACAAAAATCAGTCGTACGGCAAGATTCATGTTGCTTATGATAACCCTGCGTACCAAAAAACACAAGTGGAAAATTATTCAACGTCCACATCGACTTGAATATCGGCGTTGGAGTGAACGTCAACGACATCGTCTTGGTCATCAACCGCGTCAAACAACCGGATGATTTTTTGAGCCGTTTCTATGTCGTCGACGACAACCGGAGCTGCGGGCACGTAGCTGAGTTTGGCTTCTTTGACCGTTAGACCAGCCGCTTTTATACTACCGAGGACGGCATGAAGTGCTTTCGGGTCAGTGTAGACCACAAGCTCGCCGTCTTCTTCGCGCGCGTCCTCAGCACCGGCGTCAAGCGCTGTCAACAACGCATCGTCACCAGTCTCCGCGACAATAATCTCACCTTTTCGCGCGAACTGAAACGCCACGCTGCCGGCGTCGGCCATTGTACCACCGTGTTTCGTAATAGCCGTTCTAACCTCTGGGTACGTCCGGTTCTTGTTGTCCGTCGCGACTTCGACGAGCAGTGCAATTCCACCTGGACCATAGGCCTCATACGTAATCTCTTCGAGCGCTGCGGCGTTTTTGTCCGCTACTCGGTCGATCGCACGTTGAATATTTGCCATTGGCATGTTGGCGGCTTTTGCTTTGTCGATCGCCAGCGCCAAACTCGGGTTCATGCCTGGGTCGGCACCGCCGCGCGCTGCGATAGCAATTTGGTTACCTAGTTTGGTAAATACCGCACCGCGTTTGGCGTCTTTGGCACCCTTTTCACGTTTGATCGTCGACCATTTGCTGTGTCCGCTCATACTCTTCCTCGTTCCGTTTATACGCTGTTACTTCCAGTATACCGCATCTTGTCACTCGACGACACTCAGCTGCCGCATATCGACGCGGTGCCGTCGCCACACCGCCACTAAACATCCACCGAGAAGCACATACCAACCAACGACAACCGCTATTGACACCGTCGTGTCAAACCTTGCCCACGGTACGGCCGCGAGCGTATGAACGATACGCACGACATAGGCCGTCAACAGGCTAGCCGGTGCGGCCACGAGCGCTGCAACCGGTGCGATGAGGCCAACAACACCAGCCACAAACACCGCCGCCATCGCGAAAGGAATCGTTGGGACGACAAGCAGGTTTGCGAGCAGCGACAACACTGGAACATAGCCAAACACCGCCACTGAGATTGGTAGTGTCATAGCTAGTGCCGCCACCGCCTCAACTACGAGTTGCACCGTCGCATTTGGTTGTTTTTGGTTGCGAGCAAATGCCCGAACGGCAAGCGGCGACACGACGAGCACGCCAAAAAAGGCGCTAAACGACAGCCACCAACCAATATCGCTCCAGAGATATGTCGGCTGTACCAGCGCACTCCCGGCGGCAACCAACACGATCAACTGCACCGGGTGAAATTTGCGCCCAACATACCACGCCAGCAACGACAGCAACGTCACGACAGCCGCTCGTGTCATACTCGGACTCGCGCCCGACACCGCCACGAAACCCATCACCACCAGCGACGATCCAACGAGCGCAAGATACCGCGAAGTTTTCGCGAGCAGACGCCGCGCAAACCGAACAAGTATCGTCAAATTGTAGCCGCTCGCAACCACAATGTGCGTCAGTCCAACCGTACGCATGTCGTCGCTCAAATCATCGGGCAGCGCAGACTTTTGACCAATCAAAAACCCCACACCGAGGCTGGCCTCTGGCTCTGGCATGACACGCCTCACAGCTGTCGTAAACGCGTCTCGCATCTGTAAAAACAGATCAGTCGAGGCTGTTCGCTGCAGGACCGTTGCGCGGCGCATCGTGAGCACAAAACTACCAAAACCTGACCGTGCCTTTCCTGACAACACCAGCGTATCACCACGCCGCAGCGGCGTATCGCTCACGACCGTCGCATACATATCACCGGTAAAACGCCGCTGGTCAAGCCGTATGTTCGTCAAACGCACCGTCCAAAGACTAGCGGTTTCCTCTGTGGTCGGATCGTCATGAACCACTCCGCTAACCACTACATTCTGGTCAGCATAACTCGCCGTGCGCTCCAAGGCACTGTCATACACGCTGCCGCGGAACAACCCCAGTACAACGCCTACCGCCAGCACGACTAAGCATGCAAACCAGCGCCTCGACCACATCGCCCAGACCAGCACAAGAGCGAGCACCGCTAGCCATATCCAGGCGAATGTTATGTGCAGATATAGCGCCAACGCCAACCCCGCCAGACTCCCGCAGCCCAGCAGTAGCACGCAGTACGACACATGAAAACGTTTGTATCGCCACATATTCATAGCAGCATTGTACACCGCCGCCTCAGTTTCTGGTATGATACATGTATGACGCTTATCGTTATTGGCATATTGTTCGCTGCACTTTTCGCCACCGCTCTACTGTCGAAACGTCGGTTTGGAACACTTGGTTTGGCGCTCGCCGCCGGAGCACTGCTCGCCAACTACGCTAGTCGCGACACTGCGCAGCTGCTGACGGCCCTTGATATTCCCGTCAGTCCGTTTTCGGAAACAACTGCCGCGGCGATACTACTTATTTTGCTCCCAGCACTTGTCCTGCTGTTTAGCGGTCCCTCGTATATGTCTCGCCAACAGAGTATCTTGGGCGCGCTGTTGTTCGCATCGATGGCACTGCTCCTGTTGCTGCGGCCGCTCAGTACCGGTCTCGACACTGAACCATTTCGCGATATTTTACAACTAGTGGCACGATACACCAATCTTTTACTCGCGCTATTTATCTCCCTCGCCGTCGCCGATGCCTGGCTGACGCACAACATAAAACCCTCTGACAAGAGTAAAAAATAACAACCCCTTGCAAAAACAGAGGTATTTTGCTAAAATTTCCCCTGTCCTTTTGTCGTAATAACTATTGCAGTTCACCACTTCACCATATGCCGAAAGCTATATGTTGAATCGAAAAGGAGAGGACAAATTCTATGCCCAATTACAGGTCCGTAGCTCAGCTCGCGCCAGGCGGCGAAAGCCCCTAGCGCACATAAGGAATCGAGCACCAGTGCTCTAACCAGCTGAGTTGCAGTTAGAAACCCGTAGTACCTTCCAAACTCTATACCCGATTACGGGTCCGTAGCTCAGCTGGTTAGAGCACCTGCCTTTTAAGCAGGGTGTCATGGGTTCAAGCCCCATCGGACCCTCCAAACTCGGAACAAATTGGAAATTGTCGCCCTCTTGGGCGATTTTTTCTTTGGTTGCGCGGAGCGCAAACCAAGGGTTTTTCTGGGGGGAGATTTGAAATTGCTCGCCGTTTTCGGCGATATTTTTGTTTGTTAAAAACAGGTTCAACCCAAAGATTTCGAGCAAAAGGCTCTTTTTGGCAGAAAGATTGTCATTTTGAGCGACATGACAGATAGAAACTGCCTTGTCCAGCCACTTTCTCATCGGTTCAACCCAACCGTTTTGCCCTAGCGAAATGTCGCTCATTTTTTCTTCCAAAGACTTCTTTTCCGCCATCAACTCGGCTTTTTTAGTCGTGTAGGTTTGACGGTCAATTATCTCGTCCAAAAATGTGTCGAGAAGTCTTTGCAGTTTCCCTGATACTTGGGCGACCTTGGCGCGGAGTTCGTCAACAGCCGCACCAGTAGCGTATTGCTCGCTCTGTTCGTCTGAGTCTATTTTGCCGTGCAAAATGTCTGCCCAGTCGTCAGGCAGCGCAAACTCATTGAGTTTGCTAGATAACTGCTCATCGAGCAGTTCAGACCGCACAGGCGGTTCAAGACATTTGACCGTTTTGCTTTTGCGCGTGCAGCGGTAATAGACATAATTGTGAACGTTGCCGTTTTTCTGTCGTTTGGTTTTGTTCTCGGTAGTTATCATCATACCGCAGGCGCAGCGAAGCAAGCCGCAAAAGGGCATTGGCTCTCTGCCTTTATTTTGTTGGCGAAAACAGCGCAGGGCGACGACTTTTTGCACCTCGTCAAACAGTTTTTTGCTCATCAGCGGTGTATGTTTACCCTCGTGTTGCTCGCCAGCATACACGAAGTGTCCGTAATAAAACGGATTGGTCAAAATCTTTTTGACCTTATCAGGTTTATACACCTTTCCGCCTTTGGTTTTGACACCACGCGCGTATAAATAGTCAGCTATATCCTGAAAACGACTTTCGTTTTTAGTATATAGCTCAAATATCTCCACGACGAGCGCGGCGCGTGCCTTGTCTACATGGATAGTTTTGTTCTTTGTATTGTTGTAGTAACCAAAGGGCGCGTTGCTGGGGTATTCGCCGCGCCGTACTTTTTGGCGCAAACCGCGCTTGGTGTTTTCGGACAGATTATCGACATAGTATTTGCTCTGACCAAAAGCGATATTGAGCATAAACTTGCCCTGCGACGTGCTTTCAAACCAAAAGGTTTGAAACTTCAAATCGGCAAGTTTGCGCTGGTCGAGCAAATAGATAATCTGTCCGCCGTCCACGCTGTTACGCGCCAACCGATCAGGATGCCACGCCAAAATGCCATTGGCTTCGCCATTTTGTATGCGCTCCAGCATCGCGCCAAACTTGGCGCGTCCTGGCACTTTGGCGGACTTCTTTTCGATAATGGTATCTATGACGGTCAGTTGATTATCTTTGGCAAACTTGCGGAGTTCCGCCAGTTGCGCCTCGATGGACAAAACTTGTTTGTCCTCTACGTCAGTAGATTTTCTGGCATACAAGATATATCTGTTATTTGTCATAGTTACTCCCATTTGAACTCAAAAAGCCGCTTCGCTGGAATACAAAATCAGGCGAACCTAAAATTGTGCGAAACGGCTATTTGAGTGGTCAAATAGAAAAGTCGCCTTGATGATTTTGTATTCCACTTATAAGTTTATCACGAAGTGAAGCGGCTTTAGCCGCTGAACAAACAAAAATCCACGTGCTGGCACGTGGGCAATTTCAAATCTCCCCCCAGAAAAACCCTTGGTTTGCGCTCCGCGCAACCAAAGAAAAAATCGCCCAAGAGGGCGACAATTTCCAATTTGTTCCGAGTTTGGAGCGATTTTACGATTTCGCTAGAACCTATTTTAACACAAATTCCTAAAGCTCAACCCCGACGCCTGCGGGCGTGTAACGCCCGCTCGCCCCACCAGAAAAACCCTTTGCCTTATTTTTGAGATTTCCCCCCGCCGAATTTCTTTTTTGAAACTGAAAAGGGTGTTTTCTGGTGGGCGCGTTCACGCTGTTAGCGTGGTATAATAACAGATATGGATTTTGATATGATTACCGATCAACATAGCCAAGGTGGCGGTTACATTTCTCTCAGAAACTTTGACCTTCAAAACGTGCCCGAAAAGATTAGTGTTGATGGCTATGAGCTACTCAAAAAAGGTGAGTTCCATGCATCAATCATGGCACTCAAAAATCTTGCCCCTATGCTAAATGCAGAGAACCCAGAGCAAGCGAGCGAACAATTAAAACAAGACTTCCTTGAGTTTATAAAAACTCATGACGTCGCAGATTTTCGCTTAACTGGCGAGTATCGACTAGTAAAGCGTGATGAGCGTGTTACGGTTGTTGCGATGGTGGAATTAAAAAACATCAACGAACTATTTGATTATTTGCGTTCGAAACACGGCGTTGATTTTCCGACCCAACCCACATATATCACGATGTACACACTACAGCCCGAGGTGGGTATTGGCATATTATCACAAGATGAATTAACGGATAGCAGCTCAGTAGTAGACATCCCTGCGCTCGCAAATGTGGAAATAGAGCATGCCTAAAATTGACACTGTTTTCTTTGACTGGGGTGGTGTGGTCGCAAATGACCCTGGTGATGATTTCTTGGGGCAGTTACTCAAAAACGTTGGCGCAACTGATGAACAAGTTGCTGCAATTTTCGAGACCTACATGAAACGCTTTATGCGGGGGCAAATCACCGAACAAGAATATTGGCTGGAAATCAAAAACAATTTTAGACTATCTATACCCGATAGCATCTCGGATGAGTTTATGAAATGGAACGGACTTACAGCCAACCAAGACATTCTTAACCTTGTAAGTGAGCTCCGGCAGCATGGGCTGAAAGTTGCAATTCTATCAAATGTGATTGAGCCAACTTATAATGTTTTGAGGAAGGCCGGCTATTATGACTTATTCGACGAAACCATAGCTTCATGCAAAGTGGGCTTTGCAAAACCCGAACGAGAGATTTACCAAATAAGCCTCGACAAACTCGGTACAACAGCTGATAAGTCGTTATTTATTGACGATAAGCAGAGTAATCTTGACCCTGCATCGCAGATGGGCTTTGGCGTTATTCTCGCCGAAAATCCAGAGCAAATTATACGTGATGTAAGAAAGGGATTGACTCGTGCGTAGACAATTTCGAGTCTCAACAAAAGCAGCTCTCTTCGACACTAGTCGTTTAAGAGTCCTCGTTATTCATATGGATCAAAATAATGACTGGGGACTTCCCGGAGGTCATGTTGAGGAGGATGAAACACCTGATGAGGCTATGATTCGTGAGTTATACGAGGAATGCGGTGTAAGCTCTCCGGATTTACAGCATGCCGATTTCTTTATGCATAGCGAGGGCAAGTTGATTCTTTCTTACGTAGGGACAACTATGGACGAAGTGCTGAAGTCTCCTCAGAATAATCTTGAGGGCATACCGAAGTGGTTGACTAAAGATGGTTTTCTAAAAATAAACATCGAACCAGCGTATAGAGAGCTTGTGTTAAAAAATTGGATGTCATCGTGACAGATTTTGAGAATGCACAGATAATCTGGGATTATATGCGTTTTGAGCAGCCGCTTAAAAAAGCCGATGTCATTATTGGTCTTGGAAGTACGGATGTTCGCACCGCCGAGTGGTGTGCAAAGTTATATCACGACGGTTACGCGCCTATTATTTTGTTTACGGGCGCGAGAGGTCGTATGACGCGCGAAGCATTTACTGAGAATGAAGCTGAAGTATATGCAAAGCGTGCGCTTACGCTAGGTGTACCAGAAGAAGCTATTTTCAAAGAAACCAACGCAACAAACACCGGCGAAAATATTGTATATGCCCACCAACTTCTACGCGAAAAAGGCGTCAAGGCAAAAACTCTCATAGTTGTTACGAAACCGTATATGCTACGCAGAGCCTATGCGACTTTTATGAAGCAGTGGCCTGAAGATATAAAACCAGATATCAAATGTTCCGCTATCGATGTTTCGTTTGACGAATATTGTAAAGACGAGATGTATCCGTTTGATTACGTAACAAATGTTATGGTCGGTGATTTACAACGGATACGGGAATACCCAAAACTTGGCTTTCAGATCGAACAAGAAGTACCCAATAAGGTCATTGAGGCATATGATGCGCTCGTCAAGCGAGGGTATACGAAGCATTTGCTATAACGAAGTTGTCGGCTTTGCCGACCTGCGAAGCCTCGACGCCTCTACCATTCGTGGTAGTCGAACCACCAGAAAACACCCTTTTCAGTTTCAAAAAAGAAATTCGGCGGGGGGAAATCTCAAAAATAAGGCAAAGGGTTTTTCTGGTGGGGCGAGCGGGCGTTACACGCCCGCAGGCGTCGGGGCTGAGCTTTAGGAATTTGTGTTAAAATAGGTTCTAGCGAAATCGCGTACAGGATACCCCCAAGTAGGACACTAACCCTGTATTGTTAATTGCTCTAAGTATACTTCATTCGCTGTTCTGTAGCCCAAGACTTGTCTTGGGCGTTCGTTTAGGTACGTCAGTACCTGAACGATCTTTTCATTTGTAACTGTGCTAAGATCTGTTCTCTTTGGAATGAAATGACGGATCCATTTGTTCGTGTTTTCGACTAGCCCTTTCTCCCAGCTATGGTACGGGTGGGTAAAGTAAA
>JBLMYZ010000047.1:0-47121 GCA_050258575.1 Acidobacteriota bacterium
AAAAAAGCAAAGGGGACGGCTGGTGGTGGCGCGTCTAGCTCTGCTGGACAGGCGGCGCGGCTCAGATTACGCTTTTGTGCTAAAATGGGTTCTAGCGAATCCAAAAAATCGCTCCAAAATGGATTTTTCCGCGACTGAGTCGCCCTCACGGGCGGCTTTTTCTTTGGTTGCGCGGAGCGCCAGCCACGGGTTTTTCAGGGGGGAGATTTGGGATTGCCATGCGCTGAAAGCGCATGATTTTTTATTTGTTAGAGCGGCTAAAGCCGCTACACTCCGTGTGCCTCACCGTGATATACTGGCAAGTGGAATACAAATCAATCGGCAAGACTTTTACTATTTGACCACTCAAATAGCCGTTTCGCACAACTCGGGTTTTGCCTGATTTGTATTCCAGCGAAGCGGCTTTTTGAGTGCAAGCAAAGGCGGTATATATGTTGCCTCGGCTCATCTATTTTTTGTACGTTCGTAAGTCTACGGACGTAGAGGACAAGCAGGTTTTATCTATTGCGGCGCAAATCGCCGAACTCAAAGAGTTTGCGGCTCGCATGGGCATATATATTGTTGATGTCATTATAGAAAAAGAAACTGCCAAAAAGCCAGGGCGCAAGAAATTTAATAAAATGCTGGAGCGCATAGAAAACGGCGAGGCGAACGGCATTTTGGCATGGATGCCTGACCGACTATCTCGTAACAGCATAGATAGCGGCAAAATCATCTATATGCTGGACGAGCAGGTACTACTAGACCTCAAGTTTCCGCACTTTTGGTTTGAGAATACACCGCAAGGCAAATATATGCTGGCAAATGAGTTCAATTCATCTAAACAGTATGTAGATAATTTATCGGTGAACACCAAGCGGGGCTTGCGCGAAAAGGTGCGTCGTGGCGAATACCCAAGCAACGCACCGCTAGGCTACTACAACGACAAGCGCAACAAAACGATAAAGGTAGACAAGCGACAAGCTCCGCTTGTCGTGGGTGCATTTGAGCTATATGCAAAGAATGAGAGTAGATTTGCGGACATTGCCAAGTATCTTTACGCCAACGGCGTAAAGACCCGAGGCGGCAAGATATATACAACTGAGAAAGTAAAGCATGTGCTAACTAATCCGTTTTACTACGGACATTTTGTGTATACTGGCGAAGTGCATGAGGGCAAGCATACGCCGCTTATCTCGAAAAAGTTGTTTGACCGAGTGCAAGCGGTGGTAGCGCAACGGTGTTTTCGAGAGCAAGACCATAGCCGAGAGCCTGCGCCGTATTGCGGACTACTGAAATGCTCGTGCGGTATGATGATTACCGCAGAGAACAAGACAAAGCGGCAGAAAAACGGCAATGTGCATAATTATGTGTATTACCGTTGCACTCGCAAGAGCAAAACAGTTGCTTGTGTTGAAAAACCTGTGCGGAGCGAACCGCTAGATAGTGAATTGTCTGTATTGCTGGCGCAATTTGCCCTGCCTGACGGCTGGGGCGACTGGTTGCGCCAACGTATAAACGAAGCGGAACAAAAAGAGCAAACCGAAAGCGGCGTGGCAATGAACGACCTACAAGACGAACTGGCACACCTGTCGGGGAAATTGCAAAGACTTCTTGATAGTTACCTAGACGAAGTGATAGAGCGCGACGTATACCTTGCCAAGAAGGCCGAGATAATGAGCGAAAAGAAGTCTTTAGAAGAACAAATGAGCGACGTTGCAGCTGGACAAAGTCGGTGGGTTGAACCTATGAGAATATGGCTGGAAAAGGCGGTTTCTCTCTGTTCTGTCGCTCATGCTGACGACTTCGGCGCAAAAAAGAGGCTTTTGCGAGAAATCTTTGGGTTGAACCTGTTTTTAACAAACAAAAAAGTCGCCACGAGTGGCGACCAATCTCAAATCTCCCCCCTGAAAAACCCGTGGCTGGCGCTGCGCGCCGCCACGCAAAAGGCCGCCCGTGAGGGCGACCAAATCGCAATTTTGTCCATTTTGGAGCCCCAAACGGGATTTGAACCCGTGACCTCATCCTTACCATGGATGCGCTCTACCAACTGAGCTATCGGGGCGCGCAGTGAGTATTTTAACAGATACCGAGTCTGGTTGTCGAGAGCTAGAGTGACAGGCGTTCACATGCTGGCTGTGAGAGACTGAGGTCAACAGATGACAGGTCGACGTCAAGCTTGTCGAGCAGCGAGCGCTGAGGTGGTTGTACTGGCTGGCGCGGTGTTGACATGAGTTCGCCGCGTTTTTCATAAAGGTCGGTCAAGTCGAGCAGAAGTTCCTGTATGCTGCCGTCGATTTCCTCAACTTTGTACACGTTAGTCAACAACACGGACACGAACCTTTCGGCGGTTAACACGGCCTTGAGTATCAGTACGGCGCGGCGCGGCAGTTGTTTTCGTGCGGGCGTAAAAGCTTGACGTGTCAAACGTTACATCGTCGATAATCTTTGGCTGCTGACGGCTCGCCAACACAGCGCGCTTGAACTCTGCGCGGGCAATGATTTTGTAGTAGGCGGCTTCTTCCTCAGGGCTGACATACGGCGCGTTAAATGCAGCCATCGGAAACAGCGTCGGCTCTTGGTTCTCGGAAACCACCTTGTTTGAGAAATGTCCCATAGCTCTATATTATCACAGAATTTACGAAACGTCAATATACTGTGCTACCACAAGCGTTATTGTCTGCTCGTTTGTTTTGTACTAGAATAGGTGCATGAATCTAGGATTTTATTTTGACCCAAGCTCTCCCTACTGCTGGATAACCAGCCGCTGGCTCGTTGCAACGCTCAAACAACGCGAAATCTACGTCCAATGGCGGCCGTTTAGCCTTGCGATGCACCTCGGTGAGAACCTCGAGCAGCTGACTGACAACGAACACACTCTTGATCGCCGCGCAGGACATCGGATTTTGAGGCTTATCGAAGCCGCGGGACTTGCCGGCCATGATCGCGGCGAAGTCTACACGTCGTTTGGTTACGAGCATTTTGTTGCCAAGCGCCCCTATGACGACGATCTGATCCAGGAAGTACTCAAACAGCACCGGCTTATGGATATCATCGACGCTGCAAACAGTACCGCGCTCGATGCCGATATTTTTTCCTCTGTCCGCGAGGCTAACGAGCTGCTGGGCCATAAAAATGTCAACGTGCCGATCTGTGCGTTTGAAGTCGGCAACAAACACATCGGCTACTTTGGGCCGATCCTCAACAGTGTTCCGACCGATCAAGAAGCAGTGCGTATTTGGGACGGCGTCGTTTCACTAGCCACCACGCCAGAGTTCAACCAGCTTGTTCGCCCAGTCCTGGCAGCACCAGACACGGCTCAACTAGGCGGCCGCTAGTGGTAATATCGTCCAAGCCAGGCTCTTTTGAACTGTGACAGCGAGTTGTCGGCAACGGCGCGGCGAATATCGTCAACTAACCGGACAATAAACCGTTCGTTGTGATACGACACGAGTGTCGCTGCGAGGATTTCTTTGGCCTTATAGAGGTGGTTGATATATGCTTTCGTGTAGTGCTGGCAGGTATAACAGTCGCACTCGGGGTCTATTGGCGAAAAGTCGTCGTAGTAACGAGCGGCTTTGAGGTTGTAGCGGCCGTCGAACGAATACGCGGCGCCGTTGCGAGCCACGCGCGTTGGCGACACGCAGTCAAAAGTGTCGACGCCGTTTTCTATCGCAGCAAAGATGTCGTCCGGTTCGGAAATACCGAGCAAATGTTTTGGCTTGTCAACGGGTAATTCTTCGTTGCACCAGCGTACGATATCCCCGAGCGAGTTTTTTTCGATCGCACCGCCGATTCCGAAACCGTCAAACGGCATAGCACCGAGAGTTTGAGCTGTTTGGCGGCGCAAGTCTTCGTAGTGTGCACCCTGCAAGACACCGAACAGTGCTTGATATGGTTTTTCAGGTTGGGCCGCACCGAGCCGCCGAAACTCTGCGAGCGACCGCTCGGCCCAGCGGTGCGTTCGCGCCAAAGCTTCCTCCTGATACGACCGCGGGTCGGCTAGCGAAGTAAGCTCGTCGAACGCGAAACAGATATCCGCGCCCAGCTGATGCTGGATCAACATGGAAACTTCAGGGGTAAAATAGTGCAAACTACCGTCGCGATGACTTTTGAACTGAACGCCGTCCTCGTCAACAAACGCATGGCGGGTACTTTTTTCGGCTACCACCGCTTCGTCGTTCTGCATGGAAATCACTTTTTTAAAACCCGAACCGAGCGACAGCACCTGAAAACCACCGCTGTCAGTGAACGTCGGACCGTGCCAGTTCATAAACGCCGCTAGTCCGCTCGCCCTCTCGACCAACGCCGAGCCAGGTTGCAGATACAAGTGGTAGGCGTTTGACAGCACCGCTTGCGCGCCCAGGTCGCGCAACATGTCCGGTAGGAGCGCTTTGACAGTTGCCGCTGTCCCAACAGGAACAAACGCCGGCGTCAAAATAGCACCGTGCGGCGTATCGATACGGCCGGTGCGCGCCAAGTGCGGGTCACCTGGGCTGCTGGTAACGGTAAAGTGAAAGTCGGTTGCCATGCAGGCTATTGTACCACGCTAGACTTGACATAGCGCTCGTGCTTTAGTAGACTAGTCCCTGCGTCTTTTGGCGAGGTAATGCGAATTGTACGATTTTACCTCTGTTATCACCCGCCAGGCGCTATGAAATTGTCGATAACATTCGCGGGGGTTTAGGGAGGAAACTATGAGAGGTCTACGCGGCCTTGTGGCCGGCGCAGCTTTATTTGCTGCTGTCGCCACAACACACACGGCGTTCGCTGCTGAAACGCCAAAAACAGCAAAACAGCAGAAAGAAACAGTGGTCACTGTTGCGCCAGGTGACTTCTTGGAGAAAATCGCACAGGCGCATAACACCACGTATCTGCGGTTATTTTACGCAAACGATAGTATTGCGAACCCAGATATGATCTACCCGGGTCAGCAACTACGTGTTCCGGATGCAGATGAACAGCTCGCGGAACGACCGTTGCCGCAAGCAGTTGTCGTCACTCCATCACAACCGGCGAACGTATCGTCTTCGACGCCAAGCGTGACAACAACCGCACCAGCAGTTACCCCTGCGGTAGCGACAGGCAGCGCTTGGGACAGCCTCGCGCAGTGTGAGGCCGGCGGAAACTGGGCGATCAACACCGGAAACGGGTACTACGGCGGGCTGCAATTTAGCGCTTCAACGTGGACAGCCTACGGCGGCGGCGCTTACGCTCAGACTGCCAACCTGGCAACCCGCGAGCAACAGATTGCGATCGCTGAAAAAGTACTGGCTGGACAAGGCTGGGGTGCGTGGCCAAGCTGTTCGAGCCAACTTGGTCTGCGCTAACCTGCAGCAAGCAACCCCTAAACCCTGCCAATCGGCGGGGTTTTTGGTGGTTATTGTTGCTCCAACAACAGGAATCAGGTATACTGCTTATGGATGAAGTACCAGGTGAAAAAAGGGTTAGGGGCAACGCTAAAACGTGGTGGCGTTGAGTTTCGTGTCTGGGCGCCGTTTGCTCGTTCGGTGCATGTTGCCACGCCATATGTCCCCTTTCATACCGAAAACAAGCAGCAGATGAATCCCGAGAAAAACGGCTATTGGTCGTTGTTTGTACCAGATGTCGAGGCTGGACAGAGCTACAAATACCTCATCGAAACAGCAAATGGCGAGTGGCTCGAGCGCAATGACCCGCGGGCGCGTGTCTTGACCGACTCTGACCACGGCGCGTCTGTGGTTGTATCGAACGATTTTGAGTGGGGCGACGATCTGTTTATGCCGCTACCAAAAGAACGCCAGATCATTTACGAGCTTCACGTCGGTACGTTTAACCGGCCAGATCCGGCAACGCCAGGAACTTTCGCTGATGTTGTTGACAAACTTGACTACCTGCGCGATCTCGGCGTAACAACAATCGAACTCATGCCAGTTACGAGCATGGCTGCCAACTCAAATGGCTGGGGGTATGCTCCAAATAGCGTTTTCTCGGTCGAAGCTGCGTACGGCGGCCGGCATGGGCTCATGACGCTGGTGCGCGAAGCTCATACTCGAGGCATAGGTGTGATTGCTGACCTTGTATATAACCACTTTGGGTCGGGTGATCTCTGGCGATTTGATGGTTGGTACGAACAAGACGGCGGCGGCATCTACTTTTACAACGACCGGCGCGGTGCAACGCCATGGGGGGCGCGTCCAGACTACGGACGACCAGAGGTTCGGCAATATTTCCTTGACAATATCGTCATGTGGTTTAACGAATATCGCCTCGATGGCATTCGTCTCGACGCGACTGCCTACATGCGCAACATCGAAGGCCATAACGACGACCCGGCGAACGATATTGGCGATTCGTGGCAGCTGCTGCAAGATATTTCGCGGCTAGGCCATCATGTCCGACCTGGTGCGCTTATCGTAGCTGAGGACACTTCTGTGAACGACTATATCACCCGCTCGGTTGACGAGGGCGGGTGCGGATTTGACGCCCAGTGGGGGCTCAATTATTCGCACGCTATCCGTACGCAAATGGGTCTGCCTGCGCCCTACCCGACCAGTCTCGAGGCCGAGCTACCCAAGATGTACAATGGTGCAACGTTCCAAAAGATTATTTTTAGCGACTCGCACGACACTGCGGCTAACGGTAACGCTCGACTGAACACCGAGATGACACCAGACAACCCAGAGAGTATCTGGGCTAGACGGCGTATGCTGCTCGCTGCGACCGCCGTGATGACAGGTACGGGTATTCCTATGCTGCTGCAAGGCCAAGAGTTTATTCAGCACGGCGACTTTAACAGCTGGGAAGAGCTAGAATGGCAAAACGCTGAAAAGTTTGCCGGAATTATTTTGGCGCATACGCACCTAACAGCGCTTCGTTTGAACGAACGCGGCGTGACCGCCGGACTGCTCGGCAACGGCGTGCATATATTTCACAACGACGTCACAAACAACGTACTCGCGTACCACCGGTGGGACAAAGGCGGTATTGGCGACGATGTGCTCGTGGTACTAAACTTTGGCGCAACGAAGTTTCCCGACTACCAGTTTACGTTCCCAGTGAACGGCACGTACAGCGTCCAGTTCAACTCATCCGTCAAAGAATACGGTCATGACTTCCCCGAAGAAGAACTCACCGAGGTAACGACAGATGCGAACGGGGTTGTCCATATGCCTCTTGCCTCGTATGGTGCTTATATTTTTTCCCGAAGCGCCTAAGCAACATCACCAAAACGTCTTCTCAGCCGTTAGCTCATCTGGTACAATATGTGAGCACCTTTTGTTGATGCCGATTTAGCTCAGCTGGTTAGAGCAGCTGTTTTGTAAACAGCAGGTCCTGGGTTCGAGTCCCTGAATCGGCTCCATTTTAACAAGCTGGGATAGTGAAGCGGTCAAACACGACAGACTGTAAATCTGTTGGCTTTCGCCTTCGTAGGTTCGAATCCTACTCCCAGCACCAACTAAAAATAACCCTTTGCGGGTTGTTTTTAGTTGGTGCCATACAGGCCTCGTTATTTAATCGACCAAATCAGTAGCCTAGGAAACAATAATATTTTGCGTGTTAGCCACCCAATCGTCAGAGTTGCCAATATTGCCTGCACTGCCAGCGGTATCACTGACTAAACTCTTTAGATTATCATGTGTGAACTTTCTGTTGGCTTCACGCATTTTTTTGAGTGTTTTTAGCAATTTGACAAACTGACCTATCGTGAGGGGCGCAATTTTCTGCTTACTTACTTTGTAGCCAACCGTATTTGCAATATGGAAAGTCTCGGCACTGTCAGTATGAATAGCCGGAGCGATAAAAATACAGTAGGCATTGTTATGCGAGTTCTCAAAATCTCTCAAGTGTCGCATAACTGGCTTCCCCTCGTTAAACCATTGATCACGACCACTTAACATCGTAGCCTCACAAATCATGTTGAAACTATCGTAAAAACACTCAATATCAGCCATACCGCCAGGAGCGGTCGACGTCGGTTCGTTGTCATCGCCAACTGGGTAATTTGGCTCAATCTCCTTCGCATCGTTCAATGCGTGGTGGCCCATTGTTGAAAGATATTCAAGCATTAGCACACGATTTTCAAAGTCGAAAATTTTTTCCAACTGCTCAATATATTGAAAGATGTTAGCTATTTTGTCTATAGCGTAAATCAAAGATGTTAGTAAATACGATTTTTCTCTGGTGGTGATGATTATTTCTTCAAATAATTTTTCAATATCGTCCCTGATAATACCTATTTTTTGGCATTCTCTTTGTCGAAATATGTATCTGAAAAATTTTTGGAAAAATAGTTTTCACCATACCTCTTTACGTCAATATTATTGTAGTGCCTCAGGCATTCTTTTAGCTTTTCTTCCCTGATATTCTCCTTGCCCAAATATGCAGAGTAGATGTGTGCGTTTGAGTTTAAATGTCGTTAACAATAATCTTCGAGCGGCCGTAATAGTGGTTAGCGACCGCGCCAGTTCCTGCAAAAATATCAGCGAAAGACTCAAGCTCGATCTGTTCTCTCTCAAGTATGCTATCGATAAATGTAAGTAGCTTTGTTTTAGACCCGAGGTAGCGCCGTTGGGTTATAGAAATCATTTTATTTCCAAAAAGTACAGTGTCGTTGGTTACATCACCACGCGGCGTGGCGGTTGGGCGATGCGTTTTGGGGCGCCGGACGGCACGGCCATAGACGAGGCTTTGGCTCGGAGATCGGCGGCGAGGTCGGGTTTGCCGGTGCGGTCGTAGGCGTCGGCAAGGATGGTTAGGCTCTGGGGATTTGGTTCAAGCTCGACGGCTTTTTCCAAAGCGGCGATCATTTTTTTGTTGTCGCCAAGTTTTTCCTGTACTTTGGCGTAAGCGACGTGCCGCGCGGCTAGGTTGCCCTCGAGCTGTATCGCCTGCTCAAACGCCAGGGCGGCTTTGTCATACGCGCCGGTTTCAAAGTAGATCAAGCCAACGTTATGCAAGCTCGAAGCACTAGACTCAAGACTTTGAGCGATCTCGAAACATTCGATCGCGTCCTGGTACGCTCGCTGTTTGGCATACAAAATACCTAGCCGGTTGTACGCAGTGGCGTTACGTTCGTCGACACGCAAGATAGTCAAGAGTGCCTTTTCTGCCCGCAGATATCGCTGGTCGTTGATACTTTCTTGTGCGACACCCCATAGTTTGTCCAGATACGACGACATCTTCGACGGCAGCTCGTTGCCCGCGTCGTCGATAGGACGCTGGTAGAGCAGTACCCAGAGACCAAGCGCCATAAGAGTCAATAAACCTAGCATATCACCGACAATTATACCAGATTATAGCCGTTCAGCCATAGCCATGAGCTGTGTCCGCACATGACCGTTATGCGCTAGGTTGTCGAGTGTCTGCTCGAGTACCTCAGCCGAGGCAACGAGCCGTTCGTTTGACGTGGATACTAGGCTAAAAGCAACGATCTGCGCGAGCGTTCGAACGAGTTGCTGCGCTGCACTGCGGTCGTTGTACGCAGCGAGCCGCACGAGGCGGTCGTACGGACTGCCGGACAATATAGCTCGGGCGTCAACCACGAACTGCGACGACCGCGTAAATAACTCCTGGTCGTCGATGAGCCGATGTAGCTCTGCTGGTCTGCCGCTGGCTAAAAACATCAGCTGGCGAACAGTCGACTCGTCTACCACGCGCCGTGCACTCAGCAGCTGTTGTGTATCCTGGTCGTTTATAGGTCGTATATCGACCCCTTGCGTACGTGACAAAATCGTTGGTAGCACAAGCTGCAGCTGGTGGGTTGTCGCGATAAAATACGTCATATCGGTCGGTTCTTCGAGCAGCTTCAAAAACGCATTTTGCGCGTCGTGGCTCATAGCGTCGATATCGCCAACGATCACAACTTGTTTCGTCTGGCGAGCGTCGCGAGTAGTCACATAGAGCGACCGCACCGTCTCGATAGATATCGTTCCCGCATCGTCCGGTGTTACTGTGACGATATCCGTCGGGTGCGCCACGACTTCACGAGCCAGTGTCTGAGCGATAGTCCCGAGACCAACGCCGCGTACTCCGGACAGCAACAAACCTTGCTGCGGCTGCCGCCGATACGCTTCGAGTAAGACTCGACTCGTTTTGTCGAGATACAACTCGTCGAAAGTCATGAAATCTCCTCGACGAGCTGCTGCATGTCGCTTGGCAATGGCGCTCGAAATGTCGTGCGTCGGCTGGGTGGAATAGTTATTTCCAGTTCGAGGGCATGCAAACAAAGCCGGTGAATTGGGCTTTTCGGGCCGCCATAGACGGTGTCGCCGACGATTGGACAGCCAATATATGCCATATGGACGCGAAGTTGGTGTGTCCGCCCGGTTTCGGGTCGCAGTTCGACGACGCTGTACTTCCCGTTGGCCGCCAATACTTTGTAGCGAGTAACGGCCGGTTTTCCTTTGGCGCCGACTCGAAACAAACTTGGCGTTTTCGGGTTGCGTTCGATCGGCAGGTCAAGCCTGGCCTCGTCTAGTTTCGGCCGGCCGCTTACCACTGCTAGGTACGTTTTGTGGGCTTTTCTGTCTTGAAATTGTTTCTGCAACAGCCGTTTGGTAGCGGCGTCTTTGGCGGCGATCAGTACGCCGCTCGTCATTCGGTCTAGCCGATGTACGATGCCTGGCCGGTTTGTGTCGTCTGGCTCGTTCATGCGCGGACGAACAAATTCGGCGACACTAAACTCTTCGGTCAGTGCGCCTTTGGCGTGCGTCAACACACCGCTCGGTTTGTCTACAACAACCACGTGGTCGTCCTCATACACTACAGGTAGCGTGTCAGACGTGTCATACGCTACAGGTAGCGTACCGATCGTAATATCGTCGTCCTCACTCACTTCCCTGCGGCAAATGTACGCCGGGCAGTCGTTGACGTACACCAGCCCTAGTTCGATGTATTTTTGCCAGATCGCCCGCGAATGTTCCGGGTACTCTTCGGCCATGTATTTGTCGAGTCTCATACCCGTAAACCGACGGCTTTTTGCACCCGTAACAGCGTATCGTTTGCGACCGCCGACATAGCCGCCTCGTTGGCGGTAAGTTTCGCCATGACGTCGTCGTCTGAAATATTGGCCAGTCGCGTTTGAAATGTCGCTAGAAAATCTTGTACTGCTTCGGCCACCGCGTTTTTCAGGTCGCCGTAACGCGTCGTGCCTTCCCATTCGGCATTAACATGCGCCTGGTCGCGCTGAGTCAACAGGGCGAGCAGCTGTAGCAAGTTTGTCACACCGGGCTGGTTTTCCCAGTCAAAATGTACTTCGCCGAGACTGTCGGTAGTCGCGCTCATGATCTTTTTGGCGGCAACCGACGGCTCGTCACTCAGAAGTATTTTGGATTTTTCATCGGTTGAGCTTTTGCTCATTTTTTTAGCCGGGTCGGTGAGATTGCGCACACGCAGGCCGTTGTCGCGCTGCAAAAACTTCATTTGGTCAGCCGTCGCAACCGGTACGGTAAACAGCTCGCCAAACTTGTTGTTTATGCGTTCGGCGATGTCGCGCGTGATCTCGAGGTGCTGGAACTGGTCCTCGCCCACTGGCACATACCGTGCGTTGTAGAGCAATATGTCGGCCGCCATGAGTACCGGGTAGTTCATCAGCCCCATCGTAACACTCGCGCCTGGCTCCGAAGACTTATCTTTAAACTGAATCATGCGCTGCATCTCGCCGACATATGTAAAACAGTCGAGAATCCACGTCATTTCGCTATGGGCAGGTATGTAACTCTGGCGATAAAGAAAAGTGTCTGGGTTGTCGATATCGAGCCCGGCAGCGATGAAATATTTGATATTTTGCAGGGTGTGCGCGTACAACGAATGGTGGTCAACTGGCGTCGTGAAGCTGTGCAGATCCGGCACAAACATGTTGATTTGGTACTCACCCGCGTAGCGTTGTTGCATTGCCACCATAGGAACGAACGCGCCCAGATAGTTTCCTAGTGTTGGCTCTTCGTTGCTGCGTATTCCCGTCAAAATCACTTCTTTGCTCATATAGCTTATTATACCTGATATACTGCTGGTATGACATCGTTCGATAGTTTGACGGTCATATATAACCCCAAAAGCAGCGGTGATGCACCGAAACTAGCGCGGCAGTTTCAAAAAGATTGCGCCAAGCGGGGTTTGCACGCGGTGCTTGTACCGACAGCCCGCGCTGGCCACGCAACAGAGATAGCACGCCGCGTAGCTGAGCAGCCAGGAACGCCTCTTGTTGTGTCGGTGAGTGGCGACGGTGGATATAACGAAGTGATTCATGGCGTTATGAGCGCCAAGCGGCCTCGAGGTGCTGACAGGCCTATCGTGGCGTTAATTGCCGCCGGCAACGCCAACGACCACTACCGCGTCATGCATGACAGCACGCCGCTTGTCGAGCGTATCGAACACGATATCGCAAAACCGCTCGATATTTTGGAGCTGACAACTGACCATGTCACCGCTTTCGCACACTCGTATATTGGCTTTGGTGTGACGGCGAAAGCCAGTGCCAAACTCAACCAGAGCAGCAAAACACTGTCTGGCGAAATCTCCTCAGTTGTGCGTGCAGTGTGGCAACAACAGCCATTTCGTGTAACCACTAACGGGCATACAAAACACTACACCAGTCTAGTGTGTGCAAACATCAATCAGATGGCTAAAGTGGTTAAATTTGCCGACAGTACCAACGCCCGCGACGGGTATTTTGAACTGATTGAGCACGAGACACTGTCTCTTGGTGCGCTCTTGTTCGGCTGGCTGCGTCGCAACAAAGCGGTTGCCTACTACAAACAACTGTCGTTCACAACTGACACGCTGACCGCGCAGCTTGACGGCGATACTATAACACTAGCCGTCAAAGCACCAGTGACAGTCACTGTACGTTGTCGCAAACACGCTCTTCGCTCCTACTACGCCAATGCCTGAAAAAAGCCGCTGCAAAACAGCGGCAATTTCATGAGATACAAACGAGTTACATGCGGATTTCTGCGTCGCAGCCTGCCGGTAAGCTGAGGTTTTGCAGGCTGTCGATGGTTTTTGGCGTCGCACCGATAATGTCGATCAGCCGTTTGTGAACGCGCATTTCGAACACTTCCCCGCCCTTTTTGTACACATGCGGACTCTTGACAACCGTGTAGGTGCTGCGTCGAGTTGGTAGCGGCACCGGGCCGGCGATCTGTGCGCCGGTGCGAACAGCGGTGTCAATAATTTGTTTAGCTGACTGGTCGATGACCTTGTGGTCATAGGCCTTCAAGCGAATACGAATTCGCGGGGCTGCAGGTTGATCTGCCATGCTGTAGTCTCCTTTGGCGAGCTAGTGCGCTAGAGAACCAGTAACGAAGCGTCTACTTGCGTACTAGGCTATTCGCTAACCAGCTACCTTATATTGTGTTCCGTAACCTGTGTATGAAACGTCTCTTCTCACGTCACACCCAGTTCTCGAAACGATGATATTACAAGAGAAAGTATACCATAGTGCTAGCAAAAAGAAAACTACTGGCGAACGGTGTCGATTGCCTGGCGGACAACATCTGCTGAAGTGTGAAGTTTTGCCACCTCGTTGTCACTAAGTTCGTACCCGCTCAAGATCTTAACGCCTTCGTTGTTGACCGTGCTTGGAACGCCTAGAACAACGTCGCTCAGGCCGTACTCGCCGTCAAACAGCGAACAAACCGGGAAAATACTATACGTCGAACGTCGTAACGCCGTAACTACTTTGCAGATCACCAGGCCTATCGCGTAGTAGGTCGATTTTTTCGTCTCGATCACTTTGTAGGCGCGGTCGCGGATCTTTTGGTCGATCTCGCTGTAGTCGCGGTCCTCGTACCCGGGAAACTTGCGTAGCGCAATATCGCCGACATTTGCGCGCTCAATGGTTGAAAACGACGAATCGCCGTGCTCGCCTAGCACATAGGCGTCAACTTCGCGGCTATGGACGTTTAGCTCGTCGGCAATTGTCGCCCTCAACCGTGACGTATCAAGCGTTGTTCCAGTACCAAACACGCGGCCTTTTGGCAGCCCAAACTCAGTCGACGCGATATAGGTCAGCACATCGACCGGGTTCGCGACCATTACTACAAACGGCTGTCGTCCATCACGCGTTATCTCTGTCAAAATGCTGCGAATAATACCTGCGTTCACTCCGAGTAACTCGAGTCGGCTCTGACCTGGTAGCTGCGGTGCTCCTGCTGTAATAACAACGATATCCTGGCTCGTTACTTCGTCATATGTGCCAGTTCGCACCAATACGCCGCTGTCAAAACCCATGGCATCGTTGATGTCCGCTGCCTGACCCCACACGAGCTGTTCGTTGACATCAACAAGAACGATCTTTTCGGCTACTTTGTTGAGCGCCATTGCGTACGCCGCCGCTGACCCAACCATACCACCGCCGCCAACCACAAATACTTTTTGCTTCGCCATATTGCCTCCCCTCTTTTACCTCGATTATACCACAAGCACATATAACAAAACCCCGGTGTTCCCGGGGTTTTGCGGTCAGTTGCCTGTTTTCAAGGAAACTATTTGTTGATCTTCGTGACAACACCAGCACCAACGGTGCGGCCGCCTTCGCGGATAGCAAAGTTGAGACCTTGCTCCATAGCGATCGGGGCGAGCAAAGTAACCTTGAAAGTCACGGTGTCGCCAGGCATGACCATTTCTTTGTCGGCTGGCAGCTCGACTTCACCGGTGACGTCAGTCGTACGGAAGTAGAACTGTGGTTTGTAGCCTTTGAAGAATGGCGTGTGTCGCCCACCTTCCTCTTTGGTGAGGACGTAGACTTCAGCGTCAAACTCAGTGTGCGGGGTGATACTACCTGGTTTGGCAATCACCTGACCGCGCTCGATGTCGTCGCGCTCAATACCGCGGAGCAGCAGCCCGGCGTTGTCGCCAGCCTGACCTTGGTCGAGGTTCTTTTTGAACGCTTCGATCCCGGTGACGACTGTTTTTTGGCTTGGGCGGATACCGATAATCTCAACTTCGTCGTTAAGTTTGACGATACCTTGCTCGATACGACCAGTTGCCACCGTACCGCGACCCTTGATACTAAAGACATCTTCGATCGGCATGAGGAACGGTTTGTCGAGGTCGCGAGTTGGCTCTGGGATGTAGTCGTCCATAGCGTGAACGAGCTCCATGATAGCGTCTTCGTAAGCAGCGTCGCCTTCGAGTGCTTTCAGAGCTGAACCTTTGATGATCGGGGCTTCACGGTCAAAACCGTTTTTCGCCAGCAGGTCGCGAACGTCCTCTTCGACGAGCTCAACCAGCTCAGCGTCTGCCATGTCCATCTTGTTCAAGAAAACAAGAATCTTCGGCACACCGACCTGTTTTGCGAGCAGCACGTGCTCACGAGTTTGCGGCATTGGGCCGTCAGCGGCTGACACCACGAGAATAGCACCGTCAACCTGAGCAGCACCGGTGATCATGTTTTTCACATAGTCAGCGTGGCCAGGCATGTCGACGTGCGCATAGTGGCGTTTTTCGGTTTCGTATTCTTGGTGGCTCGTTGCGATAGTAATACCGCGAGCTTTTTCCTCTGGTGCGTTGTCGATCTGATCGTACGCGATTGGTTTGTTGACGTCGCTTGGAAGTTTTTTCGCAAGCACAGCGGTGATCGCTGCAGTCAAAGTGGTTTTACCGTGGTCGACGTGACCCATGGTACCGACGTTGACGTGGGGTTTGCTTCGGTCAAAATCTGCCATAGAGATTTATCACTCCTTCGTTAATTGTTATTGCCGCGACGCGACTATAAACATAGCGTCGCGCGCTTAGTTATCAATTATAAAGATTCTCTGTCAATCTGTAAAGTCCCATGTCGCGACTTCATTGCGATTTCCTTCAGGTTGTTTTCAGGAAGTTCCCAGTATAGTTGAGGTATATGAAAGACTCAACCAAACGTCTCTTGCTTATTTTTACCCTTGTTACCACGCTCGTACCGCCGTTTTTGCTACTGCCGTTTCCGGCACTCATGACGCCAAGCACGGTCAGTGTTTGGCTGGCTGATACGCTCGGGTATGTCGGTATCGTCCTGCTGCTTTGGATGTCAGCCCTCGGAGCAAAAAGTCTCGCTGGGCTGGTGTTTCGCGACCTCGCACCAGTGTTGCAGTTGCACAAGTGGCTCGGAACATATGCTGTTGTCCTGATCTTTGCTCATCCGCTGCTAGTTATGCTAGGCTACGGCGAAACGCTCCTCTACCCGTTTCTGCCTGCTGTAGGCACGGTGTTTGAACGCGGCGTCACTCTGGGGCGTATTGGGCTATGGGTGCTGCTGCTTACGTGGGTAAGTTCTGCGCTACTACGCGGTCGAATGGCATTTCGCCCCTGGAAATATCTACATTACCTCGCCTACCTCACCGTACCCTTTGCACTACTTCATATTCCGAACACCGGGTCGTATTTTATGTCTGAAACGCTCGTCAAAGGCTACTTTTTGACACTCGTGGTAGCGTTTGTTGTCGTTACGCTTCTCCGTCTCCGCGGTTGGTTGGGGCTCGACACGGTAGCGTACCGCGTTCACGAACAGCAACGTCTGAACGAAACAGATTTTTTGCTCGTTCTTGAACCGACTGGTGCGCAGCGACTCCAGCCTCGGCGCGGACAGTATAGTTACCTGCGACTCGGCGGTATCAGTGAAGATCACCCATTTTCGATACTTGACTACGACCAGTCAACCGGTCGCCTGACGTTTGCTTACCGGGTCTATGGCAGCTATACGCGGCTAATGTCGCAGCTCCAACCCGGGCAGCTCGTCAAAGTTGGCGGACCGTACGGCGAATTTATGGCCGATATCGACTCGCACGATCGACTACTCGTGTATATATCGGGAGGTATTGGGATCACGCCGTTTCTTGCGCCGCTGCGCCACTACGCCGGCGGACGCGAACAATGGCTGTTCGCCGCCAACCGCACACACGCGTCGGCGAGCTTGCTCCGCGAAGCTTATAGCCAGATCGGCGATCATCTTGTTGCGGTATTTAGCCGCGAATCCACGCCGCCAGGTCCCGGTGAGCGCCGCGGCCGGATCAACACAGATATGCTGCAAGAAGCACTCAAACACCCCGCACGCTACGAATATTACCTCTGCGGTCCGCCCGCCATGATGCACGACGTGTCGCTAGCGGTCGAGCGTCTCGCTGTTCCGCGTTCACAGATTCATGCTGAAAAGTTCGGTTGGTAGACGACCGTCTACGGCAACAAAATAACCTGTGCGTGATATGCCTGCGACAGCGGCTGCTCAAGCTTTGGTCGAATGAGCAGCACTGTCGCTAACACATCGGCAACAAGCGCCGTGTCAGCTCGGACAAAACTTGCCACCACAGGGCTGTCGCTTGGCATACCCGTCGCCGGGTCAATGATATGATGTCGTTCTGTTTGCCCCTGTTTCCACGCCCGTTTGACGACCGAACTAGCCGCCAGCGCTCCCTGACGTATGAGCGTCTGACCAACTTGTTTGTTTGCGTTATGAGGATGTTCCAGAGCTATTTTGACCGGCTGTTTCGACGAAACATACAGGTCGCCGCCACCGTTTACGATAAACTGCGCGACACCGTGACGGCGCAGCAGTCTAGCATACTGGTCGATCAACCAACCTTTACCAAGCCCACCAAAATCAATCACCGTCCCTTTTGTGACGGTAACGCGGTGTTTGTCCCAACTAAGCTTGGGTTTCTGCGGCCCCGGCGCGTCGTGAGCAACCCGTCCATATCCGAGCCGCTCGAGATCATTGCCAACCGGCACGTCAAATACACCGTCAGTTGTCTCGTGAAATTCACGCGTTCGGTCGAGCATCTGGAGTAGTTCTGTGGGCGGCGACACCAGTACGCCCTGCCGTGCGAGTGTTGCCACGAGCGAATCGTCGCGAAAACGGCTATAACGCAGGTCAAACTCGGCGGTGTAGTGCTCGATCTCGTCACGACAGGCATGACCAATACGCTGGCCGTCTAGTGGTTCGATCCACCAGTGCGTTCCTATAGCGTCAAACTCGTACATAGTCTAGGCCGTGGCTTGCGACGCGACATCAGTGAGCGTTTCGCTAAACGCTTCAGTTGTTAGGCTCGCTCCGCCAATACGGCTCGGTGACACCGTGATCGATTCTCCCACGACCGCGCTGTTCAGCCCGCTCTCGAAGCTGTCAATATACTGCTGCGACTCGTGATCGATAGAGCTATTCGAAGTTGAAACAGCGGTGATCTTGCCACCGGCAATAGTCACGGTCGTCGTAATACTATTTGAACCGTGTGGTACGCTGTACGATGTCGTTGCGGTGTACGTACCGTCCTTGTAGCTCGCAGTTGTGGCAGTTGTCTGGTCGGTTGTTTCAGTGGTTGTTGGTGTTGTAGTCACGGCTTCGCTCGACGTAGGCGATGAGCTCGCCGGTGCGGTAGTAGTGTCTTGTTCGAGGAACAAAAACGCGCCTGTCGCGCCAGCTGCTGCCAAAATCGCGACCGTGCCAACAACAACAAATAGTTTATTGCGCGTATCCACTAGTTTGTCTCCGTTTGCGGGGTTGTTGTGTCTGTGGTGCTCTGCGACTGGCTGCCCCGGTCTTTGATTGAACGTTGAAACATTGGTCCGTTGTCGCTCCACGCCCTGGTTGTGTCAGTATGTGCCTTCCCGACAAGATAGCCCATACCAAACCCGGCAAAAAACATCACCACAATAGCAACGATTGCTACTATGAGCACGCTTTGGTTTTGTTTGACCGTCGTCGTCACGGATGCGGCGGGCGGGCTGGCCGGTGTCTGCGGCATTGCCACCGCTGTTTCCTTGGGTCCTTCGACTGCTTTCTTTGGCGTCATATATACTCCTTTTTTCATTATCGCAGCATACTATACAACGCTTTTCTGAAAAATGCCTTAAACCGTCGCGCGCTGCTCAGTCGCTGCGATATGGTCGGCTTTGGCGGCTTGGATTTGCCGGACAAACACCACGAGCCAGACAATAAATAACACGGCACTAATAAGTTCGAACATCGTAAACGAGATTCGTCCTTCAAACTGCCACATATAGTAGCTAAAAACCGCCAGCGCGGGCGCTAAAAAGGAAAAAATCGTGAAAATCCGCGTCACAGACGGCAGTAAAAACGGCGTGACTGACGCCAGCGCCAAGAATCCGACTGATGAGCCGTAACCAAATATCTGGTGAACCTGGTACGAAACATCAAACGGCACCAGCCCCACCCCGATCATCGCCCCGCCGATCACGACCAACAGACCGCGAATCACCGAAAACCGATACGGCCGCTCAATAACTCGCCCAGCCGTAATGTATTTGAGATCTTGCGTGAGGTAGTCGGCTAGCCCGACAATAAACACCCCGCTGAGGATCATCGTCAAATTGAACGCGTAGGCCGACGACGTCCCGCCGCTGCCGAGCGCGCTAAAATGAACCGACCACCAACCGTTGTCGCCAGCGGTGATCATACTCGCAAGCACGCCAGAGACAATAAACACCACAAGCGAACGCGCGAGCCGATATGCGGTCAGGCTCGCTGCCGCCATATAGACCACGTAGTAGGTGGTAGCAGCGGCCGCAACGCCGATAACCACGATTGACACGCGGTCAAAAAAGATATCGCCAATATAGTGCCCGACGAGGCTACCGAGCGCCGCAAACAACATAAACGCGATCGAGGCGTATACTACCGAAAACACACCGACCAGCACCCCGCGGCGCAGGCGAGCCAACTGCCGCCCCTCGATAACGATCTTTTGCGCCGAATCGCTGTAGCCGACAACAAACGCCGTCAACGCCACCGCGGCCGACACTAGTCCGCACAATACGCCCAGTTCGGCAACATCGGTCGTCAGTAGGTTTGTGTACAGCGACAGCGCCGGTAAAAACGCCGTAAAAACAACCGCAGCGAAAAAAGCCCCGACTAGTCCAAACGCCTCAATATCCTGCTGATACACGCGCCGTTTCATGTCAAAAGTATACGACCTTTCTGTCAAAAAATCACCCCAGGGTATTTCGGGGTGATTTTTGGTGCCGGGCGGCTATTTTGAACGTTTTTCGATAATCTCAGCCGCCACGTTCGGTGGTACTTCCACGTAGTCAGCAAGTTCCATAGTGCTGGCTGCGCGGCCCTGACTCATGCTGCGAATATCTGACGTATAGCCAAACATGTTCGCAAGCGGCACGAAAGCTTTGACAAGCTTGGCGCCGCCCATGAGATCTTCCATCGCTTCGATCCGTCCGCGGCGCGAGTTTAGGTCGCCGATGATATCGCCCATAAACTCCTCTGGCGTCGTAACCTCTACCAGCATGACTGGCTCGAGAATAACCGGCCGCGCCTCTGGAATACCAGCTTTGGCCGCCAAAACACCAGCCAGTTTAAACGCCAGTTCGCTCGAGTCGACGTCGTGGTACGAGCCGTCATGTAGCGTGGCTTTGACACCGATAACCGGGTAGCCCGCCAAAATACCGCTCGACAAGGTTTCTTCGATACCAGCTTTGACCGCCGGGCGGTACTCTTGCGGCACGACACCGCCTTTGATCTCGTCAACAAACTCAAACCCTTCGCCGCTCTCGGTCGGCTCAAACTTCACCCACACATCGCCGTACTGGCCGCGACCACCAGACTGTTTGGCATGTTTGCCCTGAACGTCCGATGTCCCGCGGATCGTTTCACGAAACGCCACTTGCGGTTCGCCGACGTTTGCCTCTACTTTGTACTCGCGCTTCATGCGATCGATCAAGATGTCGAGGTGTAGCTCGCCCATGCCGGACATGATCGTCTGACCGGTTTCTTCGTCAGTGTGAATCCTAAACGTCGGGTCTTCTTCTGCCAAACGTTGCAGCGCGATACCCATTTTTTCCTGGTCGGCTTTACTCTTTGGCTCAACTGCGATCGACACCGGCGGTTCCGGGAACGAAATACTCTCTAGCGCAATCGGATGCGCTACGTCGCACAGGGTTGCGCCAGTCGTGATATCTTTCAGCCCAACAACAGCCGCAATATCACCAGCCGTGATTTTGTCGATATCTTCACGCTTGTCGGCGTGCATACGCACGATACGTCCGACGCGCTCTTTTTCGCCAGTCATCGTGTTCAGAACGTAGCTACCGGCGTTCAGCGTCCCCGAGTACACGCGGATAAAAATCAGCTTCCCGACAAACGGATCACTCGCAATTTTAAACGCCAACGCACTCATTGGCTCGGCGTCTTCCGGTTTTCGGCCAATCTCGTCGCCAGTTTTTGGATTTTTGCCCCAGACTTCCCCGACGTCGATCGGGCTCGGCAGGTAGTCAACCATGATGTCGAGCAGTTTTTCGACGATCACGCCGCGACCATCGCCACCCGTCACCAGGAAAAAGTCTCCAGCAAGCACTCGCTTGCGCAGTGCGCTCTTGAGCTCGTCCTCGGAAATACTCTCCTCGCCCTCCTCGAGGAACCGCATCATCAGGTCGTCATCGGCCTCAACAGCGTTTTCAACTAGCAGACTGCGCGCATTTTTGGCTTTTTCCAGCATATCAGCCGGAATCTCGCCTTGCACCAGCTCGTGGTCAGCGTAGTCAGTGTACGTGTAGGCCTTCATGTCGATCAGATCGATCACGCCATTGATCGTCTTTTCAAACCCGATCGGAATATGCACCGGAAAGGCATTTTTACTGAGGCGGTTATGGATACTTTCGAGCGATTTCCAAAAATCACCGCCAGTTTGGTTGATCTTGTTGATAAAACAGATACGCGGCACGCCGTATTTGTTCGCCTGGCGCCAGACCGTTTCAGACTGCGCCTCGACGCCCATTTTGCCGTCGAACACCGTCACTGCGCCGTCAAGCACGCGAAGTGAACGCTCTACCTCGGCTGTAAAATCGATATGACCCGGCGTGTCGATGATATTGATCTTGTGATCTTTCCAAAAACATGTCACCGCTGCGCTAGTGATAGTAATCCCGCGCTCTTTTTCCTGCGCCATCCAGTCGGTCGTGGCGCCGTCGCCGTCACCTTTGACTTCGCCGATTTTGTGCGTCAAACCCGTTCGGTACAAAATACCTTCGGTCGTTGTTGTCTTTCCCGCGTCAATATGCGCGATAATCCCGATATTTCGGAACTTGTTTAGGTCTGTAATTTTTGGCGTTGCCATACGTTCGCTCTGCTTCCTCGTTTAACGTTATATGTCGCCCTGAGGCGCTATTGGTAACTATTATAACAGATACGAACTCGTCTGCAAACTTATTCGCCTAAAAGATCGTCCTCGCTGACGTAGGTTCTTCCATCTTTCATTCATGCTCGTCACTTCGTTTCATCACTCTTAGTTATACGCCAACCTTAAAAGACCAAAAAACCGCCGTGTTGTGCGGCGGCTTTTTTCGAGCTATCACCCTAGCCCCGTGCAAAGTGCGCAAAAGCGCGGTTGGCCTCGGCCATGCGGTGGGTGTCTTCTTTCTTCTTGAAAGCGTTGCCAGCTTCGTTGTAGGCGTCGACAATCTCGGCTGCAAGCCGCTCGTTGTACGGCATGCCGTTGCGGCCGCGAGCACCTTCGACGAGCCACATGAACGCATAGTGGTGCGCTCGGTGTCCCTGAACTGGGAACGGAATCTGGTAGTTTGCGCCGCCGACGCGCCGGCTTTTGACTTCAAAGTTTGGAGTGATGTTTTTGAGCGCTTTTTCAAACACTTCGAGAGGTTCTTCGCTCTTTAGTTTTTTAGCAGCAATCTCAAGCGCGCTGTACACGGCCCGTTCTGCAACCAGTTTCTTGCCGTCCAGCATGCTTTTGTTGATCAGGCGCTGGACGAGCGTTGACTGATATTTGCGGTCTGGTTGTAGCTGACGCTGTAGTTTCTTGGTGACTTTACGAGGCATATTACTTGTCTCCCTTCTTCGAACCGTACTTGCTGCGGCCCTGTTTGCGGTTGTTGACACCCTGAAGGTCGAGCGCACCGCGGACAATATGGTAGCGCACACCAGGCAAGTCCGGCACGCGACCACCGCGAACCAGTACCACAGCGTGCTCCTGGAGGTTGTGTCCTTCGCCACCGATGTATGCCCAGACTTCCTGACCGTTTGTCAGACGCACGCGAGCAACTTTACGAAGGGCGGAGTTTGGTTTCTTCGGTGTCTTGGTCGTTACTTTTATACACACACCTCGCTTGAGTGGCGCGTTCAGCTCATAGTAACGTGTTTTGAGCGCGTTGTGAATAGTTCCAAGCGCCGGCGATTTCGACTTTTTCGCTGTCGTTTTACGCGGTTTGCGAACCAGTTGGTTGATTGTTGGCATCGTCTCTCCTTACGTTAAAAATTATGCCGATATCATAGCCGAGGCATCAGATATCAGTCTTTTGTTTCACGAACGAGGCAGCAACCCTGTTCGCAGTTCTTTCAAACGTTCAAAAGGTGTACACGTTCTCTTGAAGGTCTAAAAGTGAAACTCTGAGAGGTAGTATAACAAAAACTAACCATCTTGTCTAGCTACACCTCTGACCTACAGAGACCGCCCGGGTAGGCGGTTTCTGTGAAGACAGTGCCTCGCCTAGTGCTCAAAATTCGGGAGAACAATTACTCCTGAGACACCAGTCTTTGCTAAGCCGTCACGTGCACTCGGCGTCGATTCGAAAAAGTCTGTAGGAGGATGTTCTTTCGAATCTTGCAACATCTCAGGAAGAACCGAATCATCCGAATCAAGGTTATATCTATCTGCTCCTACAATAGGGGGAAGGTTAACCGAATTGCAGTCAAAATCTAAATTGTTGGGTCGTCTTATATCCATACCCTTATAGTAGCACACTTTGTTTAAAAAGTCAAAGACCACTCCAGAAAGTGGTCTTTGCTTCTCCGTAGCGGCTGACTAAGCGTCGAAATCTTCGGTTGCGATATCGTCGATATCTTGCGCTGTTTGAGCGCCGGTACCGACCGGGATCTTGCGTCCGATGATAACGTTTTCCTTCAGACCATAGAGACTGTCGACGCGGCCAGTCACGGCGGCGTTGATCAACACACGGGTCGTGTCCTGGAAAGACGCAGCCGAAAGCCAACTATCGCTCCAGATAGACACTTTCGTGATACCAAGCAGCAACTGCGTAAACTGAGCCGGTTCCTTGCCTTCGCTCGTCAGGGCGCGGTTTTCTTCGACCACAGCTGCTTTCGAGACGATGTCTCCGGTGACAAACTGGCTGTCGCCTGGTTCTTCGACCTGGACGCGGCTAAACATCTGGCGCACAATCACCTCGAGGTGTTTGGCGTCAACGCGCTCACCTTGGGCGGCGTAGATACGCAAAATCTCGTTGATGATATAACGCTGCGTCGCCTCAACACCCTTGAGTCGCATGAGATCATGCAGGTTGATCGAACCATTCGTCAGGCGATCGCCGGCCTCGACAGTGTCGCCGTCGTTGACTGTGAGTTGACGGAAGTTCGGAATCTCGTAACGTACCGGTGCTTCAGAGCTCGAGGTGAGGATAATCTCGCCCTCGGCGACTGCGACAGTGCCATCAAACGGCGCCAGCACTGGCATTGACTCGTCGTCGTTACTGGCCAGCACGTCGCCTGCCAGAACTTCGGTGTCGGTCGCTACTCGCACGATCTGACCGTCGAGTTTCAGGCGTTCAACACGACCTTTGCTCGGCGTTACCTGGACGATATACAGCGCGCCGTCTTCCCATACTTTGACTTCACCAGAGATATCTGTCAAAAATGCTTCACCCTTCGGCGTACGTGCTTCGAACAGCTCGTCAACGCGCGGCAAACCTTGGGTGATATCGTTTCCGGCAGCACCACCAGCGTGGAAGTTCGACAGCGTGAGCTGTGTGCCTGGCTCGCCGACAGACTGAGCGGCAATCACGCCAACAGGTTGTGAGTTGTCAACAAGATGACCAGTCGCAAGGTCCATGCCGTAGCTCATACGCGGTACGCCGCGCAGCGCTGTTGCTGTGATAACACTCATGATCGTCGCTTCTTGGATCGACTCGTCCGCTTGGATAGCATCGGCGATTTCCTGAGTGATCAGTTCGCCAGCTTTGGCGTGGCCTGGGACGTCCTTCGCCAGATAGCGGCCGTAGAGACGCGCTCCAAAGTCAACCATAGTATCCTCAGTTTCTGAGCGATAGATCGTAAAGCCGGTGTCGTCACCGTCCTCGTCCTCGATAGTAAAGACGTCTTGGCTGACGTCAACCAAACGGCGTGTCAGGTAGCCCGAGTCAGCGGTTTTCAGCGCGGTGTCGATGAGACCTTTGCGCGCAGACCGCGTCATGACGAAAGCTTCCAGGGTCGACAGACCTTTTTTGAAGCTCGAACGAATCGGCAGCTCGATCTCGCGGCCGGTCGCGTCCACGACAACGCCGATCATCCCGGCTGCCCATTTGACGTTACTGAGTGTACCGCGAGCACCTGAGCCAACCATAACGGCGATCGACGTGTCCTCATGTTTGACTTTCTCGGCCAGCGTCTCGTCGACTTTTTTGTCGACACGACGCCAGGTTTCGATCGTCAAACCGCGGCGTTCGGTGTTGGTGATTAGACCTTCTTCGAACTGTTCGGCAATCTTAGCTGCTCGTTCGTCACCTTCGTCTATCAGCCCGCCAAGTTCTTCGAGTTCAAAGTAGTCCGTCATACCGGTCGACACTGAGGAACGCGTGGCGTATTTGAGCGCTAGATCTTTGATATCGTCAGCGCTTTTTGCGGCCTGTTCCGAACCATAGTGTTCAAAAATACGCGCCATGACTTTCTGCAAAGCTTTTTTGTTCATGACGTCCTCGACGTAGTCAAAGTCGTCTGGCAGCACTTCGTTGAACAGAGCTCGGCCAAGTGTTGTGTTGCGAACTTCTCCCTTAGCGCGAACGCGAATCGGGGTCTGCAAGCGAATCTCGCCCGCCTCGTTCGCCATGATCGCCTCAGCAACAGAGCTGTACGGCATAAGTTTGGCAGTCTCAGCGCCCGGTTTGTTGTACGTGATATAGTAACAGCCCAGCACGATATCCTGCGCAATGTTCAAAATAGGTGAACCGTCAGCCGGTTTCAACAGGTTATTTGTCGCGCTCATGAGGGCGCGAGCTTCGGCCTGCGCTTTGTCTGATAGCGGTAGGTGAACAGCCATCTGGTCGCCGTCAAAGTCGGCGTTGAAGCCTTTACAGACCAGCGGGTGCAGCTGGATCGCTTTTCCCTCGATCAGTTTTGGCTGGAACGCCTGAATACCCAAGCGGTGGAGCGTCGGCGCGCGGTTCAGGAGGACGTATTTGCCCTCGATCACGGTGTCGAGCGCGTCCCACACCACTGAGTCGCCCGACTCGATGAGACGTGTAGCAGAGCGAATATTGTGCGCATACTCGTTGTCAAGCAGCCAGTTGACCACGAACGGTTTAAACAGCTCGAGCGCCATTGGCTTCGGCAGGCCGCACTGGTGGAGTTTGAGTTCCGGACCGGCAACGATCACCGAGCGTCCCGAGTAGTCAACACGTTTTCCGAGCAAGTTCTGGCGGAAACGACCTTGTTTACCTTTGAGCATATCGCTGAGCGATTTGAGCTTGCGTCGACCGCCGACCGAGCTGACTGCCCGACCGCCGCGCGCGGCGTTGTTGTCGATCAGTGCGTCGACTGCTTCTTGCAGCATACGCATTTCGTTGCGCCGAATCACCTCTGGAGCGTTCAGGTCAATCAGTTTTTTCAGACGGTTGTTACGGTTGATAATACGCCGGTAGAGGTCGTTGAGGTCGCTGGTCGCAAAACGACCACCGCTTAGCGCCACCATCGGCCGCAAGTCTGGCGGGATCACTGGCAACACTGTCACACACATGCTCTGTGGTTTAATACCGGCCCGCTGCATACCTTCGAGCACCTTGAGGCGCTTGACCAGTTTTTTCTTGCGCTGTCCTTTGGCGTCCTCAGCCTCAGTCGTGAGTTCGACGATAAGTGCGTCGAGGTCAATCTCGCGCAGCAGTTTTTCGAACGCCTCGCCGCCCATACCAACTTCTACGATGTCCTGGTACTCCTCTGGAAGCGCTCGGTAATCATTTTCGTTCAACAGAGCAGTCTTCGTGAGACTGTCGAGCTGGCTGCGTTTGAGCTGATAACTCGCTTCGAGCTCCTCGATCTCGCGAGTTTGTTGCTCGGCCAGCTGTTTGACGTCAGCGCCTTCTTGCTCCGCTGACTTTTCGAACCGAATCTTGATCGCAGCGCGACCTGCCTCGAGCTCAGCCTCGGCATCCGCAACAAATTGATCGCGTTTTTCGTTGTCGACACTAGTGATGATATAGCTCGCAAAGTACGCGACGCGTTCCAACTGACGAACCGGTACGCCGATAAGCAAACTCATAGCGCTCGGTGTGCCGCGCATAAACCAAATATGCGCAACTGGCGCGGCCAGCTGAATATGACCCATACGTTCGCGGCGAACGATAGATTTCGTCACGAGGTCGCCGTTTTTGTCAACAGCAGCCTCGCGGCTTCGTACGCCTTTGAGTTTCGCGTCGTGCGGGTTGATGTCTTTCATTGGACCGAAGATCCGTTCGCAAAACAGCCCGTCGCGCTCTGGTTTTTGGGTGCGGTAGTTGATAGTTTCCGGTTTTGTGACTTCACCGTAGCTCCACTTTAGAACGTCCTCGGCGCTCGCCACAGCGAGCCGCACGGCGTCAAAGTCAGCGATATCGGTGCCAAATTGTGGTCGGCTCATACCTTAGGCCTCCTTCTCGTCTTCATCTTTATACTCGTCGGCGGTCTCGATACTCATACTTTCGTCGAGCTCAATCTCGCCGAACTCGTCAGCTTCGTCGCCAACTGTTGTGTCTTCTTCGCTGACATCACCAAGCAATTCCTCGGCTGAAACTCCTGAGCTTTCGTTGTCGCTGAGCAGTACATGCTCGGCATCGACCAGCTCAGCGTCGTCGATAAGGTCGACGCGCAGACCCAGCCCCTGCAACTCTTTCACAAGCACGTTAAAGCTTTCAGGGATCTTCGGTCCGGTGATCTCGTCGCTCTTGATAATCGCTTCGTACGCCTTGGCGCGGCCATAGACGTCGTCTGACTTGATCGTCAACATTTCCTGCAACGTGGTTGCAGCGCCGTATGCCTCGAGCGCCCACACTTCCATCTCGCCGAAGCGCTGACCGCCGTTTTGTGCCTTTCCGCCCAGCGGCTGTTGCGTCACCATAGTGTACGGACCAGTCGAGCGAGCGTGAATCTTGTCGGCGATCATGTGGTGCAGTTTGATCATGTACATGTTTCCGACGGTAGTTTTTTCTTCAAACGCTTCACCGGTTCGGCCGTCAAACAACTGCACTTTGCCGTCGCGCGGTAAACCGGCTTTTTCTAGCTCATCAGAAATCGTCTCTGTCGGAACGCCGTTAAATGGCGGTGTTGCCACTTTGTAGCCCAGCATACGCGCCGCCATACCTAGGTGAGTTTCGAACAGCTGGCCAAGGTTCATACGGCTCGGCACGCCGAGCGGGTTCAGCATGACATCCACCGGTGTTCCGTCGGCCATGAACGGCATATCTGCCTCTGGCAAGATTCGCGCCACCACGCCCTTGTTACCGTGCCGCCCAGCTAACTTGTCGCCAACTTGAACTTTGCGTAACTGTGCAACGAAAATCTGTATCTGCATCAGGACGCCGGCTTTGAGCTCGTGGCCGTTTTCGCGGCTAAAGACGCGTACGCCGACGACTTTACCGTATTTGCCGTTACCCATACGCTGGCTGGTGTCGCGAACATCTTTGGCTTTTTCGCCGAAGATCGCGCGCAGCAGGCGCTCCTCTGAGCTCAGTTCCTGCTCGCCTTTTGGCGTGATTTTTCCAACCAGCACGTCGCCTTGTTTCACCTCAGCACCGACACGGACAATACCGTTTTCGTCAAGGTGGCGCAAGCTTTCTTCGCTCACGTTCGGGATGTCTCGGGTGACGATCTCTGGGCCGAGTTTGGTCTCGCGGACTTCGACCATAAAGTCGTCAATATTGATACTCGTCAGCTCGTCATCACGTACCAAGCGGTCGCTCAAGATGATCGAGTCATCCATGTTGTAGCCGTTCCATGGCATAAACGCCACAATCAGGTCGCGGCCGAGCGCCAGCTCGCCGTCGGCTACCGACGCACCCTCAATAAGGATGTCGCCCTTTTTCACCTTGTCGCCGCGGTTGACTTTGACTTTTTGGTTGATCGAACGGTCGTCGTTACTCTGTTCAAAGTGAATCACGTCGTAGTCTACGATCTCTTTCGGACCGTATTTGACCTGGACTTGATCGGCGTCAGCGCGCACCACCTCGCCGTCGCCGCTTGCGACGATCAGCTGTGATGTGTTACGAGCGATATCTGCCTCAACACCCGTTCCAACGATCGGACTGGTCGTTTTCACCAGCGGAACCGCCTGACGTTGCATGTTTGAACCAGTCAAGTTGCGGTCGATACGGTTTTTCTCGACGAACGGCACAAGCGCGGCCGTCGTTCCGATCACCTGCATTTTGCTGGCGTCCATATAGGTCACGTCGCTGGCGTCCACCTCTGACGGAAGTAGCTTGCGACGAACTGACACGCGAGCTTCTTTGAAACTGCCGTCGTCGTTTAGTGCTGTTCCAGCCTCAGCGATAATCTCTTTGGCTTCCTGCGCGGCGTCGAGGTAGTCAATCTCCTCTGTTACTTTGCCGTTTTTCACCTTGCGGTATGGCGCTTCGATAAAACCGTACTCGTTGATCCGAGCATAGCTCGCAAGGTTGAGCACCAGACCAACGTTACCGCCCTCTGGTGTTTCAATGATACAAATGCGTCCGTAGTGAGTCGGATGAGCGTCGCGCACCTCCAACCCGGCGCGTTCACGACTGAGTCCGCCAGGACCCATGGAGCTGAGGCGGCGTTTGTGCGACAACTCGCTCATCGGGTTGGTTTGGTCCATAAACTGGCTGAGCTGTGAGCTCGCGAAAAACTCACGCACCGCAGCCACAACTGGACGAGCGTTGATAAGTTGTCCAGGGGTTACATTTTCGATGTCGCTGACACTCATGCGGTCTTTGGTGTTGCGCTCCATGCGTAGCATACCGATTCGGAACTGGCGGCCCACCAGCTCGCCAACGAGTTTGATACGGCGGTTGTGCAGGGCGTCAATATCATCCGGCAACTCCTGTGCGTTGTTGAGGCGAATCACCTCGCGCACTATCGCCACCAGATCGTCTGTTCGTAGCACGCGATTTTCTGCCGTATTTGGCACGTCCATCTCGAGACGTTGGTTGAGCTTGTAGCGGCCAACGCGGCTCATGTCAAACCGTTTAAAGTCGAAAAACATGCGCTCAATCATATTGCGCGCGTTTTCTACCGTCACCAGGTCACCCGGGCGAAGGCGACGATATACCTCAACCAGCGCTTCGTTCGTTCCTTTGGCAGGGTCTTTTTCGAGCGTGGTGTCGATATAGCGAACATCGCCGGTGTCAACGTCAGCAAACAGCTCGCGGATGGCTTTTTCCGTACCGTAGCCGAACGCGCGTAGTAGCGTCGTGACGGCAATCTTGCGGCGGCGGTCGATTTTGACATACATCACACCGCTTGTTGATGTCTCGAACTCCAACCAGGCACCGCGGCCAGGGATTAGTTTTGCGCCGTAGTAGTTGCGGCCGCCGTGTGCGTCAGCGGTGAAAAATACGCCGGCTGAACGGATCAGCTGGCTCACCACAACGCGCTCTGCGCCGTTGATCACGAACGTGCCGCGCTCAGTCATCCATGGGTAGTCACCCAGATAAATCTCACCGTCTTTGACCTCGCCGGTCACTTTGTTGGTTAACTCGATCGTCGCCTTGAGCGGCGCTTCGAAACTAATGTTGTTTTCACGCGCATAGCGTTCGGTGGTTTTCGGGTCTTCAAACCGATAGTCTTTGAACCGTAGTTCCAGTTTTTGTCCCGTATAGTCTTCGATCGGGTTGATTTCGGCAAAAATCTCGCCGAGACCGGTCTGCACAAACTCTTTCCATGACTCGAGTTGGTGCGTAATTAGGTTAGGCATGTCGAGAACATGGTCGTTTCCGGTGAAAAACTTCCGTTTCTCGGCACGCTTTTTGGCAGCTGTAGCCACAAAGCCTCCTTTTGCCCGCTCCTCTCCTATTCGCGATGTAGGACAGAAACCGGCGGGTTGTTAGTGATATCGTCTGGCGCCGAAGTTCACTAGTTTGTCGGGAAAGGACTCTCGCTAGTCCAAACACGCAAAAACGCCTCGCCATGGCGTGCGTGTAGAGTAACCCGATACTATACAATCTTCATTGCTCTCAGTGTACGACTTTTACCTCAAACTTGTCAAGGCTTTTCGGGGAGTTTTCCACAGGAATGTTAGTAAGTTAGTAAGTTGGTAAGTAAGCACCAGTAGCTTTCTTCAATCTTTCTCTATTCTCTGTGATTTTCTCAGCTCTCAGATCTCAGGTCTTTCACTCTCCCGTTCTTTCGATCTCTCGATCTTTCGCTCTCCCACTCTACCCCCTCACCACCCTATCCACTAACCCGTACTTCACCGCTTCCTCGGCGTTCATCCAGTAGTCGCGTTCCATGTCCCCTTTGACTTTGGCGAGTTTTTGACCAGTATTTTTAGCAGTTATCTCGGCGAGTAGGGTCTTGAGCCGCATCGCCTCGCGAAGTGAGATCTCCTGATCGGTCACTTTGCCCTTCGTCCCGCTGCTCGGCTGGTGGATCATAACTCGAGCGTTTGGCAGCAAAAACCGTTTGCCTTTCGCGCCAGAGCTGAGCAAAAACGCACCCATACTCGCCTGCAGCCCGATTCCGTAAGTCGCCACATCCGGTTTGATAAACTGCATTGTGTCATAGATCGCAAGACCGTCATACACACTACCGCCGGGACTGTTTATATACAACGAAATATCGGCCTTCGGATCCTCGTACGCCAGATGCAACAGCTGCGCCACCACGATATTTGCCGTCTGCTCGTTGACCTCTTCTCCGAGAAATACAATCCTTTCTTTGAGCAACCGTGAGTAAATATCATACGCTCGCTCGCCCTCATAACTTTTTTCTACCACAGTCGGGACCAAATAACTTTTCACCACACAACCTCCTTCGGTTACTAGTCATCATACACCAAAACTAGCACTCGCGCAACATGAGTGCTAGTTTCATTTTTGTGACGGCCCTTCAACTTTTGTTACAGTTTTTGGACGATAAAAGTTGTAGAACCGGGACATGACTCGAGTGCCTCGAGTGGGTTGAGATCAAGCGGTAGTCGGCACTAGCTATAGTTGTGTCGCCGTCACTGTCATACCTATAGTATATGTGCCGCTCGGCTGGGCTTTTGGTATCGTCTGCGTGAGAGTCACTCCCGTCAAGTCCCAGTTGCAGTACATAGCGGCTGCGCTAGTGGCGTTCATCAGTGTAACACTGTTAACTGTTCCCTCGACGAAGTTTCCAGAACTACCCAGCGCCACACCGGTGAGAGGACAGGATGAGGCAATCGCGCCAGTCGTAGGGTTGCTACTCAGTTGACCGCCGTACCCGTCGGTATCTATACCCGAGTCAGTTGCGTTTGCACCAGAGTCGTTAAAGTCATATTTGGCGCTCGAGTCAGATTTGTTCCATAGCGCTGTCGCACCGTCCGTCGGAGAAAGTGTCAAGTTCCAACCATTTGTCGCTAGTCCGTTGTAAACACGGATCTTTTTTGTTGCCGTCCCAAAAGTTGAGCTAGTTGACTGATATACCGATGTGTCAACGACACTGCCAACAAAGTCATATGTCGGATTTGCCAACACCGTGTTTGTCCCGTCCACAAAGTCAACTGACAACACTCTCGCTGGAACAGTCAGCTCTGGTATGACAGAATACGCTTCGAGCGGCGTACCAGTGTTGTATACCATGCGAAAACAGTACGTTCCTGAGGTTGCGTTGTTGTCTTTCAACGCAAAGTCCCAGAGCCCATCACTCCCAGTTGCTACCGCTCCTACCACTGCTGTCGGGTTGGTTTCGTTGTACTCCTGCATGATGTTCGTGTGTCCTGCATGGATCGGGTCGTTTGCGTTGGCTGTAGCGATATTGCCGTCGACAGCTGCTGTGTTGTTGTAGTAGGCAATCCCCGACGTGGTCGTTACATCGGCGTATGTTTCTCCGTTAAAGCTAGTGTCGCACAGCCCGTCTGCCCCGCGAGTCGCAAACTGCAGCTTCAAACTCGCTGAAGAGAGGGTACTGTTTGTCACGTGCTGCGCCACCCGCAGGCGAAACGGCACACCACTCGCCGGAGCGTTCGTTACACTGTTCTGAGCCGCACCACCCAGAGGTGCTCCAACATCGACCACTGCCGCCTCGCCCACAATAGTGGTGGGTGTTAAAGTGATAGTCGCATGCGTTCCGGTGATACTAGCTGTTGTATTGCCCGGCGTCGTCGACGCAGTTGACGAGAGTGCGGCAGTCGATGTTCCTGAGGTGGTTGTCACACCGCCATCTGCACAGATACTACAGTTATATATTTGTCCGGTAGATGTATACCGCGACACTTCGAGTTTTGTGGCACTGCCTGAGTCGGTCGCTACGACTAAAGTTCCGTCGGTCAGCTGTGCGACAGACACACCGCCATATCCAAGCGTTGGGTTTGGCGAGGTATACTGAGTATCCCAGACCAGTACTCCCGAGCTATTGAGCTTGGCTATGATTAGCTTGTTAGCATTCATAGAGTCTGCGACAACATACCCGCCGTCTGAGGTCATGACACCTCTTCCGGGCGCCGTCATAGTATTCAAAAGAGTTCGCCATACCGACGTCCAGCTACTGCCGTATTTGGCAACGATCCCTTCACCCTGAACGAGAAACCCGCCGTCGGAGGTTTCATGAATGTCTCTGACCTCTCCCATAGACGACAATATATAAGCCCACTGCTGCGCGCCAGCCGAAGTATATTTGACCACATAGCCGACAGAACTAGCGAAACCACCGATGTAAAAACCCCCATCTGAAGCACTGTCGACAGCACTCACGGCTGCGCTCTCCGGCCACTCACGACTCCACTGAAATGTTCCAGATGCGTTATATTTGACGACTGCTGCATAGCTGTTGATGTCCTGAGTACTCCTGCCGCCAACAACGATGCTGCCATCGGTTAGTTCTGCAACACTGGAGCCGCTTGCCCCACCAGCCGACGCATTGTTTTTCCAAACACGACTCCATGACAAAGCACCGGAAGAGTCATATTTTACGAGAAGCAGTTGAGAATTCGTAGTACCAACCGCAACATACCCGCCGTCTGAGGTTGCTGTAACGTCATTGAATGTAGTGTTGCTAGCACCATATGTCCATCTGCGCATCCACGTCACTGTCCCATTGGCAGCATGTTTACTGATATACCCTCGTTTCTGAGTACTGACCAATATATCCCCAGCAGTCACATACCCGCCGTCACTCGTTGGGCGCACCGCGTATCTTTTCATATTAGTAAACCCTGTACTCGCAAAACTCTTTATATACGTTGAACTTGTAGTAGCGTCCTGGTTTTCAAACCAACGGTAAGCAGTCTGGCTGAGCGCGGGCGGAGTTCCCGGCGTCAGGGCAATCGTCACCCCGACGCTTTTGTACGAAGAACCTGTCATTGTCTTTGTGCCTGACGCGCCGGCCGTTGACTGGACCACGTCTTGAGCTGCTGTTGGAACACCAGAGGCTTCATACACCCTTCTCGTCATACCGCTGCCGGCGGTCATATCTGTATAACCCGACACGCCGTAGGTTGCTACAACGAGCGCGTTCGCTGCCGTCGTAGTCACTGATGGGGCGGTGTATGTCATACTGGCAGACGGATTTCTCTGCACCGCGCTGGTCATAACAGGGCTTGTTGTATCCACTCCAGAGTACGCCACGATACTCGCCGATGCATACACAGACCCCGTCCATGAGAACGTATATGATGTTTCACCCGGCGAGAAAAACTTGCCAAAAGTACGAAAAACCACGTCAAAGTTGAAAGGGCCTGTGGTATCATCCTGTATATTCGTCCAACCATCATCTGGATCTGGCATAAAATCAGACGTGGTATTTTTGATTGCCACAGAAGCAATCATGTAGTGTCCGCTCTGGACGCCTGTTGGCGCAGCGACGGTTATACTCGTACCTTGGGCCGACAGCGAGGACGAAGACGCCCCTACAAACCCTATCGCCGCCTGAGCTGGGCGGGTGATCCAGCTCGAGACCAGAACGGCTGTGACTACCCCCATGATACCGATGAACTGCCAGGGATTTTTGACCCGACTAAACAACCGTGGAACATGTCCGCGTAACTTCAACCCTCCCTGGTGATTTTGCCTCGTCGTTATCAAAACAAGTTAACTCTTTCCTACGAGTTTTATACCAAACTTAGTATATCATAACCACTATGGGTATTGGTACAAAGAAAAAGTTGACGTGTCGAGATACGTATCATCTGGAGGCGGACGCCGCCCTTACAGAGAAGGGTCGGCGTCCGAAGTGTCTCCGCTGCTCTCGAACCGCCAGATGGCGAGTCCGACCAGCTGTGAGGCGACGGTGAGCGCAACCAGCAATGTATACAAGGGGCTGTACAGCACTGGCAGCTGAGCTGCGAGCCCCAACACGGTTGTTGTGGTCACGAACACCCAGCCCATATAGCTGAGTGGACGACGCAGGCCTGCACCCCCGGCCCATAAGAGCGCGGCAACGAAAAACATCGCCGCCCACCGCACCTCCAAGTAGTCGTTGGGGTTGCCAAAAGCTTGCCACCAATTCATGGCAAACTCCTTCCTTCAACTCACGGCTCGGTCAGGCAGACCAAGCGACAGCGTGAGGACCGTAAAAACTCAACATAGCTCAGTTCCTATGATCCCCACGCTATACTGCAACGTCAAAACGCTTGCCTCGTTGCCTAGAGCAGAGACACTAATTTACATTATAGCAAATTGTACTGTTTTTGTCAACTCTTCCTCTGTTACGAGTTGAGTTCTACGAGTCGAGACAGTGTCTTTTCGGTCATGACTCGGTTTGCCAGGTCGCGGCGCGACTCGGCGGTGTCAAGTTGCTCGTTCATATTTGGAAACTGTTGCTTCATTTCGGCCAAACGTTCCTCGAGTTCTTTGGTGGAGATATCAACTTTTTCAACTTTTGACAGCTCAGCGAGCACCAGCCCGGACTGTACCCGTCTGGTCGCTGCTTCAGTAAACTCTTTTTCCGCCCACTCCTGCTCGTCGGCGTAGCCGTTCGCTTTCATGTAGTCCTCGGCGCTCACGCCGCGGTATAGCAGGTTCTGTTTGGCGTCTTGCGTCACTGACCGCAACTGGTCCTGTACGAGCACTTCCGGCACTGGTACTTTTGACGCCTTGACGAGTGCGCCGATCAACTCGTCTTTGAACACGTCGTCAGCCTCGCGCTCGGCCTGTGCTTCTAGTTCGCGGCGAATGTCTTTTTTCAACTCATCGACAGTAGTAAACGGTCCAACTTTTTTAGCAAATGTGTCGTCCAGTGTCGGTTTTTTGACCGCTTGCACGTTTTTGACGGTCACCGCAAACACTACCGGCTGGCCAGCAAGGCTTTTTTCATGATAGTCTTTCGGAAACTTTAGCGGAACATCGAAACTCTCGCCCGTCTTGTGGCCGACCAGTGCGTCTTCGAACCCAGGGATAAACGTTTTTGAACCAATTGCCAGCGGATAGTCTGTCGCCGTGCCACCGTCAAACGCTTCGCCGTCTTTTTTTCCGACAAAGTCTATAGTCACCTCATCGCCATCTGCCGCGGCACGTTTGACCGTTGTTTTTTCAGCGCTGTTTGTCAGAAGGCGCTCAACAACATCGTCGATATCTTTGTCGGTTACTTTTTTGACCGTTTTTTTGACTTTTAGTTTTTTGTAGTTTCCGAGTGTGATATCTGGGATAATCTCAAGCATGGCTTCGTATTCGAGGTCGGTAAACGGCACGAATTTTTTCAACTGAATCTGTGGCTGGTCAAGCACGCGGAGGGTTTCCGCGGCAATCACCTCGTTCAGAGTGTGGTTAACTGCCTCTTCGACGACATCGTTGGCGAGCGCATTTGCGTCAAGATGTTTTTCGGCAACGTGCGGCGGCACTTTGCCTTTACGAAACCCGTTAAGCTTGATATTTCGCGCCAAAGTTTTGAGCACAGCGGCTTTGGCCGTCTCTAGCTCGTCAGCTGTCGCCGTAACCGTAACAACAACTTGAGTGTCAGATGATTTTTTCAGAGTATGTTTCATAGGTATCTATTTTACCAGATAGACCAGTTTCGGGCGACCATGAGCGAGTTACCTACCAAAAAAGAGCCCGAGGGGGCTCTTTGGCGGTTAACGTTTCGAGAATTGCTCGCGTTTACGAGCACTACGCAAACCGTACTTTTTGCGCTCTTTTTCGCGTGGGTCGCGTTTTATAAACCCGGCTTTTTTGAGTGCTGGCCGCTGTGTTTCGTCCATTTCGGCGAGAGCTTTGGCGATGGCGCTTTTGGCAGCATCGACTTGGCCGCTCGTGCCGCCGCCGCTAATCACGAGGCTAACGTCAAACTCTTTCTGTTTGCCGACGAGAGCAAGCGGGTCGGTGAGCTCAGCGAGAAGCGTCGTATTGCCGTCAAGGTAGTCGTCAGCGGTTTTGCCGTTGATAACGATCGTTCCTTTGCCACCCGTCAAACGGGCGCGCGCAGTAGCGCTTTTGCGGCGGCCGAGGCCGTAGAAATAGTCGTTTTTTGCCATACTACTGTACCTCCAGTTGCTTAGGTTTTTGTGCGTCGTGGGTGTGTTCCGCACCAGCAAAGACACGCAGGCGAGCCATCCGCTCTGGCGACAACTTGTTTTTAGGAATCATACCTTTGACAGCATGTTCGATGATATGTGCCGAGTTAATGTCGCGCGTTTCTTTGAGCGTGCGTTCTTTGAGTCCGCCCGGGAAACCACTGTGGCGGTAGTATGTTTTGGACTCTTCTTTGTTGCCGGTCACGACGAGTTTGTCGGCGTTAATGACAACCACGTAGTCACCGTCGTCCACGTGCGGTGTAAATGTCGGCTTGTATTTGCCAGTTAGGCGCGTTGCGACAAACGATGCCAGGCGTCCGAGCGGCACGTTGGCGGCGTCGACGAGCACCCATTGGCGTGAGACTTCGGCTTGTTTGAGTGAAAATGTTTTCATACTAGCGTTCCCCTGTCTTTCTGACCGTTGTTGCTGGCTTGTGCGCAGTTGTCTGGCTCTTTGGGGTAACTTTCTTTGGCGCAGTAGCCTTGACAGCAGCTGTCTCAGCCTTTGGGTCATGCGTTACTTTGGTTGCGCCCGAAGCAGCAGCGGCTTTGTCGCTAGTAGCCTCAGTTTTTTCGCCGATGTCGTCAACGAACGAGATCGTCGCCATTTGTGCGTTGTCGCCAACTCGTGTACGCGTTCGTTCGATACGAAGATGTCCACTCGTGCGGCCAGCTAGTTTTGGCGCGATTTCGTCGACTAGTTTGTAGGCGGCGTCGACAGTCGCAAGACCTGCGATTACCTGTCGGCGGTTTGCCAAATCACCGCGTTTGGCTTTGGTGATCAGTACCTCGACGTACGGCACTGTTTCTTTGGCTTTTTCCAGCGTCGTTTCAATAGAGCCGTAGGTGACTAGACTCGTTGCCAAGCCTTTTATGAGTGCTCGACGTTGGTCGGTCTCGCGGCCAAACTTACGACCTTTGTATCCGTGTCTATGCATAGGCTATAGCTCCATCCCAGCCAGCGCGTCTTTGACTTCGTCGAGCGCTTTGCTCCCAAAGCCCTTGAGCTCACGCAGGTCGTTTTCGCTCAGCGTCACGAGATCGTTGATAGTACGAATATCATTGTTAATAAGTGCGTTCGTCGTGCGAGCACCGAGGTTGAGTTCCTCGATCGGCATCATGAGTTTGTTGTTGGCGTCGTTTGACGCGTCGCTCAGACTTGGTGCTGCTTCGACTCGAGTCGAACCAGCGAGCGCTGTGTATTGGTTGATCAAAATTGCCGCCGCTTCCTCGAAAGCGTCCTGCGGCGTCAGCGTCCCGTCGGTGTCGACAGTCAGAACGAGCTTGTCAAGATCGGTATGCTGACCAACGCGTGTGCTTTCAACTTTGTAGCGAACGCGCTGCACTGGACTAAAGAACGCGTCGAGCGCGATCATGTCGCTATGCAACCGTTTGTCGGTTGACTCCTCGAGCGTGCGGTATCCGCGGCCGGTTTCGACTACAAAGTGCATTGTTACTGAGGTTTTAGCGTCGTCGATGGTGCAGATAACCGCGTCTTTGTCGACGATCTCAATATCTGCGGTCAGTTTGAGGTCGCCGGCAGTAACAACGCCTGCGCCTTTTTTCTCGAGACTAATCTCGACTGGTTCGTCGCTCTTTGAGCGCAAACGGATCGCTTTGACGTTGAGCATGATATCAACGACATCCTCTTTAACTCCTGGGATCGTCGTGAACTCGTGTGTTACACCGTCAACACGAAACGCCGTGATTGCTGAGCCTTCGATGCTCGACAGCAACACGCGGCGCAAGCTGTTACCGAGCGTCATACCGTAACCGGTGTGTAGCGGCTCGACAACAAAGGTAGCACTCGTCGCACTGTGTTCGTCAACGCTTGCCAGAGTTGGGTTGTGAATTGCTTGTGACATATATATGTGCCTCCCTTTTCCCTACCGCGAGTAGTACTCGACGATGAGCTGTTCGTTAATATCTGCTTCGGCTTCGCTGCGTGCTGGAAGTCCAGTGACGGTAATCGTCATTTTCTTCGGATCGCTTTTCATCCAGCCGAATGTTGGTTGGTTGGCGTCTTTAACGACCTCGTCGAGGCCTTTAAAGTAGCCGCTTGTTACGCTTTTTGGTCGGACGGTAATCACGTCGCCAGCCTTGAGGCGAATCGACGGGATGTCAACGCGGCGGCCGTTCAGCATAAAGTGGCCGTGGCTCACGAGTTGGCGAGCTGCTCGGCGGCTGAGTGCAAACCCAGCGCGATAGACGGCGTTGTCCAGACGGCGTTCGAGTAGTTGCAGCAAAATCTCGCCAGATTGGCCTTCCATACGCGTCGCTTCTTTCATGAGCAAGCTGAACTGTTTTTCCAGCAGGCCGTACAAGCGGCGAACTTTTTGCTTTTCGCGCAGTTGCTCGGCATACATACTCACCTTGCCTTGGCGATCGCGGCCATGCTGACCAGGAATACCGCTCTTTTTCGCCATGATCTTGTGCGCTTTTGGATGCAGCGCGTAGCCTTCACGACGGCTTTGTTTGACTATAGGGTCTCTGTCTCGTGCCATTTATCCTCTCCTCGCTTTCGGTGGTCGTGTACCGCCATGAGGGATACCGGTCACGTCTTTGATACTAAGCACTGCAATATCGTAGCTCTGTAACGTACGAATCGCCGAGTCGCGTCCTAGCCCGACACCTTTGACAAAAACGTCAACTTTTGTCAAGCCAAACTGGCTCTTGGCAGCCTCGGCGGCTTTTTCGCTTGCCACCTGGGCAGCATAGGCGGTGCCTTTTTTGCTCCCTTTGAAACCGCAAGCTCCGGCGCTCGACTGGGCGATTACATTGCCTTTACCGTCAGTAAACGATACGATCGTGTTGTTAAATGTCGCTTGAATATGCAACTGACCGGTCGGAACTGATCGGCGAGCTTTCTTTTTGGTGGTTTTTGCAACTGGTTTCTGTGCAACGTCTGCCATATCAACTCCTTCCTATGTCTTACTTGCTGCTTTAGGTTGTGCACCACCGACGGCAATACGTTTGCCGCGGCGAGTTCGGGCGTTAGTGCGAGTGCGCTGGCCGCGAGATGGCAAGCCTTTTTTGTGGCGCTCGCCACGATACGAACCGATGTCTTTCAACCGTTTGATATCATTTGCCACGACGCGGTGCAGGTCACCCTCGACCGTAAAGTTAGCGTCAACTTCGTCGCGAATTTTTTTCAGCTCAGCCTCGGACAAATCCTTGACTCGCTTTGTCGGATCTATTTTCGTCGCTTCAAGTATCTGAGCCGAGTGTTTTGGCCCGATACCGTAGATGTATCGAAGCGCAATCTGCACTTGCTTCTCGCTTGGAATCACGACGTTTGCTATGCGTGCCATATGCGTTTATCCCTGCCTCTGCTTATTTTTAGGTTTCTTTTTGTTGATGACATAGAGCCGCCCTTTTCGGCGGACAATAATATCATCGGGGCTGATTTTTTTGACACTGGCTCGAACCTTCACAGTGTATTCCTCCCGTTATGGTTAATCCTTGAGTCGGAAGCTGATTCTGCCCTTTGTGAGATCGTAAGGGGTTAACTCAACCTCGACTTTATCGCCCGGCACTAACTTGATGTAGTGCTTGCGCATCTTCCCTGACACGTGAGCGATAATACTGTGTCCATTTTCCAGTTCGACACGAAACTTGGCGCCAGGCAAAGCCTCCACCACCACACCGACAAGTTTTATGACTTCCTTCGTATTGGACATAAGTTACAGTGACGCATTATACACCATAAATAACAGCGTGTAAACAGATAACGCGACTTTCGTGTCGATTTTTCGTTTCTAACAACCGCGAGTAGGTATTTTTCACCTCGCTCTAGTACTCGTCGTACGTCACCATGAGGGCGCGCGAGTTGATCTGACGGAGAGTTTCGAGTGCGACTGATACAACGATCAATAACCCAGTTCCGCCAATAGCGAGGTTAGCGGTGTTGAGGCCAAAGTGCGCCGAGATGTATTCGAAAAGAAACGGCATCGTCGCGATAAGACCAAGCGCCAGCGAACCGAACAATGTCAAGCGGTTGACGGTGCGGCTAAGGTATTTTTCGGTCTGCGGACCAGGCCGTACGCCTTCTATAAAACCACCCTGTTTTTGCAAACTCTCGGCGATCTCGTTACTGTTAAACACGATCCCGGTGTAAAAGTACGTGAACATCACGACCAGCAGGAAATACACCACTGGATAGACAAACACCGTCCAGTCCGTCGCCGTCGCGAACGACTGCGCACTCGGCGTCTGGAACCATTTGACGAGGTTCTGGCCAACCGATACCGCACCACTGTTGTTTTGCATACTCACCAGTACCTGTCCGACAAACGCCGGCAGCGCCAAAAAGGCAACCGCAAAGATAACTGGGATCACTCCAGCGGTGATAAGTTTTACCGGCAAAATACTTTTCACGCCGCTGTAGGCAGTGTTTCCGTGCACCCGTTTTGCATAGTTGATGGTGATAATCCGCTGCGCCTCGTTGATCTTCACCAAAAAGTACAAGATCAAGATACTAACAACCGCAAACGCGAGCAGTGTCCAGGTCGCCACGCCGTTCACCGGCAGCGTCACCCAGTTGAAAATATACAGCTTCGCCTCGTCTGTTGGCACGTAGGCGAGCGAGTTCCAGATCGTCGAAAAAGTTTGCGGCAGGCTAGCGATAATCCCGCCAAAAATCAACAGGCTAATACCGTTACCGACACCTTGCTCGGTGATCAGCTCGCCGAGCCACATCAGTATCACCGCTCCGGCCGTCATGGCCGACACCGCCAGTACCCACTCAAACGGACTAGTGCTTGTCAAAACTGCCGTGTTTCCAGCTAGAACTGTTTGGCGAATAATCAAAATAAAAGCGATCGACTGCAAAATAGCTAGCGGCACCGTCAACAGCCGCGTCCACTGGTTGATCTTGCGGCGGCCAGATTCGCCGTCTTTATGAATCTCCTCAAGGCTGGGTATCGCTTTTGTTAGCAACTGCGTGATCACCGATGCGGTGATATACGGGCTCAACCCGACAAGGACAATACTAAGACTCGCGAGCGCACCACCGGTCAACAGGTTCATAAAACCACCGAGGTCGGTCGCGTTTAGTGTCGATTCGATCACTTGTTTGAGTGTCGTTGCGTCTGCGAGCGGCACGGGGACTTGCGCCAGAAAACGGTACGCAACAATAATTCCAACAACAATACCGAGCCGCCGCAACATATCACGGTTTTTCAGCGAGGCAAAAATAGTACGCCAGTTCATGTTTTTCTACAACCCTTCATATTACTTGGAGCTTAGTATATAAGAGTTCGTCAAATATTTCCATAGGTTTCGCTGTTCGCTATGCGGTACAATAACTATATGGGAACGTTGGGTGTTCGGCTTCGTTACTGGCTGCTAGGTATAGTTGTGTTGGGTTGTGCTAGCGGCGCTGTAGTATATCTGCTGCTCAACAAACAGCCGCCAGCTGTTGAAGCACCTGCATCGTCACCGGGTATCACATTGCCTGGCGCCGCCCCCATCACTCCGCTCGGCAACATACAAGACGACGCCAGCCTCTGGAAAATCGTTAACAAACACACGCCTTTTACCGACAGTCAGTATGCCCCAAACGACCTCGAAACTGTCGGCGTCGCCGTCCGCACTGACGTACCCGCCGAAGAACACTCGCTGCGCCGCGGCGTTATGCCGTCACTCGAACAGCTTTTTCAAGCCCTAGCAGCACAAGGCTTTGACGCTGTTGTTGCCAGTGGGTATCGCTCGTACGACCTACAGACCAAGTACTACACTACTTATGTTGCACTCCACGGCCAAACTGAGGCCGACAAATTCAGCGCCGCGCCTGGTACAAGCGAACATCAGTCCGGTCTCGCTTTTGATATTGCAAACGCGGACAGCAGCTGCTATCTCGCAGCCTGTTTCGGCGACACTGCGCTCGGCAAATGGCTCGCCGCACACGCTCATAACTACGGGTTTGTCCTGCGATATCCAAAAGACAAAACGAACGTAACCGGCTATACCTACGAGCCGTGGCATTTTCGCTATGTTGGCAGTGATCTCGCCAACGCCTTGTTTACCTCCGGCCTCACGCTCGAAGAAGCCGCGCCGTATCTACGCTAATTTACTACCTTCACCTCATCACCAAGCGTGTCGCGCACAAACTGTTGCCGGTCTTTAACAGTTATGTTAAATGCCGCCAAGCGTTCGCCAGCTTGGTCGAGTGGATACAGTGCCAAATGTGTTCGTGTCGACAAACGTCCGGCTTGCCGGTCAGCAACCGGCCAATCATACGCCATAAACGTCGGTTGAAACATCACGTCGCTCACCGTAACGTCAGTGCCGTTTTTAGTCACGGTAAACTCAGCAACACCGCCCGTCAGCTGGTTAACTTCTAGCTGGCTCGACAAAAAGTTCCCGAGCGAATACCAGACCAACGTCTTGCCGCCGTCTGGCCGTGCAAGCCGCTCAACCGTTTGCAACACGTGCGGACCAGTGCCTATCACGACATCTGCTCCGAGCGACGCAAACAGTGCCGCGGCCGCTCGCTGGTCATCGTTGACGGTCGTTGAGTCCTCCGTCCCCCAGTGGGCCGAAACAACGACGACGTCGGCATTTTTACGCGCCTCGCCCAGTAGTGACGTGACGAGTTCATGATTATGGTACGTATTGAGACCGTAGCTTGTTACCGACTGGTTGTTACTAAAGTCAGCAAACGCCACAAACGCTACTTTGAGAGCATTTTTCGTAAAATACGCCACTGTGTTCTGCTCGTCAACCGAACGATTTGCCCCGCTCACCGCCAAGATACGTTGCCGCTGCCAAACATCGAGCGTGGCGTCGAGCGCTGGCTGACCTTTGTCAGCAATATGGTTCGTTGCGAGATTGATGAGGTTGCAACCCTCTTTGTTGAGGTCGCGAGCAAACTCTGTCGGAGCGTTAAATGTCGGATAGCCAGACACGCCGTATGCTTCTCCGGCCGCCGCTGTTTCCGGGTTACAAAACACAACATCTTCCTGTTGGTACATATGCCTAACACGGGCAAAATAGGTCGTAAAATCATACCCGCTGTCAGTTTTCGCGTTCGCCACAACCGAATCATGCGCCAGCATGTCGCCCATTGCAGCAAAATGCAGCGACTGCGACTGAGTGTGCGTCGCAAATGATTGTTCGTTGGACGGTGTCTGCTGTACTGGACTGCGGTCCAACCACCACGTGGCCGCGACAACAACAGCGACAAGGGCAAGCACTCCCGCGCCAACCACGAACTGCCGTTTTGAGTATGTTTTTCGACCTGGAAGTTTCATAGCGCCAGTATAGCAAAAAGCACCCTCGCTGGGTGCTTTTTAACCGTTGGTGCGTCAACGTTATGCGGCTTTTTCAGCCTTTTTTGCTTTTTTTTCGTCACGTTTTGCCGCCCGTTCCTTGTTCGCTGCAGGCAACTCCGGAACGTCTACTGGTTCAAACGAACCGCCGGCTTTTTTCAGCATTTCAACCGCTCCGGCGCTTGCAGCTTGCAAACGAACCGTCGCTTTATCGTTATAGTCACCGCGCGCGATCAGTTTCACCGTGTGGTATGGTGTCGCAATAAGCCCAGCTTCAAACAAACTCATATTATCAACTGTTGTGCCTTTGACATCATTTAGCTGAGCGGTGTACACCGTCTGCGCTTTGACGCGCAAACTACGGAAGCCGCGTTTTTTTGGCACGCGCTGGACGAGCTTACCCTGGCCGCCCATAAACGTCGAACCAAATTTGCTGCCAGTGCGCGCACCTTGCCCTTTCGTCCCACGCCCGGCGGTTTTACCTTGTCCAGCCGAGATACCGCGGCCGACACGTTTCTTATTCTTGTTTGCAGAGATGTTCAACTCGTTGTATTTCATTTACTTATCTCCTTTCTTTGCGGCTTTCTTTGCCGTTTCCTTCTGACTTGTCACCCACTCGCTTTTTGGCACGAGCTGACGCAACGCTTCAATCGTCGCATAGGCGATGTTTACCTTGTTCGCTGAACCAAGTGATTTGCTCATAAGGTTCGTAATACCCGTCACGCTCACAACCGAACGCACCACGCCACCGGCGATAATACCGGTACCCGGCGCCGCGCGTTTCAGTAGCACACGCGCACCGTCAACTTTGACTTCGATATCGTGTGGAATAGTCGTGTTAACAATCGGGATAGTGATGAGGCTCTTTTTCGCGACATCGGTTGCTTTTTGCACTGCGACTTGCACGTCAGCACCTTTGGCAACACCGACACCAACCTTGTTTTTGCGGTCACCAACAACAACCAGCGCCTTAAAGCGGAAGCGTCGACCGCCTTTCACGACACGAGCCACGCGGTCAATCGCAATAACGTTCTCTTCGTACATTTTCTCTTCTTTTGGCGCCTCGCGTCGGTCGTTCCGGCGCGGACGGCGCTCGCCGCCATCATTGCGACCACCTGTGCGCGGCGCACCTTGCGGTTTGACTTGTGACGTTGTTTTCTGATCTTCAGCCATATTAGAACTCCAGTCCTTCCTCGCGTGCTGCGTTAGCGAACGCTTGCAAGCGTCCGGCGTACTGTCGACCGTTCCGATCAAATACCACAGTTGAAATCTTGGCCTTTTTCGCTTTCACAGCGACCGCTTTGCCAACTTCGGCAGCTTTTTCAGTCATCGTTCCGGTCAATTTTTTGTCACCAACCGTTGTGGCAGCAACCAGCGTTTTTCGAGCAGTATCATCAATAATTTGCGCTGACACGTGCATATTTGAGATCGTGACTGTTAAACGTGGTCGTTCAGCAGTCCCTGACACCTTGGCGCGAACACGGCCTTTGCGCAGGGAGCGGCCAAGTAGTTTTTTCGCTAGATCATTCATGGCTTATTTCCCCGTCTTTCCTGCTTTGCGAAGGATTACTTCGTCAGCATATTTAATACCTTTGCCCTTGTACGGCTCTGGCTTCTTTAACGCGCGAATCTCGGCAGCGACCTGACCAACTTGTTGTTTGTTGATCCCGCTGACGGTGATTTCCATCTTATTTACAGTGATATTCACCCCTTCTGGTGCTGTGAATTTCACCGGGTGTGAAAACCCAAGCGCCATTTCGAGATTCTGACCGCCGCCGTTAACACGAAAACCGACGCCGTTAACTTCAAGCTTCTTTTCAAAGCCCTGGGTAACACCCACGACCATATTGTTGATCAACGCGCGCATCAGACCATGCTGGGCGCGAGCTTCTTTTGATTCATCTTTGGGGTGAACCGTCAGAGTACCGTCTTCGACTTTCACATCGACAGCTGGTGTGATGAATTGTGTCAGTTCGCCTTTCGGGCCAACGACTTTCACGTCACCAGAGTCAACCGTGATTGTCACACCTGACGGAATCTCGATTGGTAGTTTTCCGATTCGACTCAGACTCATATGAGTTGGAATATAGAATTTGGATTATAGATTATGGAGTGATAACCTTTTGTCCGTTTCTATACTCATCTCCTTTCTTATATTATTGTTCTTTCGTGATAGATTATTTGTGATCATTCCATAATCTATCATCTATATTCTTCTAGTAAACCTTACAAATTAGCTCGCCGCCGAGGCGTTGTTTGACAGCTTCGACACCAGTCATCACGCCTTTTGAGGTGCTGAC
>JBLMYZ010000048.1:0-9747 GCA_050258575.1 Acidobacteriota bacterium
TGTGTTACTATAATTCACGCATGAAAACATCAGAAATTGTTACTGTACTACGCCGCGGCGGGGTCGTTGTCATGAGAACTGACACGATCTATGGTTTGCTGGCTCGGGCGGCCGACGCAGAGGCGGTAAAGCGACTGTATCAGCTCAAAGGCCGGCACGCCGGCAAACCGTTTATTCAGCTGATCACTCAGCCAGACCAAGCGTTTGGCGACAGTAGGAAACTTGCTCGTACCGTTCAGCAGTATACTGACCGGCCGACGAGCGTTATCGTTGACACGCCAGACGCGCCAGCATATCTCGTTCGGCGGGGGACGAACCTGGCGTACCGCCTGATCCAGAGCGGGACGCTCTATGAGATTATCCAACAAACTGGCGCACTCGTGGCGCCCAGCGCTAACCCCGAGGGTATGCCGCCGGCTCGACGTATTTCCGAAGCGCAGGCGTATTTTGGCGGCGCTGTTGATCTGTACGTTGACGGCGGAACAGTGCCGGCCGATACACTGCCTTCGCGGCTCGTAACCGTTGCGGCTGACGGCACTGTGACTGTACTGCGTGACTAGGTTGCAATATAGAAGAAGGGGCTCCGCGCCCGTGGACAACACTGTCCAACGAGGGCGCGAAGCCCCGTACGTCCATACGGACGCGAAAACCCTTCTTCTCAGTCCCACATGTTGTCGGGACGTCCGTCCTCAGTAAGGACGGGGTGATCGAGCTGCGCCGACTTGTTGTCAAGCCAGCGCAGGAACGGGAAGACGACCAGGAGCGCCAGCGCCATCACCGCGCAGAGCGCGAAGATGATATGAACGATGAACATTACAACACCTCCTTTCGGCGGTTGATTCGGTGTTCGTAGTACACCAGCGCCCCAAGGGGCGCCAGCAGTGCTGCCCAGTTCAGCAACTCAGGGTCGGACCCCTGAGTCAACGCCACGCAGAACGCAGCGAGACAAGCGAGGGTTGCGACCCCCGTTAGCCGCTCGTTGTGCGCGGCGAGGAATGCCGCAGACGTGAACGCTGCGACAAAAAACCAGAGAATCATATTTCTCCTTGGGAAGAGCCGGCCTCGCACCGGCAGGGTTTTCAGGAACTGGTAGTGCCGCAATAAAATTGAACGACAACACACCATATCATTTATTATAGCACCCTGTTCATTTTTTGTCAACAAGCAACCCGTTGTCTAAAATACTGTTTGTTTCGAGCGATCCCTCTCAACACCGACCGGTGATCGATACAAAAGCTGTTTGGACGCTTTGTTAACTCATAGAGGTCATACTGGTCATGCTCATAAAACATTAAACATCTCTGGTTCGCACAGTGCTCAACACCGACGCTGTGCAGCAACTCATGGCTGAGCGTTGCTTCAGTTGCGGCGAGATCAAAGTCATCCTTCAGACCGTGCGGGGGAAGGTTCACCCAGATACTCGTTCCGGTACGAAAACCATCTTCTCCGAACGCGCACACTCCCTTGAGTCTTCGCAGTCCGGCTCGACCCATAACACGTCGTCTCGACAGAGTAATATTGTTATGGTTCGGGGCGATCAGCAGATCTGTTTTTGGAAATGCGTCCGCGTCACCAAGAACATGTATATCTGGGGTAGAGCGAACAATGGGAATCTCGCGGTTGATGCGCTCGCTGAGTAGACCTATCTGCTCGCCGATAATCATCTCCTGAGCTGCTACATCTAGGCCAAACGGCGCGGCGTCGAGGCGAGAGAAGTAAGGGTTGATATCATTGCTTTCCATTATCTATATGTTACCACTTTCGCCTGCTTATGTCAATGTATACCCCTTGTACGGAACTAAAAAGTGTTGTATACTGTCGGGGTTATCAACCAAAGTTGGGAGCATGTCGGTTGACATGCGCTATGCACCACGAAAGGAACAATCTATGGCAAAAAAAGCCGATTTGCTCGAACAAGCAAAAAAACTGAAACTCGAGGTTTCAGGGAAAAATACTATCGCTGAGATCGAGGCCGCGCTAAAAAGCGCCGAAGACAAGAAAAACGACGACAAAGAGGTGGTTGCAGAACGAAAAAGCGACGTTGCCAAAGCTGGCAAACGCAGCGAAAAAGCACTCGAAGAAGCCGAGGCCAAAGCCGAAAAAGAGGCTCGCAAAGCCGCTCATGACACCACGCCGCAGGGCGAGGCGGAGTCGCATATCAAACGCGGCCCAGTTCCTGTTGCCCGGCCAAAAGCTGAGCGCCGCGGTAAAAAGTTTAAAGAAGCGGCTAAAAAAGTTGACAGCAGCAAGTCATACACGCTCGACGAAGCCGTCAAGCTCGCCGCTGAAACCAGCCCGGTCAAATTTGACGCCACCGTCGAGGTTCACGTCGTACTCGGCGTCGACCCGCGCCAGGCCGACCAGAACATTCGCTCGACCGTTAGTTTGCCGCATGGCACGGGCAAAACAGTACGCGTCGCGGCTTTTGTGGCCGTTGACGAAGTCGAAGCTGCTAAAAAAGCTGGTGCAGATCTCGCTGGCGAAGACGAACTCGTCAAACAGCTCGGCAAAGAACAGATCAACTTTGACACGCTGGTTGCCACGCCGCAACTCATGCCAAAACTGAGCAAATACGCTCGGCTGCTTGGCCCGCGCGGCCTCATGCCGAACCCGAAAAGCGGGACGGTCGCAACCAACGTTGCGAAAGCAGTCAAAGACGCTAAGGGCGGCAAAGTAGAATACCGCGTCGACAAACAGAGTATCGTTCACCTCGGTATCGGCAGGGTCAGTTTTGGCGCCGAAAAACTACAAGACAACGCACGAGCGTTTTTCGACAGCCTAAACAGCGTCAAACCAAACTCGCTCAAAGGGTCGTATATCGTGAGTACCTACGTGTCCTCGACCATGGGTCCAGGCGTCAAAGTCGAACTCTAAACCAGTCAAACAACCAACAACACCTCGTTTCGGCGAGGTGTTTTATTTGAGACGTTTTGCACGCGGGAAGGCGCGGCGCAGGTGGCGCAGGTTAAACCGATACCACCTGTCGAACCAAGCGCGCGCCCGGCGGCCTTGTGTCGTGAACCCGTCGATCGACTGTTCGAGCCTTAACATGATATCGTCCAGCGAACCGTCCGCGCGGCGCAGCCGCACCAGCGCACTCACCTGGTTGCCGAAATCGATCAGCACCAAAAAGCACAGCGCCCAGCCAGTCACGACCACGATTAGCCACGGGACATTTGCGATTGCCGCGCTGAAAAACGGCTGGGCGATATACAGCAGAAACAACCCGAGCACACCAAACCCGAGCGAGGAGAAAAAACTCACTCGGCCATATAAATCGAGCGGCCACTCGGTGTAGTCCCACAGTCTGATCCGAAACAACGTCTCGAGCGCAAGCGACGTCAGATACTCGACCGATGTGACGAGAGCCGCGGTCGTCACAAACACCAAAAACGGGTTCTCGATATGAGGATACACCAGCGCCACGATCGCAAGCGCGCTAAACCCGTAGATCGGCAACAACGGCAGCGTCAAAAACCCGTGAAGCCGCACCCGGCGGTACATGACGAGGTTAAACAAAAACTCCCACAACCAGCCGCATAACGCGTATATACCGAAAAACAACACTGCAAAGGCAAAATCGTACATATCGTCTATTGTACCACCGACGTCGGAGCTGCTAAGATAGTAGCAGTAAGGAGGATGTATGAACGAGCAACCACAAGCAGACGGCTACTACGGTGACGACAGCGGCGACGGCGATGAAATCGACCTAAGCTTTCTCAATGAAAAATAAGGTGTCAAATTCAACTATACGGGTGGCGCTGGTCGTCCCGCATATTTTTATGCACCGCGATATTTTGCCGCAGGTGATTTTTTCGCCTGGCCATCTGGCGCTCGCCCTGGCCCGCGAGTTGCAGCGCCAGGGTGCAGCGGTGACGTTATATACGCCCGGCCCCGTCGACACGACAGTCGCAACCGTCACAGCCGACTTGTCGCTGTTCGATCGCGAACTAGCCGGGCGAGGGGACAGCTACACCGACTTGCTACGCAAACATCCGTTCACGTTTGTCACACTAGCACGCCAGGTGCAGAGCGAACTGCTAGCGCGTGCTTACGAAGCTGCTAACAGAGGCGAACATGATATCATCCATGTGTACACCAACGAAGAAGAGGTTGGCTATGCGTTTGCTGGCCTCTGTCGGCAGCCTGTGGTGTTTACGCACCATGACCCGTTTAATTTTCTCGTCAAGTACAAAAACAACCTGCCAAAATACAAGCATCTGAACTGGATTTCTCTGTCGCTTGCACAGCGCCGCGGTATGCCGGGCGACACGAACTGGCTCGCAAATATTCCCCATGGACTTGATGACCCTGAGCTGTCGCCAGTCGCCGGCCCGACACGCGACTACGTAGCGTATATGGGGCGGATTATCGAGCCAAAGGGCGTTCACCTGGCGATCGAGGCAGTGCGGCGTTACAACCAGACGACCTGTCAGTCGCTGCCGCTCAAAATCGCCGGTAAACACTACGCTGACGCCGCCAAAGACAGTTACTGGCAGCAACAGATTGCCCCTAGGCTCGGCAGCGAGGTGCAATTTGTCGGTTTCCTCGCCACTTCGGCCGAAAAGCGTGACTTTTTAGGCAACGCGCGTGCTCTGGTCGTTCCGTCGTTGTTTGACGAACCGTTTGGTATGGTGTCGCTCGAGGCGTTTGCGTGCGCAACCCCTGTTGTCGCTCTCGACTCCGGGGCGCTACCAGAGGTCGTCGAAAATGGCCTTACTGGCTTTGTCGTGCCTAAAACCCGCCTCGTATCGGGCAAGATTGACGACAAAAAGACCGCTGAAAGCCTCGCAGAGGCCCTAGAACGCGTTGACACCCTCAACCCGCGAAAGTGCCGCTTGGCCTACGAAACCCGTTTTACGGCCGCTGCCATGGCACGCGAACATCTCAAAGCGTACCGCACTGCCATGCGGCGGCTATTGACATAAAGCTACAGTTTATGCTATAATGTATACATGAGTAAAGGACCAGAGGCGCAACCGCGCGGCAAAGTAGCTGACGCGCTCGATACGCTCGACAATCTGTCGATCGGGGCTGGCGTGGTGGTGGCCGCACTGGGCGGATCTGCCATCTTTGCCGCCTTACTGATCGGAAACGGTATGGTTGGTAAGGGAGTTATCAACCCGACAGTCAACCGTTTTCTTGGCGGTGCGCGCAAAACAAACATCCGCAAGTAGCAAAACTGCGCTATACTTGAGCGCATGAGTGTATTTCATCATCACACCAGGCGCTTGCCGCTTGGAGCAGAACGTTTCATGGCGCTTTTTGAGGGTATAGAGGGTGGATTTGCGATCGCCGCTGGGGTGATCGCTGGTCTGAGTTTTGGCGGGCTCGACAAGCACGCGCTGATTTTGACCGCTATAGTGAGTATCCTTGTGAACGGCTTTAACTCGGCATCAGTGCGCTACAGCAGCGACACCTACATGGATGACGTGGATGGTATCAAAAGTACGCAGCCGTTTCGAGATTATGTCGTGCCGTCGCTGTTGCAATTTGCGGCGTATATTATTGTTAGTCTGGTATCGATTTTACCGTTGTTTCTCGTCCCTGACCTTAACCTGGCCGTGTTATACTGTTGTGTTTTTACCCTGGTTATCTTGCTGATTTCTGGCTACTGGCGAGCTTCGCTACTCGACGGCGCGCGCTGGCACGAAGGACTCGAAACGGCCGCGCTCGGGTTAGGGATTATTTTGGTTGGAACGTTTTCCGGTATGATCAGTCACTCGCTCTGACATGGACAACCCCGCACTTGTGACAGCGCGGGGCCGGATGTCCGTCAGGTCTCAACTGGAGGGATGAAAATCGACCTCCCAGTCAAAACGTTGTATTGATACGTAGCGGAGAACAGCGGCTGTCGTGAGGCCGATCTGATCGACAACCTGACAACGCGCCTGAGGCCGAGCTGGCCCATCCGCGAGATGGTCACCACTACCGAATGTCTCGGGTAGTAGGGCATCTTGACGATTGCGACGTACGTCCCAGGTCGCTTGCAACTCCATTGCGGTTGAGTGCAATTGTAGCCGTTGAGACTAGGCAGACCGAACCGGCGGGCTGCAACCCATGAGACTTGTCGAAACGTCTCGCTTAAGAAAAACATCTGTCTCCTTCCGACAGATCAACGGAACTTCCGTGATAAAACACTATATCACTTTGGTGAGAAATTGCAAGATGTCAGACGATCACCAGGTCGGTTTTAAGTTTGTCGTGTGACTGGTAATTTTCCAGTACAAAGTTTTCTTCCTTAAAGTCGTCAATACTCTTCACATCACCAACAATCTTTAGCGTCGGGAAGGGGTAAGGTTTACGACAGAGTTGTTCCTTCGCAACCTCAAGGTGGTTCGTGTAGAGGTGAGTGTTCCCTGCGGAAATGATAAGCTCGCGCGGTTCAAGTCCGGTGATGTGCGCGACCATATGAAGCAACATCGCGTACTGGGCAATGTTAAACGGCGCACCGAGGAACACGTCCCACGAGCGCTGGTAGAGCTGCAGGCGCAGTTTGCCTTTCGTTACGTCGAACTGAAACATAGTGTGGCACGGCGGCAGACGCATTTCGTCGAGTTCGCCGGCGTTCCAGGCACTGACGATAATTCCTTTACTGTTGGGGTTGTTTTTTATCTCGTCGATCGCCCACTGGAGCTGGTCAAACTCCGTCCCGTCCGGACGCCGCCAGTGCCGCCACTGCACGCCGTAGACGCGACCTAAACTGTCTGAGCCTTCGTGCAAAAACCCGTCCCAATACTTGATGTTGTGTTCGTGTAGATACTCAACGCTGTCGCTACCGGAAATAAACCACAACAGCTCATGCAGGAGTGTTTTGAACGGCATTTTTTTCGTCGTGAGCATCGGAAAACCGGCTCGCATGTCGAACCGCACCTGCGCACCAAACACCGACTTTATGGGGTGAATCCCACGTGTTGGTTTCGTTTTGCCATCTTTGAGTATACGCGCCATAAGTTCAAGATATTCGTACTCTGGGTGTCGTTTCATGCGTCCTCCTTTATTTGTTCAACGTGTATACCAGCGCCGCGCAAAATGTCGAGCGAGGCTTTGTCCCACCATTCGTAGCGGTAAAATACTTCCGAAACGCCAGCTTTGACGATAACTCCGGCACATGCAATACACGGCGAAATGTTGAGCAGTAGTGTCGTTCCGCGCACGTCAATACCGTTTTTTGCTGCCGCCTGCAACGCGGCAACTTCGGCGTGGACGACCTCGGGTTTCGAAACAAGTTTGCCGTCGACTTCATACTCCATCGGTTCGCCAGTGGGGCTGTGGTTAATACCGCTCGACACGATCGCGCCATTTCTCACCACAAAACATGCCACGCCACCAAGTTTCGCCTTTGAAGCTTTGGCGAGCTTTTTCAGCGGCGCCCACAGTTCGCGGTAATCTGTCGGGCTACTCATATTTTTCCTCATAGCGCCGCGCCAGTTTTTTAAGTTTGTCGGCTTTTGTCCGATACATTTCAGCATTTTCGTACGGCGTATGTTTTAGTTCGCGGTAATTCCAGGTGGAAAGGTCCGGCCCGTCAAAGGGGATACAGTGAAAATGCAGATGCTCAACCGTACTCTGGGCGTCGCGTCCGTCTTTTTGCACGACCTGCATGCCTTTGACGCCATATGTCTCGCGGATCATTTTCTTCGCGAGGTAGAAGAGCTTGCGCATCGTTTCCCATTCAAGCGGCGTCAACTCTTTGACTGAACGAACGTGGCGGCGAGGGATCACCAGCAGATGTCCGTCGATGTATGCATACGCCGGCACCGTCATGTACACGCCGTTTTCTTCGTACACCTCGTGATGTTTCTGCGACTCGTCATGGCTGCAAAATACGCAGCGCCCGACCGTCTGCCAAATACGGTCGTACGCGCCGCTGGTGCGCGCCGTCCGAAACGCCTCTTCCTGTTCTAGTTGTTCTTTGCTTAACTTATTCACTTACGTACTTACCAACTTACGTACTACTTTTCCTTTATCGGATCTTTTCGATACTGCATATAGTCTTTCAGCGTTTCGGACAGCGCTCCGCCGATAGCACGCTGCAAAATCTGCGTCGTCGACACACTGCTCGACTGGCGGTCGACGACGAGTACCTCGCCGCCGTATTTTGTGACGGTTTTGTATTCTTTTGACTCTTTGTACTCACTCGTCCAGTCTTCTTTAACGGTCACGTAGACGTCCGGTTTCAAAAGGCCGAGTGACGGCACGCAGCTCGGTTCTGGCAAGATTGTCACGAAGTCGACCGACTTGAGGAACGTCAGCATCTCGGCGCGAATTTTCTCGTCAAGAATCGGTTTGTTCGGACCTTTGACACGACGAATCGCGTCGTTACTACTGACGCCCACAACCAGCACGTCACCGTAGGCTTTGGCTTTTTCGAGGTAACGGCACTGTCCGGCGTGGATAAGGTCCCAGCTGCCGGCCGTAAAAACGACTTTTTTACCAGCTTTTTTTAGTTTCTCATGCAAAGTCAGTAGGTCGCTCTGCGAAATCAGGCGTTTCTTCCAGACGCTTCCAGGCATATATCTCCCTCCGTTGTTAGCACTTTTAGTGTACCACTTTTCGCTCGCGGAGTATACTGACCGTCCGACGAAAATGATGATTGTCCGAAAGCGACTCGTAGGGGTTCTGGTGTAAAAATTTGTACAAGTCGTAGGTTAAAAACATCGTTTCAAGCTGATGCAGGACGGTCAGTGGCGGGTATGGTATGTTCCGCGAAGCTTCGTTCAAGACATCTCGCCCGCCTCTCTTGGCGTAGCCGGAAAGTAGGAAATATTTATATATTTTCTGCGCTGGTTTTGGACAATCCACCAGCAAAAAAGCCAGCGTTCGAGCCAGGTCGAACATGACATGACCGCGCGCCGCTTTTTCGAGGTCTAAAATTCCCGAGAGCGCCACGCCATCGACTACCAACATGTCACCGGTTTGCGCCGAGCGAAATAGCAAGTTGCTGCGCACGAAATCCATATGAAGCGGCTGACGGTCAGGCAGTGCGCACGTCGCCGCGAGAAGCGGTAAAACATCTGGCAACTCGACGTGAAAACCCAGCTTTTCACGCATCGCCCGAACTACCGATCTGTCAGAAAAATACGCCTTGACTCTCCGCCAAATCTCCTCATAAACAGTTTCGACGTCCGGCAAAGCCGTTTCGGCATCCTTAGCAGCGGCATGAAAGCTCGCGAGGCCAAAACCGAGCAGTTTTATATGTTTCATGGCGTACATTTCCCAGGCAATCGTTTGTCCGGGCAAGTAGTTGTAGAGCGAACCATAGCGCTGGCCAGCCTGGACGATACGCTCGTCCACCGGTGCGCGCACCGGCAACCCCCGCGCCGCAACATGTCGACCGAGCTGGTCAGTACGCCTGATAAGCTCGGCACTGCCCGGTTCGCGTTTGTACAGTATAAAATTAAGCCGCTCACCGTCGGTACTCGTAAAACTATGCGACGCGTTGCGGTAGCCGCTCTCGACCACGCCAAATCTCGCCACCTGCTTGCCGTACATCGCCGCGACGCGCCGCAAAACATCCGGCGCCAGGCTGTATACTTTGTGCATGAGACGAGTATAGCAGAAGGGGAGATCGGGAGATCGGGAGATCGGGAGATCGGGAGAGCGAGAGAGCGAAAGATCTGAGATCTGAGATCTAAGAGCTGAGAGAGTCGCAAAAAAGTCACGAGTCACAAGAAGAACGATATCTGGTATCTGGTATCTGAATCTAGGATCTTAGACTTGAGACCTAAGAGTTAAGAATAT